>JAJYNP010000214.1 GCA_021786265.1 Chloroflexota bacterium
GACGGCCGTGATGGGGGCCGCACCCTCGCCGGCGGTACCGGGCGGGTAGTACCCGGCCATGAGCCCGAGGAAGAGCCTGGTACCCAGTTCGAGCGACGTGAAGAAGACGATCGCGCCGACGCCGGCGACCACGCCGATCAGGGCCCCCAGGATCACCCACTTCCGGAGGTAGGGCGCGGTGCGGATGCGGCGACGGATGGCCAGCAGCAGTGCCGTCGCGCGCAGGCGCCGGGGGATCGCGCCGCTCACGGCGTGACCCGCAACGCGACGCCGAGGTCGCCGAGCGCGCGGACGGTCGGCGGAGTGAGCGGCGGCAGCCGCTCCAGCGTCGCACCGAGCAGCTCACGCCGGCGAGCCACCACGCGGTCCCGCACCGCCCAGCCCCGCTCGCTCAGCTGGACCCGCGTGGCCCGGTGATCGCGCGCGTCCTTCTGGGTCAGCACCAGTCCGCGCCCCCGCATCCGGGTGATCAGCCGGCTCGCCGGGGATGTCGCGGACCCCAGATGGGCTGCGATCTCACCGACCGTGGCACCATCCGCACCTTCGGCGACCACCATCAGCACGCGCCACTGCGCGAACGTCAGCTCGACGCCCGCCTGCGCCAGGGCCAGCGTCGTGACGGCGACCGAGCCGACGGCCAGCGACTCGAGCGCGTCGATCGCGGTGATCGTCTCCATGCTCGCAGCATAGCAGATACGTTCCATATAGAAACTAAAAGGCGCCGCAAGGCCCTGTGGCTCTCAGGCCACAGTCACCTGCACCTGGTCGTACCCTGTCGCGCCCGCCGGCGCGGGGCCGCCCGGCGTCGCCGTCTGCACCGCGCCCGTCCCGTCCGTCGCTCGGACCTCGATGGTGTGCGTGCCCGGCGTGGCCTGCCAGCGCAGCATCCACTGCACCCAGGTCGCCTTCGAGATGGCGCGGCTGAGGAGGGCGCTCTGCCAGGGCCCGCCGTCCACCCGGACCTCGACGCGCTGGACCCCGCGGTCCGGCGCCCAGGCGAGCCCGTCGATGTCGACCGGCCCGGCCGTCAGGCCTGCCCCGTCGGTGGGATGGTCGATGCGCGACTCGGTCAGGATCGGGCCGTCCTTGGCCCAGCCGAGGCGCACCCAGTACGCGTCGAACGCCTCCCGCGTGGTCAGCTCGATCTCGGAGAGCCACTTGGTGGCGGACACGTAGCCGTACAGGCCGGGCACGATCAGGCGCGCCGGGTAGCCGTGCTCGGCGGGCAGCGGGACGCGGTTCATGCCCACCGCGATCATCGGCTCCCTGGCCGGATCGAGCGCCCAGGCGGTGGGAAGCCCGACGGTGAACCCGTCGACCGACCGGCCGACGATCTGCGTGGCACCCGGCCGCACGCCGGCCTCGTTGAGAACCTCCTTGAGGTGGACCCCGGTCCAGAGCGTGTTGCCGATGAGGTTCCCGCCGACGTCGTTGCTCACGCACGAGAGGGTCACGTACTGCTCGAAGAGCGGCAGCGCCAGCAACTCCGCGTACTTGAATGTCAGGGGGTGGTCGACCATGCCGGTCACCCGAAGCTGCCAGGTGGAGGCGTCCACCTGCGGCACCAGCAGCTCGGTGTCGATCCGGTAGAAGCGGTTGTTGGAGATCACGATCGGCGTGATCCCCGGCGCAGACAGCGATTCCGCCGTGGTCAGGGGCGGCACGACCTCGGTGGGCACGGGAAGGCTCGCCGACACGGGGGCGCTGGACGGATGCCGGCGATCGAGGAGCAGGCGGCCGAGGGCTCCCGCGGCCAGGGCGCTACCCACGAACCCCCCGGATCGGAGCAGGAAGCGTCGCCGGTTCCAGTCCGGCATCGAGAGGGCGGCAGGGGCAAGGTCGGCAGGGGCGGCGTCGGCCGGCCCGGCGTCGGCCGGCCCGGCGGCGCCCTCGCGGAGAGCCAGCGGACCCAGGAACCCGGCGTCCGCCAGGAGGATGCGGAGCGTGCCGACGCCGGTTGCCGTGGCGACCGCCGCGTTCAGCGCCGCCAGCGGTGCCGGGTCGAGCGGCTGCAGGAGCGCGGCCGCGAACGCCACAACCCCGAACGCGACGAAGATGCGCCACGCGCGGCCAAAGCTGCGCCGGCCCAGGATCCCGGCAGCCGCCGCTACGAGCAGCGCCACCACGACGACCGCGACGCTCAGCGCGGTCTTGTCGTTGGTGCCGAAGAGGGTCGCGACGAGGTCCTTCGCGCCGGGAGGCTGCACGGCGATGACCAGGCTCCCGACCGCGACGACGAGCGACGGGACCCCCGGAACCGCCCCGGCGAGGAGCTCGCTCGCGGCGATCCCCACCGCCCCGGCGACGATCCCGGCGGCTGCAGCACGCAGCGTGCTGGCGGTGCGCGGCGAGCCGCCGGGTGCCGTGAGGACGGCCACGTCGGCCCGGGCCAGGAGCGCGTCGAGATGCGCCGCCACGGCCGCGTGCTGGCCGGCCAACCCGAGCGCGGTGTCCGGGCCCGAGCGCGCCTTGACCTCCTGCGGCATCGATCCTCCGCTCCTGTCCGGTGACTGCGACATTCCGCCCGGGAGTATGCGCGAGGGACGAGGAGGCAGCGGAACCGGTCGGTTCCCCGGCGCGTCTCGCTGGCTGCAGGTGCCGGACAGATGTCGGGCCTGCCGCACAGGAGCACGAACCATGTCCGCTGCATCACGGTTGCTCGGAATCGGGGTTGCCCTCGGTCTCGCCGCGGGACTGCTCGTCGGAGCCGGCCTGACACAGCCAGGACGGGCGGCAGCCACGACACTGTCGCCCGCGCCGAGCGTCTTGTCCGGCGGCGCCGTGGTCGGGGCCTCCGGCGCACCTGCGGTCACAACGGTCTCGACGGGCGGGACGGCCGTCGCGGACGCCGCAGCGTCCGGCACGGCCATCGCGTACCCGTACTTCCCGGGGTCGCCGGGCCTGGCGCCCGACCACACCATCGTCGTGACCGGCGTCGGGCAGGCCGATATGCGGAGCGACGGCTCCGGCCGCGCGGCCGCCCAGCAGCGCGCCCTCGGTGCCGCCCTGGCCGACGCGAAGACCCAGGCCGACGTGATCGCGTCGGCGACCGGGCTCTCGATCAGCGAGGTGCTGTCGGTGAGCGCCTCGGTGTCGCCCGCCTACGGAGTCATGCCCATGGCCGGATCGGCGAGCGGGCCCGCATCCGGGCAACCGGTGCCGCCGGTGATCGAACCCGCCTACCCGCAGACGCTCAACGTGTCGGTCACCGTCGCGTATCGCGTCGGCTGAAGGCGCCGCGCAGGTCCTCCCGGGCCATGCCGTACCATTCGGTGCCTCGTCGTCCTCGCTGGAGCGCCCCGTGTCTTCTCTGCCCGTGGATCCCCCGGTCGTGCACGAGGACGCGGTCGCGCACGGGCCCGCGGGCGAGAACGGACCGGCCGGCCACGGCGTTCACCCGCTGCACGGTCCCGATACCCACCCGGCCGGAGGCCCGGCCGACTCGCGGCCCCACCTCGATGCCGCCGTGGCCGCGGTTCGGGCGAACCGGGAGGCCTGGATCGCGACGCCGGTCCCGGAGCGGCTCCGGTTGCTCGACCGGCTGGTCCGCGACGTGGCCGCGGTCGCGGACGAGTGGGTCGCCGCCTGCGTGGCCGCCGAGGGCCTGGACCCCGCCCGGCCAGAATCGGGCGAGGAGGCGCTCGTCGGCCCGTACTTCGTGATCCGGAACCTGCGCCTCCTGCAGCGCTCGCTGTCGGACATCGCGCGCGGCGGGCGGCCGCGCATCCCGGGGCCGGTCCGTGCCCGACCCGACGGCCAGCTGACCGCCGGCGTCTTTCCCGGATCGCTGCTCGACCGCCTCTTCTACCCGGACATCCGCGCCGAGGTCTGGATGGAACCGGGGGTGACGGCGGCCGGCCTGCCCGCGACCCAGGCGCGTGCGTATCACGAACCCCACGAGGCGCGTGTCTGTGTCGTGCTCGGCGGGGGCAACGTCTCGTCCATCGGCCCCATGGACGTCCTGTACAAGCTGTTCGTCGAGGACCGGGTGGTGGTCCTGAAGACGCATCCCGTGAACGGGTACCTGGCGCCGATCCTCGAGCGCGGTTTCCGGTCGCTGGTGGCGAGGGGCGTCCTGCGGATCGTCCGGGGCGGGGCGGGCGAGGGAGCCTACCTGTGTGCCCACCCCGGGGTGGACGAGATCCACGTCACCGGTTCCGACCGGACCTACGAGGCGATCGTCTTCGGCCCGGGTGAGGGGGGCCAGCGTCGGCGGGAGCGCGGGGAGCCGATCACGACCAGGCAGGTGACCGCCGAGCTCGGCAACGTCAGCCCGGTGATCGTGGTGCCGGGCACCTGGAGCGCGGCCGACCTGGAGCGCCAGGCCGAGAACGTCGCGACCATGCTCACCAACAACGCGGGGTTCAACTGCAATGCGGCGCGGGTCCTGGTCACCCACGCCGGCTGGCCGCAGCGCGAGGCTTTCCTGCGGGCGGTTGCCCGCCGCCTGGACCGCATCAGGCCCCGACTCGCGTGGTACCCGGGCGCGGCCGAGCGGCACGACACGTTCGTCGGGCGCCACCCCGAGGCTCGCCTGTCCGGCCGGCGCGAGACGCTCGACGCTGGGGAACGGCTGCCCTGGGCGCTCATCCCCGGCCTCGACCCTGAAGCCTCCGATGACGTCTGCTTCACCAGCGAGGCCTTCTGCGGGGTCTTCGGCGAGACCGCCCTGCCCGCACCAGATGCCGCCGAGTTCCTTGGGCGAGCGGTCGAGTTCGCGAACGGGAGGCTGTGGGGGACGCTCAACGCGACGATCCTCGTCCACCCGGCCACGGAGCGGGAGCCCCGGGTGGCGGAGGCCCTGGACCGCGCGATCGCGGCGCTCCGCTACGGGACGGTCGCGGTCAACGGGTGGGCGGCGCTGGGTTTCGGCCTGGTGGTGGCGCCGTGGGGCGCCTTCCCCGGCTCCGACCCCTCGGACGTCCAGTCGGGGATCGGCTTCGTCCACGACACGCTGATGCTGTCGCGGGCCCAGAAGACCGTCATCCGGGCGCCGTTCCGGCCGCTCATCAAGCCGGTCTGGTTCGCCGGGCACCGGACGACGCACCGCCTGGCGCCGCGGCTGGCCCGGTTCGAGGCGGCCGGCGGCCTGACCTCGCTGGCGATGCTGCCGCCCATCATGGCGCTGGCGTTGCTGGGCTGAACCCGGGCCTCCGACTGGCATCCCGTCAGGGCCGATCCGTTCCGGCAAGCCGCGTCGATTCCGCGGCGGCGATCATCTGGGTGCGGTTGACGAGCAACAGTGCGAAGTGGCTGATCACCCGCCGGTCGGCCAGTGAGCGAGCGCGGGCGTTCGTCATGGCCACGAAGCGCGGATCGCTGGCATCGACGAACCCCGCCAGCGTCTGCTCGTGGTACAGGTGCACGGAGCCGGTGATCGTATGCCCCGACGTGAAGAGGATCATGCGCCGCGGTCGCGTCTCGATCACCGGGCGGTCCAGTCGGCGCAGCGCGTCCGCCGGCTCGGGCGGCGGTTCCGCTGCTTCACGCTGACCGATGAATGCGATCTCGTCCTGGTTGAGCAGGAGCTCGGGCATCGTCAGGCGCGTCGGGTCTCCGTTCCGGCGCAGCAGCCGCGCATCTCGGAGCGACAGGAATCCCCGGGTGTGGTTGACGAGATCGGAGAGCCGATGGAAACGTCCGAGGTCGATCGACGCGCTCACCCGCAGGTGCGTCCCGATTACCTCGATCGGTTCGAGCTGGCCGCCGCCGATCTCGGACTCGAACTGCATGAACGACAGGTCAACCCAGCTCATCCGATTGCTCCCGGTGCTCCACGGCGACCTCACTCGATCCTGTGCGGTCATTCGGCGAGGGATCGGTCATCGGGGCGCGACCGGACGCAGGATGCGGTCGTGTCCGGCGTCCCGGATGCTCGTCGCGGCAGCGCTACTCACGATCACCACCGGCCTGGCGGTGAGGCTCGCGCCGGTTGCCGCCACAATGATCGTCGCGTCCGTCAGCGGCACGAAGGTCGGGTGGCGATGCAGGTTCGTGAGGGGATCGGCCGCGGCTGGTCCGTGCAGCTCGCCGAAGACCGCGAACCCTCCCACGGCGATTTCGACGCGCCGACGCCGCGTCCAGATCCATCGCTCCGGTGGCGGTTGGTCGCCCGGGATGATCAGGAGCACCTGATCCAGCGCCACGTCCAGTGCCGGGACCGTCACGGCCGATTGGCTTGCCAGCTCCGTGATGGTCACGTCGACAAGGTGCAGGGACGTGACCCGGTTCACCGTGTCGCTGATGCGTTCACGGGTCCCGCAGAGGGTGCCGGCCACGACCCGCTCGGCCTCGAACAGGTGCACCAGCACCGGATCCGGACATGCGACGGCGGGGCCGTTCGCATGCTCCTGTACTGCGCGAACCTGGCGACTTCGCAGGCGGGAGACGAGGCCGGCAATGTGGTCGGTCACGTCCGCGCGGGCGACGTGCGCATCACCGAAACCGCCGACTTCCTGATACGGATCACGGCACCACCAGGTGGACGGGGTTGCCGATGATGTTGACCTGCCACGTCGTCCGGTCGTGCGCCGCGCCACCCGAATAGGTGTACTTGATCTTCCACCAGCCGTTCTGGGGGGCCGTGTAGTCGGGAGGGATCACGGCGTCGATGACGACCCAGTGTCCGTTGTAGTACCGGTTGCCGTAGTACGTCGTCACCAGGGGACTCGTCGTGAGTGCGCTTGGGGTGGGCGTGAGGTTCCCATTCACTCCGGCGTCGTAGTAGCGGTACTGCGCGGGCGTGTAGCCGCTGGCCGTGGGGATCATGACCTGCATGCTCGCGTTTCCCTGGGCGTCGCCGGGATCGAAGAGACGAATCTCTGCGGTCTTCCCGGCACTGGTTGCGTCGATCTGCGCCAGGTAGAGGTTGGTAGTGCCCGTGTTCATGTTGGCATAGATGGACATCGCGCCGAGCCCATATACCTGCGGTTGTGTGCCACTGGTGGCAACGGCCTTGATCGCGAACTCGTTCGTGACGTTGCCCACCAAAGATGTCCCGACGTTCAGGCGGTAGATACCCGGCGTGGGAGTGTTGATGGTGTAGTACGTGATCCAGTTTCCGACGTAGTCTCCGAGCGAGTAGTCCCAGTGCACCCACTGCGAGCCGCAGGCGCTCGGATTGCCGACGCCAGTCGATGGATCGTAGCCTGGGTAGGCGAACTGGGCGAGCTGCGTGTCGTCGGCGTAGTTGTATGGCGTAGAAGACGGCGCGTAGAGCGTGAAAGTGGTGTTGATCGATTCGCCGCCGCCGCCCGGATAGAGGTTCCCGATCTCGCCGGTGTCGTCGTACTGAGACTGGCGGGCACAGAACTCCGGATCGTAGAGGGAGATGGTGATCGCCCCTGTCCCGGGTGCGACTTCGATCCCGTAGTTGTAAGCTCCCGGGTCGCCGGTCGAGGGGACGATGTACTGGGGGTTCGTGACGCCGGAATCGTCCACATACATCACTTTGGTCGCGTACGGGTCCCCGTTCTCCTTCGCCGTGTTGGTCCCCTGGATCGCGCCCCAGAAATTGAGGGAGTTGCCGTTCAGGTCTTTCGTCGTGGGCATCCCGAAGACGTTGAGTGGGCTCCCCATCGGGACCGGCAGCTGGAACTGCGCCTTGCCGGTACGGATGGCCGTCAGCGAGTTGATGCCGAAGATCCGCATGAAGAAGGTCTGCACGGGCGCCGACACCGTGACGTCCATCTGGGTCGCCATGCTGGAATCCTGCTGCGCCCTCACCTGGGCTCCCGCGACGTTGTTGGTGTATCCGTTGCGGCTGGCTTCGCTCTGGGATGCCGCCACCCCTTGCGAGGCCTGGGCCGGCAGGTACACCACGCCGGCGAGGGCAGCAGCGTCGGCTGCACGTTGCACGCGCAGCGTGTTGATCCAGTACCACGACATGTCGATGACGAGCGCAGAGAGCCCGAGGAGGACGATCACCGACATCGCGAAGAGCACGATCGTCTGCCCGTGTTGACGGCGTCGACGCCCGCAGGTGTGTCGCTCCGTCCCGGGGAGCGAGCACTCC
This sequence comes from Chloroflexota bacterium, assembly GCA_021786265.1. The sequence goes on from JAJYNP010000214.1 coordinate 8,015, forward strand.
AGTGGCTGGTGCAGTGTCATCGGAGCGCCTCCACCCTCAGTTGGTCGGCTCAATGGCCATGACCGTTCGGTCCGACATGGGCAGGGTCGAAGCCTGAGAGCCGCCGATCAACCGGATGGCGCCAGCGAGGGGCGTGGTCAGGTGATAGGTGTACGAGATGCTGACCCCGAGTTCATCGGCTGGCGAGCCGCTGACGCGGCTTGACGCCGGCCAGGCGGGACTGGAGGGACCGGTGAAGTCGAGGGGAGGTGGGTTCTGCTGACAGGGCACGAGTGGGCCGGCGCCCGGCGTGTAATTCCACACGTTGGAGGTGTTCGCTATTGGGTTGCCGGCATTGTCTGCCTTGTAGATCGTGATGGATCGCACATATGACAGGGCAACCATCGAGCCCGGCGATTTCAGCACCCGTTCCACAGCAGCGATGATCAGGGGGTCCACATCATTGCCCGTCATCTTTCGGGGGCTTCCGGTGACCGCATCGACGCAGGACGGGTCGAGGTTCGTGCCGCCGCTGCCTACCCCGGACGCCAAAGCGGCCCCGGTCCTCGCACCCTCACGAGAGGCGTAATCGATCGACAGGTAGTCGTTGAGCGCGAATCCGAACTCGAGCATGACGAGAAGGATGACCAGAAAGACGGGGACGAGCATCGAGAACTCGACCAGGGCTTGACCCCGAGACGGGGGTGACTTGGCCGCACGATCTGCCCGGTCTCGCCCACCGTTCATAGGACCGGCTCCATGCGCATGACGTTGGACCAGGTGAGATCGAGCCAACCCTGTGAGGAGCCGGGCAGAAATGGAAGGAGATTCGGTAGTGGCGTGTGATAGTAATAGCGGTAGGTGACCCCCACGCCGATCGTGTCGAGAGGGACCGTCTGCCCAGTCTGGTCATTCAGACAACCCTTGAGGTCGTTGCAGCGAGCGCTGGATGGGTAGCTGGCCGATCCGACAAGCGAATAGGGCAGTGATCCGAACGGACACGTAATGGTGCCCGTTCGTTGGTAGACGTCCTGGACTCCGGGTACGGCCTTGCCGGATCGATCGGCCTGGAAGATCGTGACCGTCTGGATATCGGCGTCGACGAGCGGCGGCGTCACGTCCTCATCCACCTTCTGGAGGATGGTGCAGTCCGCCGTACTCTGGTCGCCCGCCTCCGCCGCGATCAACGACGCATCTCGTGTCGTGAAGTTGATTGCCAGGGTGCCGTTGAACATGAAAGCGAACTCGATCAGCCCGATCAGCAGGAGCAGGAAGATCGGGATGACCAGAGAGAACTCCACCAGCGACTGGCCGCCGTCGGTCCATGTCGGTGGATCGCGTTGCGTTGGCATACTGGCCTCGTATGGAGAAACGAACCGGCTGTTCGCGAGGCTGTACGCTATCGGCAGAACCTTACTGAGTGAATATCCGGCGAGGATGTGGTGGCATGGCGCACCACTTCATGACGTCCGGCGCATGATTCGCAAGCAGAACCGTAAGCAATTGCGTGCCATTGGTGTGCAACGCACACCCACTTCGGACCGCATAATGCAAGCAATCGAGCAAGGTCCGCCGGTGCCATGGAGCGCAGGCAGCGGTGAATCAGGCCGGTTCGACCGCCAGTTCCGCCGGAATCGTGAAGGCGAAGATCGCGCCACCACCGGGTGCATCTTCGTACCAGATGCGGCCCCCCATCGAGCGCAACAGGCGGCGGGCGACGTTCAATCCAAGACCCGTGCCATCTTGATCGGCGGCGTTCGCCCCCCGCTGGAAGCGCTCGAAGATGCGAGTCCGATCGGCGGCTGGGACGCCCGCTCCCTCGTCACGGACCCGTACCACGAACGCGTGGCTCGCGGCGGCATCCGCATGCTCGGAGGACGAAGCCCGTGGCTGCGCCGCGATCTCGACGTGGATCGGACCCGCCGGCGCGTAGCGCAGCGCGTTGTCGAGGAGCACCCATAGGACCTGCTCGACACCCGCGCGGTCGGCGACCGCGAGCGCACCGGCGCTCCCGTCGACGAGGTCGAGTGGCCGGTCGGCGCCCTGCGCATCCCAGACGCGCTGCACGAGCGGGGCCAGGGCGAAGATGTCGGCCTCGGGTTCGTACGCCCCCGCATCCAGGCGGGACAGCGTCAGGAGCTGCTCGACCACGTGGGCGAGCCGATCGGCGTTCGCATGGATCGCACGCGCCCGCTCCGCCACGTTGGCGGCCGGCTGGTCGGCCAGGTCGTCGGACATCACGAGAACTCGGGTGAGCGGGCTCTGCAGGTTGTGGCTCACACCGCGCAGGAAGTCGCGCTGGAGCTCGTTGACGCGACCCAGGCGGACGGCACGCCGGCTGGTCTCGGCAAAGAGCCCCGCGTCGCGGACCACGACCCCGGCCTGGCGAGCGAACAACTCGAACAGGGCATGGTCGGCGGTCGACCAGCCCGCCACGTCCGGCGACCAGCACTCGAGCACGGGGGCGTCCGGCTGTCCCCAGATCCGGGCCCGGGCGACAGATGCGCCATCCGGCGGCGCATCGACCACCGAGGCGGGATCGACCGCCTGGACGTGACCGTCGGGAGTGACCAGACGGCAGCCATCGAGCTCGAAGACCCCACGGGCCGCGGCGACCACGTCGGCGGCGAGCGCCTCCGGCGCGCGGTCGGGGCGCAGGTTGTCGAGCGCGTCGACCGACTGCCAGACGAGGCGTTCCCGGCGTTCGAGTGCGGCGGCCAGCCGATTGTGAGACCCCGCGAGACGCTCGAGCGGATCCCGGTCGCCGGCGGGCAGGCGGATCGCGAGGTCGCCGCGTGCGACGGCCGTGATTCCGTCGCCGACCGGCTGCAGGCGCTGACGCAGTCGCTTTGAGAGATAGAGGGTCAGCAGGAGCGCGAGCGCCAGGGTGAGGGCGAGCGTCGCCACCAGGTACAGCCGCAGGTCGTTGCCCAGGATGCCCACGGCGGAGAGTTCGCTCATCACGGCCACCGCGCCGATGACCTGGCCGTCGGGGCCGGTGAGTGCGGTGATGGCGTCGACGAGGTCCGGCGCCGGATGCTGGACGACGGTCCCGCCGGCGGGGAGCCCGGCGACGTCCGGCGTCCCGAGCTCTTGCGCCAGCACGCGATCGCTCTGCACGAGCGCCCTCCCGCGACGGTCGTAGACCGCCACGTCGATGTTGGTGAGCTGGCGCACCTGCAGGGCAAAACGCGCGTCGATCCGCCGCGCGAAGGCCATGACCGCCGGATGCGTGGCCGCGAGCGCGACGCCCGGCCCGGTGCGGCCCGCGAGGTCGATGGTGCCCGTGGCGACGAGGTAGAGGCCGGTGCCCAGGTCGGCGTAGGCCGGGACCCGCGTGGCGGTAGCGGGCTGCATGGCCCCCGCCGGGCGGAGGAAGGCCTCGAGCCGGGGCGTCACTGCAGGGTCGCCCGCGGCGATCACGTGGGAACCGATGAGCAGGACCGCCGCGTCCACGTGACCCTGGTCAACCTGGAAGTCAGTCACCGTGCTGCGGATGTCGGCCTCGTTGTCGCCGGCGACATCGGCCTGCAGCACGCTCCAACCGGTGTAGCTGTCGAGAAGGGTCTGCAGGTCGGATGCGTCGCGAGCCAGGATGGACGCGACGCTGCCGGCCGCCTCCTGTGTCCGCGTGTCAGCCTCCTGGCCGACCACGATCCCCGCCTGCCGCAGGGCCAGGACACCGAAGAGGAGGAGTGGCAGCGTGGCGAGCAGCAGCTGCGAGAGGGTCTGTTCGCGTTCGTACGAGAGCCACCGCCGCCGCGGCGACTCGTGGTCGCGGGCGTCAGGTGGCTGTGTCACGCAGCGGGGACCAGCCGATAGCCCACGCCGCGCTCCGTGAGCAGGTAGCGGGGGTGGTCGGGGTCGATCTCGATCTTCTGGCGCAGTCGCCGGATCGCCACCCAGACATACGACGCGTCGGCCGCGTCGACTTCGCTCCAGCCGTGCAGGGTGAGCTGCTCCGTGCTCACCACCTTGCCCAGGTTGGCCGCAAGGGCCGTGAGCACGCGCACCTCGGTCGGGCTCAGCTTCACGTGCTTGCCGGCCACGAAACACTCTTTCCGCTCGGGCACGAGCGTCAGGTCCGGGCCCAGTCGGATCTCCCGGCCGGGGATCAGCGCGCCCAGCCGTTGCCGGACTCGCTTGATCCGCGCACGCAGCTCGGGATACTCGAAGGGCTTCGTGATGTAGTCCTCGGCGTAGCGCTCGATCAGCTTGACCTTGCTTTCGCCCGCCGTGATGGCCGAGAGCACGATGATCGGCAGGTCGGCGCGCCGCTTGATCTGCGCGGCCACCTCCTCGCCGTCCATGCCGGGCATCATCAGGTCGAGCACGATGATCTCGGGCCACCCCTTGTCGAGCCGCTGGAGCGCCTCCTTGCCTGAGCGCGCGGTCGACACGCTGAACCCGTCGCGCTTGAGGCGCTCGGCGAGCTGGACCAATAGCTGGACATCGTCGTCGACGAGCAGAACCCGTCGCGCGGCAGGCCGGCCCCGACGTGCGCCGGAGAGCAGGCGACGTTCAGTGGCTCGCCCCGTTCCCGTTTCCTGCGGCGCTGTTGGTTCGCCCGCCGTTGGCCTTGCCATTTGCATTGCTGTTCCCGACCCCTCCGGCGTTCGTGTTTCCCGCGGCATTCACCGTGTTGCCTGGATTGTCGCTCGCATTGTGGTTTCCATTGCTGCCTGAGTCAGGCGCGGCAATAGTGGGGCCCCTGCCATTGACATTGACACCGGCGTTGCCGCTCGCGTTTTCATTGGTGGCGGCGTTGGTGGTCGGGTTACCGGCCGCGTTAGCACGTTGGGTGCCGGCGGCGTTGCCGTTTGCGTTGCCATTCCCGCCGTTGCCCCTGCCTCCGGGGACGCCGCTGGTTCCAGCACCGGTGCCGCTGGGGTCGTGGGTTCCGGTGACGGGCGCGTGACCGTTGGCCTTGCCGTTTGCCTTGCCATTTCCGACACCATTGCCGTTCCCCTGGTTGCTGCCATTCACGCTACCGTTGCCATTCCCGCTGTTGCCCCTGCTCTCGGGAACACCGCTGGTTCCAGCACCGGCGCCGCTGGGGATGGGGGTGCCGATAACGTGCCCGTGGCCATTTGCCTTGCCATTTCCGACGCCATTGCCGTTCCCCAGGGCGTTCCCGTTGCCAGCGCCGTTCCCGACGCCCTTGTCGCTCCCATTTCCGAGGCCGTTCCCGTGGCCAGTCCCGTTGCCGACACCGTTTCCGTGACCCAGCCCCTTGCCCCCGGCGTTGCCGCCTCCGGAGCCGGGAGTCGACGCCCAGGCAGGCGGCCCGTGAGGCGGATCCGGCCGGGGCACCTCGGCCGACCCGAGGCCCCCGCTGGGTTGGGCAGGCGATGCCGGCGTGGCGGTGAAGCCTGGCGGTAGCACGCGAACGACGATCCCGGTCGGCGGTCCGCTCGAGCCGAAGCTGATCGCCAGTACGACGCCGGCGCTGTTCCGGAACAGGAACCACCCCGCCTCTTCGCCCATCGGGAGATACCCCGCCACTTTCAGCTCGGCGGTGTAGGCGAGCCGGGCCTCGGCTGGCGGCAGGTTCGACGTGAAGCCGTACACCCTGGCGTTCGCGTCCGTTCCGCCGCCCTGCGCGCCCATGACAAGCGTGGCCTGCGCCGGCATCGGGATGTCCGAGGGCAGCGCCACCTGCGAGGGCGCTCCGCTGCCCCCTGTCGCACACGCGGCGGCCAGCACTGCGGCCCCGACAAGTGCCCCGTACGTCAAGCGCGCGTTCCGAAACTTCACGAATGCGAACCGCCCTGAACTGTGTCCCGTACCCCCGGCGCACCATCGTAGCAGTGGTTCGTGGATCCACGTTCACGCTCGCGGTTATTCGCAAACTGCACTGCAATGTTCCTGCAGGGTGCGCGGCAAGGTGCAGCCGGTTGAGGTGCGGATATCCTGGACGCTGACCTGATCATGAGCCTCGCATTATCGGCGAGAGGCGCATGGAATCATGCAAGGTTGGTTAGCTCACTGCCGTGGTTCGATGTGTACGCGGAGCGATGACTCGCTGCCGTCCATGGTGCTGCTGGTCACCGGAAAGTGCGTCCCATGTCCCTCATTGTGCGTGTAATCGGCCACAAGTCTCACCGAAAGTACTGGACGAACCAGGTACCAATGGACAAGAATGGCCCGGGCAGGTAATGGATCCGTCCGGCCCTGTCCTGCCGGACAACTGCACTCATTCGAAGGTCCTCGCGTATCGAGGGAGGCTGGTATCGATGTACTCACTCAGCAATTCGCGCGGCGGCGGCACGCGTGCCCGAGTCCGTGCTCTGGGGCGCGCTGTCACCTTGGGCGCCTTCGTCGCCTTATTGCTCTTGCTCATCCCGGCGGCGGCGGGCGTGGCCTCTGCCCATATTCCCAGCGCTACGCTCAAGTGCGTTGAACACCAACCGGTCCTTGCCGTCGACCTGGAGGACTACAACGCTTCGTACACCAACACCGTCGCTGTCAGCACCGACAGTGTGGCTGTTAGTGGTTCACCGTTCACGTTCGTGACGAAGTTCAATCAGACATGGACTCTGGTTTCAGCAACGGTGGCCCACACCGCGCTCGTCGTCGTTTCTGCAGGGGATGACCCGAACGGCAGCCACGGGTGGAGCAAGACCTACAACCTGCAAGTGGACGCTTGCCAGAAGCCCGCGCCGACGCTGAAGCTCGTCAAGGTCGTCGCCGGCACCGGAGCCCCGGACCAAGCGACCGCATGGACGTTGACGGCGACTGACCCGGATGGCACGCCCGTCGTGCAGGGGAACGGCACCGCAGGTCCCACGGAGGTATCCGACGGGGTCCTCTACACGCTGGCCGAATCAGGACCAACCACGGACTACATCCCCGGAACCTGGCAGTGCGACGGTGGCCGGACAGGAAACACGATCAGACTCAAGAAGGGTGATGCCGTCACCTGCACCATCACGAACACTTACGTGCCGCCCCCACCCGGCACTCTCAAGGTCATCAAGGTGACCGACTACCAGCATGGCGGCACCCTCGAGCCCGGTGACTTCACGCTGCACGTCATGCACGACGGCACGGATGTTTCAGGCAGCCCGCGTGCGGGATCGTCGACCGGGACGACGTATACGCTCGTGCCCGGCACCTACGTGGTCAGTGAGGACGCGCCGCCCGCCGGTTATGCCCAGGAGAGCACCAACTGCCTCAAGCAGCAGCAGGAAGATGCGCCGGCGATGACCACAGGCGGCACGGTCACCATCCAGTCGGGTGACCAGTGGCTCTGCACGGTCACGAATACCGACGTTCCGGCAACGTTGATCGTGATCAAGCAGATCGACAACCAGCACGGCGGCACACTCGGGCCGTCCGATTTCACGCTGCACGTCGAGTACGACGGCGCGGATGTCTCAGGTAGCCCGCACGCCGGGTCGGCAAGTGGGACGACATACACGCTCGACGACGGGGTGTACACGGTGAGTGAGGACTCGGTCTCCGGCTACACCCTCAGCAACGTCTCGGGCGACTGCGCCGTCGACTCCCAGACGGGCGTCGCCTCGGTCACGCTTGCGGTCGGAGACAAGAAGAGCTGCACATTCACGAATACCGACGAGCCGGCGCACCTGACGCTCATCAAGCGCGTCAGCGGTAGCGGCACCGCAGAGCCGAGCGCCTGGACCTTGTCCGCCACCGGTGACGGCGACTCGCTCAGCGGACCAGGCCCACAGGTGTCCGGCGACGTCTCGGCCGGCACATACACGCTGTCGGAGTCCGGGCCCCAGGCCGGCTACACCGCCAGCGGCTGGTCGTGCGACGGCGGCTCGCTGGATGGCAGTTCCCTGTCGCTTCAGGCCGGGGACAGCGCCACCTGCACCATCACCAACTCCTACTCCCCGCCGCCTTCGGGTCAGGGCTCCTTCCAGTTCACCAAGACCGTCGGCGGCAATCTGACTGGTTGGACCGGTGGTCAGTTCCCGTTCACGGTCACCTGCGGCGAGAGCAGCACACCCGTGACCCTGACCCTTGGGGCGAACGGCTCCACGGTATCGTCGCCGGTGTTCGGGCCGTACGACCCCGGGACCACGTGCTCCGTGACCGAGGGCAGCCTGCCTGCGGCCGGAACCTATGCCAGCTGGGTCAGCAGTCCGAGCTACTCGCCGTCCAACTCGGCGGTTATCGCCTCCGACACGACCGTGATCGTGGCGGTGACGAACACGCGCACGTACACGCCGCCGCCCCCGCCGGTCACCCCGCTCACCCCGAAGATCGCGATCGCCAAGGTGGCGAGCCCGACCCACCTCGGAGCGGGCGGCGGATCGGTGACGTACACCTACACCGTCACGAACCCCGGGCAGACCACCCTCAGCACCGTCACCGTCACCGACGACAGGTGCGCGCCGGTGACGTACGTGAGCGGTGACGCCAACCACGACAACCAGCTCGAAACCACCGAGGCCTGGACCTACACCTGCACCGCGACCCTCACGCAGACCACGACCAACACGGCGACCGCCACCGGCTACTACAACGGCCTGCCGGTCACCGCGACGGCACAGGCGGTCGTGACGGTCGCACCGCCGACGCCGACGGCGACGCCCACGGCGACGCCGGGTGGTGGCGTCGCCGGCGCCACGGGTACGCCCTCGCTGCCGCCCACGACGGAGATCCCCGGCCAGGGCGGTGGCCCCAACGGAACCATCCTCCTGCTCCTCGGTGCGCTGGGTGCCGCATCGCTGGCGCTGATCGCCACCACGCTGCTCCGGGAGCGTCTCCTGGAGTACGTGGATCGGCGGTGACGCTCTCTCCTCGGGGCTGATGAGCCCCATCCTGCAGACGACGGGCGGGCCCCTGACCCCGCCCGTCGTCTCGATCATCCCGCTGCCGCCCCGGCCATCATCGCGCTGATGGCCGAGAGCCTCGACCCCTACGCCATCCTGCAGGTGGACCCGCGGGCGCCGCTCGCGGAGATCCGCGCGGCGTACCGGACGCTCGCGCGGCAGCATCACCCCGACTTCCTCGAGTGGCTCGCCCGCGCGCCGGCGGGCCGCCGTTACCGCGGGGGGATCGAGGCGCTGCTGAAGTCGCGGTCGGCGACAGCGACCGCTCCGCCGACCCGCTACGCCCCCGTCCGGAACGACCAGCTCGTGGCGGCGAGCGGATTGCCCGCGAAGTCACGGATGGCGCCGCCCACGAGCACCGTGTAGGGCTGGTGGGCGGCGAGCCCGATGCGCGGCCGGATTACCAGCGTGGTGCCCGCCAGTGCCACCGAGACCGGGATCGCCTGGCCGCTCACGGCGTCGCGGAGCCCCACGGTGCTCAGGTTCGCGTCGAGGACGGGCTCACTGAAGCGCGCGGTGAGGGTGGGCCAGCGCGACACGCCCCGCGCCCCGGGCGCCGGGGCGAGCGGTGCCACGGTGGGTGCGGTCGCATCGGCGGTGATGGTGAAGGACCAGCGCAGGGGGGCCACGGGCAGCCCGGCCGCAGTGCGCAGGCCGCCGAAGGTGGCGGTGTAGGTCTCGTTCGGGGCGAGGAGCGTCGCCGGCCGCAGCACGGCGCTCGTGCTGGCGGCATCGACGGTGAGCTGCGCCGGCACTGCGGTCCCATTCGCGGCGCTGAGCGTGAGGCTGGCCGAGCCGACATCGAGAAGCGCCCCCGGGGCGGTGACGCTCACCGCGGTGTCGCGGGCGACCTCGGTGGCCCCGGTCTCGGGCTCCGTGAGCACTGTCACCGGCTGCCACCCCGCGAGTGGCGGCAGGGCAGGGGCGATGGGCACCGACGCCCCGGACGGCGCGGCGTCGGTGCCCACCAGCGTCGCCGCCCGCGCGAGGGCGGCGGGGATGTCGAGGAGCCCGGCTCCCGAGCCACTCGCCGGTCCCGTGCCGGCCATCGGGCGGACACTTGCCACCAGCGCGGTGCGCACCTGGTCGGGGGTGAGCGCCGGGTAGGCCGAGAGCAGCAGCGCCGCAGCGGCTGCCACCTCGGGAGTCGCCGCGCTGGTCCCGTCGATGAGCACCGTCGCCTCGTTCAACCAGTCAACCGGGTCGCGCTCGCCGGGAGCCACCAGCGCCACCGCGTCGGAGCGGGTCGAGAAGGGGCTCACGCGCGTGCCACCGAGATCGCTCGACCCGACGCAGATGACCCCGGTGAAGACGCAGGGCGCGTTGGCCTGCTCTCGTCCGTCGTTGCCGGCAGCGGCCACCAGGACCACGCCCTGCTCCGCCGCGGCCGCAAACGCCGTCTGCAGGCGCGGCACATCGGCCGCGTCGATGGGGCCCCCGAACGACATGCTCACCACGCGTGCCCCGTGTGCGACCGCCCACTGGATGCCGAGTACGTCGGCGGCGAAGTCACCGTCCCCCACCGTGTGCAGCACCTTGACCGCGAGGAGCCGCACACCCGGGGCGATCCCCGCGATGCCGAAGGCGTTGTCCGCATCGGCCACGATCTCGCTCGCGGTGGCGGTGCCGTGGCCGTTGCCGTCGGCGACCGCGCTGTAATCGTCCCCGCTCGTCGCCTGCCCGGTGTAGGCGTTGTAGCCGCCCGCGAGGCGGCCCGCGAAGTCGGGATTGCTGGCATCGATGCCGGTGTCGAGCACGGCCACGGTGACCGACGCGGCTCCGGTGCCGGCCTGCTTCCAGGCGGCTGGGACCCCGAGGGTGGCCAGGTTCTGCTGGTCCCGATAGAAGGGGTCGTTCGGGGCGCCACCCGCCGGCCAGCCGGCGATGGCCACCGCTGGTGGGGCCGTGAGCTGTGCCACCGCGACGGACCGGACCGGGACCAGTGGCGCGACCAGGGCGAGCGTCGCGAGGAGCGTGAGCAGGGCGTGGGAGCGAACGTGCATGGTGACCGCCTGGCGTGCGTGGCCCGGCTGCGGGCGACCGCGTGGTTTCCCCGTGAGGTGGCTGGTCGGCGTCGACCTGCCACGCCGCGTGGGCCGAAGGGGTTGGCCATGGACCGATGGCGCGCGAGCGTGGGCCCGGCTCCTCCGCCGAGGGCGGCTCGCGTGCCTCGGAGTCTGCGGCCGGGCCGCCGGTCACGCGAGTTACCTCTTCGTCATGGGACTTCTGGCGGCCCTGTCCCACCGGGCGGCCGATGTCCGCCACCGGCAGGGCTGCGACCCCTGCCATCATCAGACCGATCTTGCCCTCCAACCGGGAGTATCGTGGGCTTCGGCCGCGCCAGCTCGCGCGGTTGACCCCCACGGAGCCGTCCCTGCCTTGCCCCCGGGGCCGGGAACCCGAGGTCGGCGTCCGGCCTCGGGCCGTGAGTGGGTCCACTGGCTCGTGCCGTTGCCGCCGGAGAACGGCGGGCAGGAGGACGACGTGATGCCTGCACTGACCGCCGAAGTGACCGAGCTGCTGCAGGGACTGATCCGCAACCGCTGCGTCAACGACGGTTCGCCAGAATCCGGTGGCGAGGCACGCAACGCCGATCTGCTGGCCGCGTACCTCGACGGTGCCGGCCTGCAGCTCCAGCGCTTCGAGCCGCTCCCGGGTCGGGCCAGCCTGACGGCCCGGCTCGAAGGCACCGACCCAACCGCCCCCACCCTGCTCCTGATGGGCCACACCGATGTCGTGCCGGCCAACCCGGCTGACTGGGAGCGCGACCCGTTCGGCGGCGACCTCGTCGATGGCGAGGTCTGGGGCCGCGGTGCGGTCGACATGCTGAGCCTCACGGCGTCCATGGCTGTCGCCACCCGCCACGTCGCTACGGATGGGCCCCGGCCGCGGGGCAGCCTCATCTTCCTGGGCGTCGCCGACGAGGAGAGCGGCGGCGCCTGGGGGGCGCACTGGCTGCTCGACCACGCGCCGGCGGCCGTTCGGGCCGACTACGTCGTCACCGAGGCCGGCGGCTTCCGGCTGCCCCTGCCCAGCACTCACCCCGGTCCGATCCTGCCCGTGATGGTCGGCGAGAAGGGCATCCAGTGGGTCAGGCTGACGGTCCGCGGTCAGGCCGGCCACGGATCGATGCCGTTCAAGACCGACAACGCAGCGGTCAAGGCGGCCGAGGTCATCCGGCGCCTTGCCGCCAACGCGCCGCCTGCCACGCTCCACGACGTGTGGCGAGGCTTCATCGGGCAGGCCGGCCTGCCGCCAGAGCTTGCCATGCCGCTGCTCGATGCGGTTGCCCTGGAGCGTTTCCTGGATGCCGCGCCGGACGTCGGCCTGGCTCGCACCCTGCACGCCCTGACGCACACCACGATCTCGCCGACGTGCGTGCAGAGCGGCACGAAGACGAACATCATCCCCGACCGGGCCGAGATCGACCTCGACATCCGGACCCTGCCGGGCCAGACGCCCGATGACATCGTGGCGATCCTGCGGAGCTCGCTCGGCGACCTCGCCGACTCGATCGAGATCGAGTCGCGGATCGCCGACCCGGCGAGCGCCTCGCCGGCCGAGTCGCCCCTGTACGACGCGCTGCAGCGGGGCATCCAGCGCCTCGTGCCCGGGGCCCGCGTGCTGCCGTTCATGATCATGGGCGCCACCGACGCCCGTTTCTTCCGGCGCCACGGAGCGACGGCTTATGGGGCCGGCCTCTTCAGTGACCGTGTGCCCTTTGCGGACTTCATGCGCATGTTCCACGGTCCGAACGAGCGGATCGATCAGGAGTCGTTGCGGCTCTCGACCGAGCTCTGGCTCGGGGTGGTTGCCGACCTGCTGGGATAGAGGACACGACTCCGTGGAGCATGCGCGGCCCTCCAGGATGAACTCCCTGCCAGGACCGGCGAGTGTCCGTGGCGGTCATGGGTCGCGCAATCTTCGCCCTCGCCCGGGACCAGTGTGGCCGAGGGGAGACGACTGACCGTCGGGCTGCACGTTCAGGTGGCGCCCCGGATCAGCCGATCGCCGGCGATCGACCAACCCACCATGCTCGCCCAGGCTCCGGCTTCTGGCCACGATTCATGTGACGGTGCGTGGTGCCGAAGGGGGGGATCGAACCCCCACGAGGTTGCCCTCAACGGTTTTTGAGACCGTCGCGTCTGCCTGTTCCGCCACTTCGGCGCCGAGAAGTCGTGCTCGATCTCGTTCTCAGGAGTGGCCCACGTGCCCACGATTGCGGAGCGAGTCGAGCATCGCGGGGCCGATCGTACAACGCCGGCGAACGGGGTTCGAACCCGTGACCCGCATCGCATGGAAGACACGGGCTCTCGCCGGACGAAACGGTGGGATGGCACTTGCGCGCTCCGTGCGCGCGCGACCACGCTTCGACCCGAGATGCCTCTGGCGCAGCAGACGCGGCACAGCCTTCGCGGACCAGCGGGATCCGGATGGGACGACGCAGCGCCGCTCGTGATCACGAAGCTGGATCCGGCGCTGCCCCCGCCCGGCTACCGCGAGCGCCCCCGCGTCAGCGGCTGGCTCGACCGGGCGCTCGACGATCGCATCCGCCTGACCCTGGTCGCGGCGCCGCCGGGCTACGGCAAGAGCGTGGCGGTCGCCGGGTGGCTCGCGTCGCGACAGATCCCCCATGCCTGGCTCTCGCTCGACGCGGGTGACGACGATCCCGCCCGCTTCGTCCGGTACCTCGCCGCCGCGCTGTCCACGCCGCGTCCGGCCGCGGCCGCCGCATGCGCTCACCTCCTCGGGCCGGGCGCAACCCCACCGCCCGAGCTTGCGGCTGCGACGCTGCTCGAGGCGATCGGCGCCGCAGACGAACCCCTGGTGCTCGTGCTCGATGACTACCACCTCGTCACGGCCCGGGCGATCCACACCCTCGTCGGGTACCTCATCGAGCGCGCCCCGCCGTTCTGCCACGTCGTGCTGCTGAGCCGCGAGGACCCGCCCTTCGGGCTCGCGCGGTTGCGCGCGCACGGCCGCCTCGCCGAGCTGCGCGCCGAGGATCTGCGCTTCACGGCCGATGAGGGGGCCGCCTACTTCGCCGATGCCCGCCCGAGGCTCACGGCGGACGAGCTCCAGCGACTCCTGGACCGCACCGAGGGGTGGGTCGCCGCCATGCAGCTGGTCTCGCTCGGGCTCGCCAGGACGGATGCCGCGGCGAGCGTGATCGGGGCCTTCGAGGGCAGGCCGCGGTACGTCCTCGACTACCTCGCCGACGAGGTCCTCGCGCGTGTCGACGTGGAGCTCCGGGCGTTCCTCGTGCAGACCTCGATCGCCGAGCGGTTCAGCGCCGAGCTCTGCGCGGAGCTGACCGGGCGCTCGGACGCGGCTGCCCTCCTGGGGCGAGCCGAGCGCAACCACCTGTTCGTCATCCCGCTCGACGAGGAGCGGCGCTGGTACCGGTACCACGGCCTCTTCGCCGACTACCTCCGCTCACGCCTCACGGAGGACGAGCGACGGGACCTCCACGGACGCGCGGCGCGCTGGCTGGAGGCGTCCGGCTTCGCCCGGGAAGCGATCCCGCACCTGCTGGCGGCCGGGGGCGTGGACGACGCGGTGCGGCTCGTCGGGCGCGAGGCCCGCGACGCGTTCGAGGCCGGGGAGCATGCCACGCTGCTTCACTGGATCGACGCCCTGCCGCCCGACCAGGTGGTTGCACACGCGGACCTGGTCTCGTGGCACGCCTGGGCACTCTTCGACACCGGGCAGCTCGCGGCGGCCGACGCGGAGGCCGAGCGACACCTCGCCGCGACCTCCGAGCGCGGGCCGGCCGAGGGACGCCTCTTCGCTCTCCGGGCGCTGCTCCAGACCGTCACGGGCCCCGACGCTGAGTCGCTTGCGCAGGCCGGGCTCGAGCTCGTGGGCGACGATGGCTTCTTCCGCTCCGCGTGCCTCCAGGCGATCGGCCTCGCGACGCTGGCCCGCGGTGAGCTTCCGGCCGCGGTCGCGTCCCTGGGCGCGGCGTTCGAGATCGTCAGGCACGCCGGGGCCGCGGTCGCCTTCGCCGGCGTGACGCCCCTCGTGCAGGCACTCCTCGCCGCCGGGCGCCGCGGGGACGCCGAGCGGCTCTGCCATGAGCTGCTCGAGGAGTACGGCACTGGCGACGGCCGGATCCGCACGATGGGTTGGTACCTCGACGTGGTGCTGGGCATGCTCCGCTACGAGGCGAACGACGTGCCCGAGGCTCGGCGGCTGCTGGAGCGCGGGTTCGACGCCGCGGGACGGCTGCGCGTCGGACGCACCACCGTCGAGTGGGCGGTCCCGTACCTCGCCTGCGCGCGACGGGCCGCCGGGGACCCCGACGCGGCCTTCGGCGCCCTCCGGGTGGCCGCCGCGGACATCCGACGCGGCGGAATCCCGCTCCCGGTCCCGATCTGGGAGACGCAGGCGCGGATCCGCCTGCTCGAAGGCGATACGGAGGCCGCGGCACGCTGGGCGGAGACCGCGACGGCCGAGGCCGAGCCGCAGTCTCCCGTGCTGCGCCTCCTCGGCCTCTCGAACGCGGTGACGATCGCCCGGGTCCGGCTCGCCCAGCGGCGCCCGGAAGAGGCGCGCGACCTTCTCGGGGATGCGGAGGTCGCGTACCGGGTGTCCGGGGCGGTCGCCGACCTGGTCTCGGTGCTCGTGCTGGAGGCCGTGGCCGCCGAGGCGCGCGGCCGCAGAGACGAGGCGCTGCGACGGCTGGCAGAGGCGATCCGCCTGGCGGCGCCGGGCGGCTACGTGCGCCGCGTGGTGGAGGACGGGGCGAGGCTCGGCCACCTGCTGCCGCTCGTCCGCAGGGCCGCTCCGGGCTTCGTGGACGAGGTCATCGCCGCGCTCGGTGCGGCGCCCGCGACGGGCCGTCGCGGCGCGGGCCTGTGGGCGAGCGGGGGCGAGCTCATCGAGGCCCTCACGCAACGCGAGCTCGAGGTGTTGCGGCTGCTCGCGCACGGCGCGCGCAACGCGGAGATCGCCCAATCGCTCGGCGTGTCGGTCGGGACGGCGCGATGGCACGTCGGGAACGTGCTCGCGAAGCTCGGGGAGCGCAGCCGGGCGAAGGCGGTCCTGCGCGCGCAGCAGCTGGGACTGGTGTAGGCGAAACCCGCGCAACTGCAGGGCCGCGACCCAGCGCAGAAGCCCGCACTTCGGCAGGCGACGTCTCAGCCGCGGGCCACGACCATGCGCGGCATGGAGCGCTACGAGATCCGGGTCGCCGGGCCTATCAGCCGGCGCAGGGCTGCCGCCCTCGGGTGCGAGGTCGAGCAGGTCGCCTCCGACGAGTCGCTGCTGGTCTTCGCCGCGGTCGACGAGACCGCGCTGTACGGCCTGCTCTCGCGGCTCCGGGACGCCGGGCTGGCACTCGTCGCGGTCAACCCCCGGCGCAGCGCTCCCGGACTGGACGCAGTGAGAAGGGAGAACCGAGATGGACAGGGATGAGTTCCAGCCGGATGACTCGGCCTGGCGCGGGGTGTACGCCGCGGGCGCCGCGGGCGCGCTGCTCACGGCCCTGCTGATCCCGTTCCAGATGATCGTCTTCGTCGCCTGGCCGCCGCCCAGCCGCGGCACGGCTGCCGACTGGTTCGCGTTCTTCGGGGCGAACCCGCTGCACGGGCTCCTCAGCCTCGATCTGCCGATGATGCTCGAGCAGGCGCTCGTGATCCCGATCGTCGTGGCGCTGTACCGCCTCCTGCGCCGGTCCGGCGAGTCGACGATGGCGCTCGCGCTCGCGGGCTGGCTCGTGGGGGCGACGCTCTTCGTCACCTCCAACACGGCCTTCGAGATGCTCTCGCTCAGCAACGGGTACGCCGCCGCGACGACCGATGCTGCGCGCGCCGCCTTCCTCGCCGCCGGCGAGGCGATGCTGGCGACCTACTGGGGCCAGGGGACCTCCTTCGTCTTCGGCTACCTCCTCACCTCGCTCGCCGGCGTCATGGTGGGCGTCGTCATGCTGCGCAGTCACGTCTTCAGCCGGCTTGCGGCGTACGGTGCGATCGCCGGGAACGTCCTGGGCCTCGCGCTGTTCCTGCCCGGCATCGGCATCGGCATCGGCCTCTCGCTGCTGTCGGTCGTGATCCTGTGGGTCTGGTACCTGCTCGTGGGCCTGCGCCTCGTGCGTCTGGCGCGATCACGGTCGATCCGAACCGTCTCCACTGGGCGACCCGCCGTCAGCATGGCTGCCGGCTGACCCACGTTCCACGTCCAATCGCCCCATCACGAACAAGGAGCGCCACCATGTCCGATCAGATGCTGAGAACCGTCCTCGGGGGCGTCCTCCTGCTCCACGGCCTGGGCCACGCCGGCGCCATCGGCGCGCTCGCCTGGATCGCGCGCTTTGGGCCCGGTCACACTGGTGGATGGACCGCGGCGCGCTCGTGGCTGCTGCCCGACCTGCAGCCCTCGGCGGCGACGGCCGTAGCCTGCGCCGTCTGGGCCCTGGCGCTCATCGGCTTCGTCGCGACCGCCCTTGCGTTCTGGGGCGTGGGGCTCCCGGTCGACGCCTGGCGTGGCCTGGCGCTCGCCTCCGCCGTCGTCTCCGCCGTCGGGATCGTGCTCTACTTCGGCACCTGGCCGATGTTCAACACGCTCGCCGCGCTTGCCGTGAACGTGGCAGTGCTCGGCTCCCTCTGGCTGCGGTGGCCCCCGCAGTCGCTGTTCGCGTGACGGCCGGGCGCGTGCGAGGAACGCCCCATGGGACCCGTCGGCAGGCATCATGTTGGGTGCCGGCGGCCGCACTCGCGCGGGTGCTTGCCGCACGCGGCTGCGAGCAGCGGGGAGGATCGGATCGTGCGCGCACGTGACCTGGGCATCGTCGTCGGATCCGGGACGCCCGGGCCCCGCAACGCGATCACCGATGTGGCCGGCGTCCGCGTCGGCCTGACCACCCTCGTCTCGGGCGGCGGGCCGCTGGTCGTCGGCAGGGGTCCGGTCAGGACCGGCGTGACCGTGATCCTGCCGCACGAGGGGAATGCCGGGGAGGAGCCGGTCTTCGCCGGCTGCCACCGGCTGAACGGGAACGGCGAGCTGACCGGGCTCGAGTGGGTGCGCGAATCCGGCCAGCTGACGTCGCCCATCGCCCTCACCAACACCCACAGCGTGGGCGTCGTCCGGGACGCGCTGATCGCTGCGGAGATCGCGGATCGACCGGGCGGCACGGTGTTCTGGAGCCTGCCGGTCGTGGGCGAGACCTGGGACGGCCGCCTCAACGACGTCGACGGGCAGCACGTCCGGCCCGAACACGTGCGGTCGGCGCTCGAGGGCGCGTCCGGTGGGCCGGTGGCCGAGGGGAACGTCGGTGGTGGCACGGGCATGGTGTGCCACGGCTTCAAGGGCGGAACCGGGACGGCATCGCGCATCCTCCGTATCGAGGACGAGACGTTCACCGTCGGGGTGCTGGTGCAGGCCAACCACGGCCGCCGCGCGCGGCTTCGCGTCGACGGGGTCCCGGTCGGGGAAGAGATCCCGGCCGCCGAGGTGCCGCTGCCGGAGACCTCGCCCGGCGCCGGCGACGTGCGCCTCCCTGGATCGCCCGTGGTGATGCCGGAGGGCGGCGGGTCGATCATCGTAGTGGTGGCCACCGACGCGCCGCTGCTCCCGCACCAGCTCACCCGGGTGGCGCAGCGGCCGGCGCTCGGGATCGGCCGCATGGGCGGGACCGGCGAGCACTCGAGCGGCGACCTGTTCATCGCCTTCTCCACCGCGAACCGCCTGCGCGCCTCCGACGTGGGCGCGAGCACCCCGCTCCGGTTTCCGCTGTCGATGCTGTCCGACAGCTACATCACCGGGATCTTCGATGCGACGATCGAGGCGACCGAGGAGGCCATCCTGAATGCGCTGCTCGCCGCCGACACGATGACCGGGCGCGACGGGGTCACGGCGCACCGTCTTCCGCCCGAACGCCTGGTCGAGGTGATGCGCGCGTACAACCGACCCCCGGGAGCGCCCGCCCGCCCCTCCTGACGGGCCTCGCGCTTTCGCCCCCCGGGGCGGCGACGTGACGCGCTCCGGCGTGCGGGGGGGGGTCGAGGCGGGGGGGGGTTCGGGGCGAGGCCGCATGCTAGACTCGGCCGCCGGAGGAGGCTGGCCGCCGTACCGTGGAAGAGCTCGCGCAGTCCGTCGACCGGACGGCCGATCCGTCCCGCGAGCGCGACCTCC
>JAJYNP010000035.1 GCA_021786265.1 Chloroflexota bacterium
CGGCTGACGAACCCCTCCGGGCCAGGTGGTGTGACCGGAGCGGTAGGGCAATCCAGCGCACCACGGTTGAGACATGGGGGTCCCCACCCATCGCCAAGACCACCCCGCCGGAACACCCCGAGCGAGCCGCGATGGCAGTGCGTCAGCACCCTCGCTTCCGCGTGGCCGGGGCGCGCGCGCTGCGGCGTGCGTTGTTCAGGGCGACCCCCGTGCTCGCCGCCGCGTCCATCGCCAGCGGTGCCCCGCTGGTCTGGCCGTATCGGTTCGTCCCCTGGGGCCGCCGAGCTCGCGCTCTCGGGCTCGCACTCGCCCTCGGCCCGTTGAAGTCGAGTCGCTCATGGTGCGATAGGACCTTTGACCGGTTCCGAGGCGCACCGACATGGCTGTAACGTCCCCGGGCACTGGCCGTGTGAAGCGCGCGAAGCACGCGCCTCACCGGGATCCAGGCCAACCGACGCGGGGGGTGTCGTGAAGAGAGCAACGCGGGCGCAGGCCTCGCCTGGCCGCTCCGCCGAGAGCGGCCTCTTCAGGGCGCTCGCCGAGCAATCGCGCGACGTCGTCTTTCGCTACCGCGTGGCGCCGTCAGCGGGGTTCACCTACGTCAGCCCTTCGCTCACCCAGGTCTCGGGGTACACGCCCGAAGAGCTGTACGCCGACTCGACCCTCGCCATCGACCTGGTCCACCCGGACGACCGCCCGCTCCTCGAGGCCGTCCTTGGCGGCCGGCAGGCCCCGCCCGATCCGTTCCGGCTGCGCTGGCGGCGCAAGGACGGCCAGGCGGTCTGGGTCGAGCTCAGGACGTCGCCGTACACGCTGCCGGACGGAAGCATCGGATTGGACGGCGTCGCTCGCGACATCACCAGAGAGATCGCGCTCGAGACGGACCTGCGCCAGACGGAGCAGCGGTTCCGGGCCCTGTTCGATCAGTCGCCGCTCGCCACCGCGATCAGCCGCAGCGGCCACATCGTCGACGTGAACCAGACGTTCGTGGCCACGTTCAGGCTCGCAGACCGCGCCGACGCCATCGGGAGCGCGTTGATCGAGCGGATCGTGCCGGCGGCACGAGCGGACCGGCAGCAGAACACGGCCCGCCGCGCGGTCGAGCAGCCAATCGCCGGCGAGTCCGAGTCGACCGGCCTGCGGGCCGACGGCAGCGAGTTCCCGGTCCGCGTCATCGCGGGCGACATCACCCTCCCCGACGGTCTGGCCACGCTTGCCTACGTCCGCGACCTCACGCAGGAGCGAGCGGCCCGAGCGCACCTGGTCGACACGGTGCGGCGCCTCGAGGCGACCGTCACCGCCTCCCCCCTGCCGATCTTCACCATCGATCTCGACGGACGGATCGCGAGCTGGAACGAGGCCGCCGAGCGGGTCTTCGGCTGGTCCGCCGCCGAGGTCATCGGTCGGCCCAATCCCACCGTCCCACCGGACCTCGAGCCGGAGTACCGAGCGAACATCGCGACCGTCGTCGCCGGGGGACAGCTCACAGGGAGCTTCCGCCGGCGGCGGCGCGACGGGGAGCCGATCGAGGTCGAGATCTGGACAGCCCTCCTTCGTGGCGCAGACCCGACCACCATCGAGATCTTGAGCATTGCCGAAGACGTCACCCAGCGGTCGCGAGCCGAGCGGGCGCTGCGCGCCAGCGAGGAGCGCTTCCGGAGCCTGCTCGAGGCCTCGCCGGCGGCGATCGTCGTCGTCGACCAGGCCGGGCGGATCGTGCTCGCCAGCCCCCGGGTCCGGGACTTCTTCGGCTACGAACCGGCCGATCTCGAGGGGCAGGACCTCGCGACCCTCGTGCCGGACGGCTTCCGTGAACAGCATGCGGCCCAGTTGACCGGGTACCTGGACCAGCCGGTGGCTCGGCCGCTCGGCCACGGGCGCAACCTGACCGGTCGCCGGCGCGACGGGGCGATCTTTCCGGCCGAGATCGGCCTGACGCCCTGGCGGGACCCCGAGGGCCAGCGCTACGTGATGGCGACGATCGTCGACATCACCCGGCGGGAGCAGCTCGCGGCGCAGCTGCATCAGGCCCTGAAGTTCGACTCGGTCGGCCAGCTCGCGGGTGGCATCGCGCACGACTTCAACAACCTGGTCATGGTGATCAACGGGTTTGCCGAACTGGCGTCCGCGGAAGTCGACTCCCCGGACCGGCTGCGCGACGATCTCACGAAGATCCGCGAGGCGGGCGACCGTGCCGCGAGCCTGACCCGGCAGCTTCTTGCGTTCGCCCGCCGGCAGGTCCTCGAGCCGGTGGCCCTGGACATCAACGCCGTGGTCGCCGACCTCCGGCCGATGCTGACCCGCTCGCTCGGTGAGGACATCGAGCTCGTGACGGCGCTCGACCCGGCTCTTGGGTCCGTGATGGCCGACCGAAGCCAGCTCGAGCAGGTGATCGTCAATCTGGCGCTCAACGCCCGTGACGCGATGCCCGACGGCGGACGGCTTCTGATCGAAACGGCAAACACAGAGCTCGACGCGGCCTACGCGGCGAACCATCTCAGCGTGGTCCCGGGCCGGTATGTCACGCTGGTGATCGGCGACACCGGCGTGGGCATGGACGCCGACACGCTGAGCCGCGCGTTCGAGCCCTTCTTCACGACGAAGGGTCCGGATCGAGGCACCGGTCTGGGTCTGGCCACCGTCTACGGGATCGTCAAGCAGTCGGGCGGCAACGTCTGGGCGTACAGCGAACCGGGCGCCGGCTCGACGTTCAAGATCTACCTGCCGCGCGCCGACGGAGCGCCGGCTCCGGCCCCGAGCGTCACGGATGCGCGCGACGCCCTCGTCGGCTCCGAGACCGTGCTGCTGGTCGAGGACGACGCGGCGGTGCGCGCCTTCGCACGGTCGACCCTGGAGCATCGCGGCTATCGTGTCCTCGAAGCCGATGATGCCCGGCGGGCACTCCTGGTCGCGGCCGGCGAGACCAGGCCGATCGATCTGCTGATCACGGACGTCGTCATGCCGGGCATG
Organism: Chloroflexota bacterium; assembly: GCA_021786265.1. Next base: position 2,971 of record JAJYNP010000035.1, read on the forward strand.
CGGGGCACCGAACTGGCGGCACAACTACGGGAAACGCGACCGACCCTCCCGGTGCTCTACACGTCCGGATACACGGAGAACGGCGCCTTCCGCGAGAGCCGCGGCGACGGGTCCGCCTTCCTCGCCAAGCCGTTCAGCGGGACGGCGCTCGCCCGTAAGGTTCGCGAGACCCTGGACCGATGAGTGCGATCCACAGCCACCCGCGGGCACGCGACAGGGCGCCGCTCGTCCTGATCGCCGACGACGATCCGGCGGTTCGAACGCTGTTTGCCCGTGCGCTCCGGGAGGAAGGCTTTCGCACCCTGCTGGCGGGCGACGGCGAAGAGGTCCTGCGACTCGTTCGTCGTCGGCGCGTCGACGTGGTGTTGCTCGACAGTGTCATGCCGCGCCGCGACGGCCCGGCCGTGCTGCAGGAGCTCCGAGCGCACGAGGAGACGCGCACCTTGCCGGCCATCCTCGTCACAGGGCAGGGCCAGGAGGCGTCGCGTCTGAGCGGTCTCGCGGCCGGCGCTGACGACTACCTCGCCAAGCCGGTGTCGCTTGCCGAGCTGGTCGCGCGCGTCCGGGCGCAGTTGCGCGGCCGGCAGGCCTGGGAGGCCCGGACGAGCCGGGTGTCGGCGACGCATCGATCCCTGAGCATCTGGCTGCGTCACCTGCCGCGCGACGCAGCCATCGAGCGCCTCGGGAGCCAGATCGTGGAAGGATTGGCCACGATTCTCGGACTCAGATCCATCGCGCTCCTGTGGCGCGAGCCCGACGGGCATCTGCGGACACTCGCGGCCAGAGGCAGTCTGGCAGCGCGCTTCGTGGCCGACACGCCTCTCGGAAACAGCGCCAGCGGAGCCCTGCTGGCCCGCGCCCGAGAGGGTCCGTGGCTGCAGACGACCCGAGGTGCCGCGAGGAGCGCGGGACTGCCGGCCGACGTCGCGTATGTCCCGCTCCAGGGCACCGGGGACGGACCCGACGGCCTCCTCGCCGTGGCCGATGATGCGACGTCACGCACCGCGGGCGTGCCACCGCTCGCCCACCGGCTCGAGGAGCTGGCCGAGCTTGCGGATCTCATGGATGCAGCCGTCCGCCCGATCCTCGACGCGGCGATCGAGCGGAGCGACGCGGCGGCGGTGATCCGGCGGGTGATCGAGACGGCGGCGTTCACCATCGTGTTCCAGCCGATCGTGTCGCTCGCCGGCGGGAGCGCCGTCGCCTTCGAGGCCCTCTCCCGGTTCGTCGACGGCACACGACCGGACGAGCGCTTCCACGAAGCGGCGCGGGTCGGACTCCGCGACGCCCTGGAGGAGGCCACGCTCCGGGCCGCCATGACAGAGGCCGACCACCTGCCGCCGGGAGCGGCCATCCACCTCAATGTGTCTCCGGCCTTCCTGGCGGCCCGCGGAGATCTCCATTCGCTGGTTGCGGGAACGGATCGTTCCGTGGTTCTCGAACTGACCGAATACGAGCCCGTGGCCGACTACCCGGTTCTCGCCGAGGCATGGGAGGCGCTCGGGGAGCATGTTGAGCTCGCCGTCGATGACGCGGGCTCCGGCTATGCAAGCCTGCGCCACATCCTGTCGCTCCGGCCGGCTGTCGTGAAGCTCGATCTGCAGCTCGTCCGCGGAATCGACGAGGACCCCGCCCGCCAGGCCCTCGTCAGTGGACTCGTGTTCTTCGTCCAGCAGACGGGCATCCGGCTCGTGGCAGAGGGGGTCGAGACCGAGGCGGAGCGGGAGCGACTCGCGGCCCTCGGGGTGGGCTACGGCCAGGGCTACCTCTTCGGCCGACCGGCTCCGGCTGCGACGTTCGGTGTTCCTGCCGCGGATGCTCCAGGCCGCATTGCCCTGGTACCAGTGGATCAGTCCCGCACACCAGGCGGGCCATAGCCCGGCGCCGCCGGGCAGTTACGCTCACGAGTGCCATGGCATCGGAGAGCGTCCGGCAGGCCGTGCGCCTGCCGATCACGTTCGGCTGGCGCCGCGCGGCGCTGCTCGGTGCGTCCGCGCTCCTCCTGCTCGCCGTGTATGTTGCGGTGCGTGCCACGGGCGGCGCGCCGAACCCGCTCGTCCACTTCGCCTATCCTGCCATCGTCCTGGCCGCCCTGAGCGGCGGCTGGCGGGGCGGCCTGCTGGCGGGCCTGGCCGCCGGCCTGCTCATGGGACCCCTGATGCCCGACAGCACGGCCGCCTCGGTGCGCGACCTCGGGCAGTGGGGCTGGGTGCTGCGCCTCTCGGCCTTCCTGCTGGCGGGCGGCGTTCTCGGTTTCTTCTGGGACCGCTCACAGCGCCTCGCCGGCGTGGTCGCTCAGCGGGCCGCCGAGGCGCGCGGCGACGCGGTCCTGCGCGCCTCCGAGGAGCGCCTGCGACACACCGTGGAAGCCGCCGCCGACGGGATCCTGGTCTTCGATGCCGGGGGCCGGCTCACGCTCTGCAATGCGACGGCGGAGCTGCTCCTGGGCGCGCCCCGGGCCGACCTCCTGGGAGCCACCTACGGGGAGGTCGCCGGACGGGTCGGGATCGAGGTGCGCGACGCGCCGGCGCAGCTCGAGGCGGCGCTCGCGGCGCGCCGGCCCCTGCCCCCCACCCTGGTGACGCTGCGCGGCCCCGACGGGACGCAGCGCAGCGTGCAGGTGAGCGGGCGCCCCCTCGACGCCGCGGAGTCACCGGGCGGCCTCGTGGTGAGCCTGCACGAGGTGACCGCCGACCGCGCGCTGGCCCGGGAGCGGACCGCCCACCTGGAGGGCCTGCAGGCGGCGGCCCAGGCGGCCGCGGGCGCACCCTCGGCGACCGCGGCGGGCGAGGCGCTGCTGGCGAAGGTGGCCCGCATCTGGCCGGTCGTGGCGGTGGCCATCTACCTCTTCGATGCGGCGGGCACCCAGCGCCTCGCGGTCTGGTCGGCGCCGGAGGGGGGCGGCCCCATCCCACCGCTCGTGCCTACCGAGCGCGCCGACGAGCTCCGCGCGCTGGCCGCACAGGGTCCGCTGCGCACCGACCTCGCACGCCTGCCGGGTTCGGGCGCGGGTGCGGCGCTCCTCGCCGAGCGGGGCGCGCACGCGCTCCTGGTACTGCCGCTTTCCGACCGCGGCGCCCTGGTGGGCACCCTGCTGGCCGGCGAGCGCGGGGAGCCCGAGCCCCTGAGCCCCGACGAGGACGCGTACCTCGAGGCGATCGGGGGGCTCGCGGCGGGGATCGTGCGCCGCGCCGTGGAGGACGAGGAGGCGGCCCGCCGCCGGGACCGCGAGCGGATCCTGCAGGTGCTCGCGACGCCGACGCTGCTGGTGCCCCACTACCAGCCGATCCTGGCCCTGTCCGAGCGGAAGGTGGCCGGCTACGAGGCCCTCGCCCGCTTCCGCCTCGCGCCGGTCCAGCCCCCCAACGTCTGGTTCGCCCAGGCGGCCGCGGTCGGCCTGGGGGCCGAGCTGCAGGCCCTGGCGGTCGAACGGGCCCGTGCCGTGGCCCGCGAGGCGGGCCTTCCGGCTGGCACCTTCCTCTCCCTCAACGTCAGCCCCCGCTACCTGGCGAGCGCGCCGGTGCGGGCGGCTCTGGCGGGCGGCTCGCTGGCGCGCCTCGTGATCGAGGTGACCGAGGAGGAGGCGGTGGCCGACTACGCCGCGCTGCGCGAGGCGATGGCGCCCTACCTCGCCCGTGGGGCGCGTGTCGCTGTGGACGACGCGGGGGCCGGCTACGCCTCGATGCGCCACGTGACCGAGCTGCGGCCCGCCTTCGTCAAGCTCGACGCCTTGCTCATCCGGGGTCTGGGCGACGACTCGGCCCGCCAGGCGCTGGTGCACGCCCTCGTCAGCTTCACCACCACCATCGAGGCGACCCCTATCGCGGAAGGGGTCGAGGCGCCCGCCGACCTGGCGCTCCTCGCCCGCACCCGCGGGCCCCTCCTCGCCCAGGGGTATGCGATCGCCCGCCCGGGCCCCGCCTGGCCGCCGGTCGAGCCGGCCGCGCTCGACTCCCCCGCGAGCCGCCGGCGCCGTCCGCCGCTGCCGCTGGTCGCACACTCGGGCGGGCAGTGAGGGCCGGGCTCGGGGCACCGCCGCTGCCCGGTGGCGAAGACGGTGGCGGCCGAGGGGTCAGTCCTGACTGAGGGGCAGCTCGCCCGAGAAGAAGAAGGACCCAGCGGGGTCCAGCTGCAGGCCAACGACATCCTCACGGCTCCAGCGCCGCTCGTCGTGGATGCCGACGAGGCGCTCGCCCCAGGGTAGCTCCACGGCGTGGTCGTAGCCTCGCCCCCTGAAGGCCGTGTCGGAAACCCGGCCCACGATCCCCGGCCCTGACGGCGGCCCCAGGCGCACGGCCGAGTGGCGCAACAGGATGCGCCCTCGGGTCCCGGGCGCCACGTCCGCCGTTCCAGGCACGGCGGCGATCCCGTGTGCGCCGATCGCGCCCACGCGAACACGGACGAAGCCGGGACCCGCCGGACCGTCCGCCGTCGCGTGCAGCGCTCCCGCGAGTCCGGTGAAGTGCGCCACGAAGGCGGTCGCCGGCCGGAAGTACACGTCCTCCGGTGCCCCCAGCTGCACCAGGCGACCGCGCTGGAGCACCCCGATCCGGTCGGCAAGCGCGAACGCCTCTCCCTGGTCGTGGGTGATGTAGATGGCGGTCGCGGCCGCTTCGCGGGCGAGCGTCGCGATCTCCACGCGCAGCCCCTCGCGCAGCCCGGCGTCGAGGTTGGACAGCGGCTCGTCGAAGAGCAGGAGTCCCGTGCCGGCCGCGAGCGCACGGGCAAGGGCGACGCGCTGCTGCTCGCCACCCGAGAGCTCGTTCGGGAACCGCTCGGCGAGGCCGGAGAGCCCCACGCGTTCGAGGAGCTCGTGGCTGCGATGCGTGGCCTCCGCCTTCGGCAGCCGCCGGCGTGCCAGGGCGAACGCAACGTTCTGCTCCGCGGTCAGGTGGGGCCACAGCGCGTAGTCCTGGAAGACCATGGAGAGGTCGCGTCGTTCCGGCGCCACGTGGTGCCGTTCCCCGTCCGCGACGAGCCGGTCTCCGATCCCGATTCGTCCCGCGGAAAGTCGCTCGATCCCCGCCAGGCAGCGCAGCAGGGTGGTCTTGCCCGACCCCGAGGGCCCGAGGAGCACGAGGAAGGTGCCGGGCTCGACGGCGAGCGACACCCCGTCGAGCGCCGTCGTCGCGCCGAACCGCTTCGTCGCCCCTTCGATCACGACTCCAGGTGCGGCGGCCCGAAGGGCCTCGGGCGATCTCTTCGTGCCATTCGTCCCGGCCGGGATCATGGCGTCGCCCCGAGCGAGCGGCGCCATCCCTTCGGCGTGAGCAGCGCGAACAGCGCGAGCCCGGCCAGGATCACGGCGAACTCCTCGGCGAGCGCGACGACCGTCATCGCCGTGCCGGTGTCGTAGTGATACCCGGCCACGTACGAGTTGATGGCCACCGACACCGGGGGCGATCCCGGCGGGTACAGCAGCTGGGAGACGGGCAGCTCGAGGAGGGTCTTCGCGAACGTCAGCAGTCCGGCCCAGAGCAGGATGCGCGAGAGGACCGGCAACAACGCCTTGCGCCACGCCGACGCGGCGGAGCTCCCGTGGACCCGAGCTGCCTGGACGAGGGAATCCTGCAGCTGGGACACCGGACCCGACATGAGCCTGGCCTGGCTGGGCAGGGCCGTCGCCACGTAGCCCATGATCAGCAGCGGCGTCGTCTCGTAGAGATCCAGCCCGACGTTCCCGAGCAGCGGCAGGTTGTACGCGAAGATGTAGCCGGCGGCCAGCACGATCCCGGGGAGCGCGACCGAGCCGAGCAGGACCAGATCGGTCAGGCGGGCCAGGCGACCGGCGCCCCGGACGGACAGGAGACGTGCGACAGCGAGCCCCAGGATCATCGTCGCGAGGGCGGTCACGGCCGCCATGGCGGTCGAGAAGGCGAGCGGCGCCGCCAGATCGGCATTCCCGGCGAGGACCGACCGGTAGCTGTCGAGCGTCAGCGAGGACACGGAGACTTCCGAGCCGAAGCCCTTCAGCAGCGAGGCGACCAGCGCGCCCACGACCGGGGCGCCGAGGGCGAGGCCGAAGAGCAGGGTGGCCGAGCCCGTGGCGGCGACCCGCACGACCGGGGACAGGTGCGTGCGCGTGGCCGTGCGCGTCCGGCCGGACACCACGGCATAGGTGCGCCCGCGGAGCGCCCAGGCCTGCACCGCGATCGGGATGGCGGCCGACGCGACGAGCAGCCAGCCGATGGCGGCGGCCAGCCCGAAGTCCGCCGGATCGTTGTCGATCGCCTGGAAGAGCACGTAGGTGGCGACGGGGAAGTGGGCGTTGGCGGCCAGCGTGGACGCGACGCCGAAGTCGCTCATGGACTCCGCGAACACGATCGCCGCGGCGGAGAGCAGTGCCGGCCCGAGGATCGGGAGCATGATCCGCGTGGTGCGCCACACGCCCGCGCCGTGCACCCGCGCCGCCTCCTCGAACTCCGATCCCAGGTGGAGCAGCGCAGCCGAGATCGTGATGTACGCGTACGGGAGCGCCGACATCGCGAGGACGAAGACGACCCCGACCGGGCCGAAGAACACCCCGTAGAACGGCGAGGCGTCGATCCCGAACTGGGACAGCACCCCCTGCGGCTGCAGCAGGTACTCCCATCCCTCGGCGGCGAGGAAGGTCGGAACGAGCAGCAGGGCCCACATGAGGATCGGCCACAGCCGCCTCCCGGGCAGGTCGGTGCGATGCACCCCCCACGCCAGGGATCCGCCGATCGCAACACAGATGACGGACGTGGCGGCGCTCACCCCGACCGAGTCGGCGAGCCCCCGGAGGGTGGCGCCGGAGAACGCGCTCTCGAAGTTGGAGAGCGTGAACCACCGGTCGCCCGCGCCGAACAGCCGCGGGGAGAAGGCCTGCACCAGGAACACAGCCATCGGCAGGATCAGCAGCGCGCCGAGCACGACCCAGAGCAGGGCCGATCCGGCGACCAGCCCGGGTCGGTCGACCAGCCACACTCGTTTGCCAGAGAGGGTGCGCTCCGACGAGTCCGGCCCGGCCGCCGGCGTGGAGACGCCCACCGGCTGGGCCACCGCCACGCGGCGGCCCAGCCAGGACGGCCCCATCCGCCCGAGACGGTGGATCACTGAACGATGTTGTCAGTGAACCACGTGTTGATGGCGTTCTCGCGCGAGCCCCACAGGACAGGATCGATCGGCCTGGCCGGGACGCTCGAGAGCGCCGGGAGCTGCGACAGCGGCTGGACGCCGTCCACCACCGGCCAGTAGAGCGAGTCGCCGCTGGGATCGCCCGACTCCATCACCGATTGGCCCTGTGCCGACAGCACGAAGACGGCGAATTGCTCGGCCTCCGCGATGGCCTGCGGCGATGCCTTCGCGTCGATGCCGATCACGCTCGGGATGGGCGTGCTGGGTGAGATGAAGCCCGTCTTCAGCGAGGGGTCCTTTGCCTCGGCCCCGATCCCCGCCGAGCTCTGGATCAGCGCGATCTTGATCTGTCCACCCTCGAGCGCGTGCAGCGTGTCGCCGTTCGTCTGGTTCACCTTGAGCCCGTTTACCTTGAGTTGCTGCAGGAACGCTTCGCCCTGGGACACCCCACCGAGGTAGTTGAAGAGGCCGGCCACGAACGGATACGTGGGGCCGGAGACGGCGGGATCGTTCATCCCAACCTGGCCCTTCCACGTCGGTGACAGCAGGTCGTTCCAGGTCGTGGGCGGGGCCGTCACGTTCTTCGAGCTGTAGACGACGGTTCCCGCCATCGTCACACCGGTGGGCACGTAGCTCTTGTCCGTGGGGATGAGCGAGGACCCGAGCGCGTTGAAGGTCACGCTGGGCTCGTACCCCTTGACCAGGTAGTCCTGCTGGTCGAGCGAGGCGAACGCCTCGTCTCCGTCCACCCACAGCACGTCCCACCTGGGGTTGCTCTTCTCGGCCTGCACCTTCACGAGCAGCGGGCCCGTGCTGTCGTCCACCAGCTGGACAGGGATGCCGGTGGCGGCCTGGAACGCCTTGGTCATCGCCGAGTCGTACCCCTGCGCGGAGTACACGACGAGCGGCACGGGCGATGGGGTGGGCGTCGCGGCCGGCGCAGCGCTGGCAGCCGGGGAAGTGGCGCCCCCACCTCCGGCGGCGGTCGAGTCGATCGGGGCGATCGCGGCGACGGAGGATGGCGCAGCGGTCGGCGCCACGCTGGTCGCGGAACCGCTGCACGCGGCGAACAGCAGACCGCCTGCGGTGACGATGGCGGCGACCCGCTGCCGATGCGCACCCGCAGTCCGCCGGGGCGGGGCCGCGAGCGCGCGTCGCAGCCCGTCGATACCCGATGGTGTGCCGGCGCCATGGTGGGAAGACACGATGGGACCCTCCTCGAACGGGACGGATTTCAAGCGAGCAGGTCCAGTTAGCGTCGCGGTGGTAAGGGGCATGTGATGCGTGTGTGAACTTCTGATTGAAGTGAGAGGTGTTACAGGACGCCGCACGGCGGGCCGGTGCGTGAAACAGCCTCGCGGCTCGGCCCTCGAAGTGTTGCAGCCGCGGCAGGTTCCCCCGAGGATAGGCACGGTGTCGGGCAGGAGGACGCGGGCACGATGGTTCTGGATCACGAGATCACGCTCACGGACGGCGTGGTGACGTTGCGCCCGTGGCGGCGGGACGATGCACCCGCCGTGCTCGCCGCGTGCCAGGACCCGCTGATCGCCCGCTTCCTGCCTATTCCGCAGCCGTACACCGAGGCCGATGCGCGCTCGTTCGTCGAGACCCGTCGCCGAGACTGGGAGACCGAGGACGAGCGGTCGTTTGCGATCGTCGATGCTGCGAGCGACGAACTTCTCGGCTCGATCGCGCGGCACGGACCCACCGGCCATCGAGCCACGTTCGGCTACTGGCTGGCACCGCAGGCGCGCGGTCGCGGCGCGGCCACTCGCGCGCTCCGGCTCATCACCGACTGGACCGTTGCCACGACGCACGCCATCCGCCTCGACCTCTACACCGATCTCGAGAACGACGCTTCCGGGCGCGTCGCCGAGCGGGTCGGCTTCGTGCGCGAGGGGGTCCGTCGGGCCTGGGATCTGGATCGGGAAGGTCGGCCCCGCGATGTGATCGTCTACGTGCGCATCGAGGCGACGACGTCGATCAGGCAGGCTCGGCTCACCGCCTGGTGAGCAGATAGGCGCCCAGGGCCACACAGAAGGTGCCCCTCCCCTGGTCGTCGTGCGAGTCAAGCACGCGACACGCCTCGGCTATGGCCCGGCAACGATCACGACCCACGCATGCCCAGCACGGGCCATCGACAGGAGCGCCAGGGCTCGAGCAATCCGCGACGGCCGAGTCCCCGGCTATGCTCTCGGTCAAGGAGGTGCGACGCATGGCCCGGGTTCGGTACGTCGATCCGCCGCCCCCGGGTGCCCCCGACCCGGATGGGCTGCGGGCGCTGTACGGGGAGATCGCCACCGCGCGGGGCTCGGTGCTGGACCTGCACCGGGCGCTTGCCGGGGCCCCGCACGCTCTGCGCGCGTACTTCCGCCTCTCCCGCTACATCCGCGACGAATCGTCACTCGACCCGCGGCTTCGGGAGCTGGCCATCGTCGCGACGGGGCACGCCCTTGACGTGCCGTACGAACTCCTCCACCACGTTCCTGCCGCGCGCCGGGCAGGCATCACCGGGGAACAGCTGGCGGCCATTCCGGGCTGGCGGACGGCCCCGGCCGGCGTGTTCGACGCGGTCGAGCGTGCCGTCCTCGCCTACGTCGACGAGGTTGCCCGCACGCGCACGGCGGCGCCGGAGACGCTCGCGGTGCTCCAGCACCACCTCTCGTCCGCCCAGCTCATCGACCTCGTCCTGACCGTCGCGTTCTATCACCTGGTCGCGGCGGTCATCCTGCCGCTGGGGATCGACCCGGAGACCGTCAGTCCGCGAACAGCGGCACGTCGAACTCGAGCTCGGCGCCCCAGCGGTACATGACGTACAGGGCCGGACCTTCGTGCTCCTCGGCCACCACCACGCTCAGGGATGCATCGTCGGGATGTGCGCTGATGCTGACATCCGCGAGCAGGCGCTTGCGGAGCAGCTCGCGTCCGGCGCCCAGGGCGGCCGCCCGGGTGGGGAACAGGCTGCGGATGTGTCGTGCGCCCGGGTGCTCCGAGCCGTCAGCGAGTCCCGAACCGTCCAGGCGCTCGTCCGCGCGCGGGTCCAGCGTGGTCAGGGTGGCGTCCGGCAACGATTCGGCCTCCCGCATCGGTCGATTCGAGGGATCGGGGGTGGCCTCCTCCGGTCCACCCCCGCGTGGCACAGGCTGCCAGACGCGGGGCGGGCTCGCCGGGGCGAGTGCCCGAGCCGCGCGACGCCTGGGACCTGGTCGCCCCGGTCCAGCGCGCCACGAACAGCCTAGGGGCGGCGCCCGGCGATCCGACACGTCCGGACGGCAGTAGCCGCCCTACTCGATCGGGTGGGTCGGCCGTCACGGGACGGCGGCGACCAGGGCCGCGTCGTTCCCCGAGCGTGCGTCACTTCGAGAGGGCGAGGCCCGCGGCGAAGAGCAGCGAGAAGCCCAGCGTGAGCCGAGCGGTATCCCGGAGCACCGGGTTGAGCCGGCGCGGATCGCCCTCGGCGCGCACGACCCGCACGAGCGGGACCGCGAGAGGCGCCGTCGCGAGGGGCAGCAACAGGGTGGCCCGCCCCCCGACGAGGGCGGCGAGGATCGGCACCAGGCATGCGCCGATCACCAGACCGACGTACTCGAGCCTTGTCGCCGCCGGCCCGAGCACGACCGCCACCGTGCGCTTGCCGGCGACACGATCGGAATCGACATCGCGAAGGTTGTTGACCACCAGGATCGCCGTGATGAGCGCCCCCACGGGCAGCGCCGCGACCAGGAAGAGCGGCTCGATGCGACCGGCCTGGAGAAACGCGGTGCCGGTCACCGCCACCGGCCCGAAGAACAGGAACACGAAGGGCTCGCCGAGCGCGTGGTACCCGTACGGCCAGGGCCCGCCGGTGTAGGCGAGCAGGGCGATCATCGCGAGGACGCCCACGATCAGGATTGCCGGCCCGCCGATGACCGCAAGGGCAAGGCCGGCCATCCCCGCTGCTCCCAGCACCACGCCGATCGCGATCTCGAGCTGGCGCGCGGTCACGAGCCCTGCGGCTGCCACGCGCAGCGGTCCTGCCCGGTCCGGCTGGTCGGCGCCCCGGCGGAAGTCGGAGAGGTCATTGGCGAGGTTCGCCGCGACCTGCAGCAGGAGTGCCACCGCGAGACAGAGGAGGGCGGCGTCGATCCGGAACGGAGCGCCGACTGCCAGCGCAGCCCCCAGGCCGACCACCACGCCGCTCGTCGCGGCCGGCAGGGTCGCCGGCCGGATGGCCCGGAGCCACACCCTCGCGGATGCTCCATCGTTCGCCCGTGCTCGCACCATCCCACGACTCTACGCCACCGTTCGCGAACCCGGCGAACCTCGCGTTCGACGACGCGGATCGCCCCCGCCACGTACGATGCACCACATGTACGACCTGGTGACCGCGGCCGTCGAGGCCGCCCTTGCGGCGGGCGCGCGGTACGCCGACGCGCGCGCCATGGAGACGCGGACCGAGTCGATGACCGCACGCAACGGCGTGGTGGAGGCGCTGGACCGCCGGGAACATGCCGGCATCGGCGTGCGTGCCCTGATCGGCTCCTCCTGGGGTTTCTTCGCCATCCCGGAGCTGAGCGCCGCGGCCGCCCGCCGGGCGGGGGCGCGTGCTGCGGCCGTGGCCCGAGCCTCGCACCTGGTCCCCGGCGCCGGCCTCGACCTGGCCCCGCAGCCGCCGGTGCGTGGCTCGTGGACCAGCGAATGCCTGGAGGACCCGTGGAGCGTCCCGCTCGCCGAGAAGGGCGACCTCCTGGAGGGTGTGACGCGCACGATGCTCGATCACGGCGCCGACCTCGCGGAGGCAAGCCACCGCGTCTGGGACACGCGCAAGTGGCTGGCCACCAGCGAAGGCCACCGCGTGGACCAGCACATCATCGAGTGCGGTGCCGCCATGAGCGCAACCGCGGTAGGCGAGCGGGAGACGCAACGCCGCTCCTACCCTGGCATCCGCGGGCAGTACGGGACGCGCGGCTGGGAGCTGGTGCGCGAGCTCGACCTGCCCACCAACGCCCCGCGGATCGCGGAAGAAGCTCGCGCGCTGCTGTCCGCACCAGCGTGCCCCTCCCTCGACGCCACCGATCTGATCCTCGGCAGCGAGCAGATGGCGCTCCAGATCCACGAGTCGGTGGGCCACGCCGTCGAGCTGGACCGGATCCTGGGCTGGGAGGCCGCCTTTGCGGGGACATCCTGGCTCGACCTGCGGCAGCTGGGCTCGCTGCGCTTCGGGTCGGACCTCATGACCATCACCGCCGACGCCACGCTGCCCGGCGCGCTGGGCAGCTTCGGCTACGACGACGAGGGGACGCCGGCGCACCCGGTCGACATCGTGCGCAACGGCACCTGGGTCGGCGTGCTCTCCGGGCGCGACTCGGCGGCGCTCGCCGGCATCTCGTCCGGCGGGGCGGTCCGCGCGGACGGGTTCAACCGGATACCCATGGTCCGCATGACGAACGTCGGGTTGCTGCCCGGCCCGCACAGCCTGGAGGAGATGATCGCCGCGACCGACGACGGGGTCATGATGGACACCAACCGCTCGTGGTCGATCGACGACAAGCGGCTGAACTTCCAGTTCGGCTGCGAGATCGGCTGGGAGATCCGGGGCGGGAAGCAGGGACGGATGCTCCGCAACCCGACCTACACCGGCATCAGCCCGCGCTTCTGGGGATCGATGGACATGCTGGGCAACCGGTCCGAGTGGACGTTCTGGGGGACGCCGAACTGCGGCAAGGGCGAGCCTGCCCAGGTGGGCCACACGGGGCATCCGGCCGTGCCGGCGCGGTTCCGGGGCGTGCGGGTGGGGGTGCGGGGATGACGGACGTGCAACGCGACGGGGGCGTCCACCCCACGGGCACCGACCGGTCCGGCGCCCCCGCCCCGGCCGCCGACCTGCTCGTCATCGCCGACCAGGTGCTCGACCTCGTGCGGGCGAGGGCCACCGGTGCCGAGATCGAGGTCACGATCCGCCACGGGGACGAGGCGCTGACGCGCTTCGCGAACGGCTTCATCCACCAGAATGCCGCCGAGGAGACACGCCGGGTGCTGCTGCGCGTCGCGCTCGACGGGCGATCGGCCGGATCGAGCACGGACCGGTTCGACCGCGAGGCGCTGGCGCGCCTGGCGGACGAGGTCCTGGAAGTGGCTCGCAGCCGTCCGGAGGATCCCGACTGGCCCGGGCTCGCGGGGCCGGCCCCGGCAGCCGGCGTGGAGCACTGGGACGATTCGACCGCCTGGGCCCCGCCGGACGAACGGGCGCGCCACGTGCGGGGGTTCGTCGACGCGGCCGGCGGCCTGGAGACGGCGGGCTCCTGCCTCACCGCCGCGGCGATGGCGGTCTTCGCGAACAGCGCGGGGCAGCGCCTGGCGGGTCGCACGACCGTGGCGGGCCTCTCCGGGATCGCCCGGACGGCCACGTCCGACGGCAGCGCGCGGGAGGCCTCGGTGCGACTCGCGGCGCTCGACGGTGGCGCGCTCGGCAGGCGTGCGGCGGGGAAGGCGCGCGACGCCGCGGACCCGACCGACCTGGAGCCCGGCCGGTACGAGGTGGTGCTCGAGCCGCAGTGCGTGGCGAACATGCTGGAGTTCCTGTTCCTGCACGGGTTCAACGGCCGCGCGGTGGAGGAAGGCCGCTCGTTCGTCCGCCTCGGCGAGGCGCAGTTCGACCGGTCCATCACGCTCCTCGACGACGCCACGGACCCGGGCCAGGTGGGGGTGGCCTTCGACGCGGAGGGCACGCCGAAGCGGCGCGTCGAGGTCGTCCGGGCCGGGGTCACCAGCGGGATCCTGCACACGCGCCGCACGGCGAAGAAGGCCGGAGCGCGGAGCACCGGCCACGCGACCGAGGGCGCCGGGCAGTGGGGCGCGGTGCCGGCGAACGTGGTGCTCGCCGCCGGCGATCGTCCGGCGGCCGAGCTGGTCGCCGGCATGGAGCGCGGCCTGCTGGTCACCGACTTCTGGTACACCCGCATCCTCGACCCCCGGACCCAGGTGGTGACCGGCCTGACGCGCAACGGGGTCTGGCTGGTGGAGGGAGGCCGGATCGTGCGACCGGTCCGCAACCTGCGGTTCACGCAGTCGTTCCACGAGGCGCTGGGGCCGGGAGCCGTGCGCGCGGTGGGCTCCGAGCGGACGCTCATCCTCGACGGCCTGGAGGCCGCCTACCTGGTGCCCGGCCTGCACCTGGCGTCGTGGAACTTCACCGGGGGGGCGCGAGGCTGAGCCTGATGGACCCTGCCCCGGATCGAGTCCTGGTGACCTACGCGAGCCAGGGCGGCTCGACCGCCCAGATCGCCCAGGCGATCGGCATCGCGCTCCTCGAGTCCGGCTGCGACATCGACGTTCGACCGGCCCGGCAGGTCGAACGCTTGACGGGATTCACGTGCGTGATCGTGGGCAGCGCGCTCTACCACGGGGCATGGCTGCCCGAGGCGTTCAAGTTCCTCCAGCACCATCGCGCCGAGCTGACCAGGCTGCCGGTGTGGCTGTTCGACAGCGGCCCCTTGGATCGGTCGGCGGAGGACAGGATGCTGCCCCTGCCGAGGGGCGTCGCCACCCTCACCCGCTCGATCGGGATCCGCGGGCACATGACGTTCGGCGGTCGGCTGGGCCGCACCGACCTGACGGTTGCCGAGCGGCTGCTGGTGATGGAGGGTCGCGGCGGCGATTACCGCAACTTCCCCGATATCCGCGCCTGGGCCCAGCAGATCGCGAGCGAGCTGGCGGCCGCGCGAACCTGAGCGGCGGCTGCCCGCCGGCTACCGGTAGTTCTCGAACTGGATGGCGACGGGATAGTCCTCGCCGGCCTGCCGCAGCCGCGCGATCACCTTCTGCAGCTCGTCCTTGCTCTTGCCGGAGACCCGCACGGCGTCGCCCTGGATCTGCGGCTTCGCCCTGGGGAACTCGTCCCGGATCAGCTTTGCGATCCGCCTGGCCAGCTCCTCATCGAGGCCCCGGTGCAGCCCGATCCGCTGGCGCACGGTGTCCTTGCCGGCCGGTTCGACGGCGCCCCAGTCGAAGATCTTGAGCGACAGGCCGCGCCGGACCGCCTTCGACTCCACGAGCTCGCGGACCGCCTTCGCCCGGTACTCGTCGGAGGTGCGGAGCAGGATCTCGTCCCGGCCGAGCTCCAGCTGCACCGGCACGTTGCGGAAGTCGAAGCGTGCCGCGACCTCGCGGCGCACCTGATCGAGCGCGTTGACCAGCTCCTGGTGGTCGAAGTCGCTGACCACGTCGAACGAAACGTCGCCCGGCATGCTTCCTCCTTCTCAGCCGCGGCCGGGCTCATCCGGAGCGGGCTCGGGTCGGAACGTGCGGTCCGTCCCCACCGTCCGCTCCAGGGTCCAGTGCCGCTCGCGCACGATGAGCTTGTCGTCGTCCAGCTCGAACGTTGCGAACCCACGGGCGCGCACCCGTTCCGCGGTGTCACGGCGCGTCCAGGCGCCGTGCCAGGCCACCAGGACGGTCGAGCCGGCAGCCCACGCGCGTTCGGCGTCCAACTCCACGTTCGCCTGCTCGGCCGCAAGCCGGTTCCAGAACGCGCGGACGGCCAGCTCGCCGGTGACGTGCTCCGCGAATGGATCCGGCCGCAGGTCCGCGTCGGCACGGTACAGCTCCATCGCCGCGTCCACGTCGCGCGCCTCGCGGGCTCGCTTGTAGCGGGCGAGCAGATCGTCTGCGTCCCCCGGGGTCAACGTCGCCATCCCTGCAGTGTACCGGCCAGCGGCCGCGGGCGGCCGGCGTTGAGCGACCCTCAGGCAGCCCCTCCGACACGCGCGGCATCGTCTCCGGCCAGCGCCGCCACCAGACGAGCGGCGATCCGGTAGGAGTGGCCGCCGCCCATCACCAGGACCACGTCGCCCGGGCGGACCCGGGTCGCCAGCCAGTCGGCAGTCTCGTCGACGGTCCCCGGCGCCGACGCGCCCGGCATGCCGCGCGATCGGACCGCTGCCGCCAGGGCCTCGGCGGAGGCGATGGTCGTGTCCGGATCTCGGCCCGCCCAGATCTCGGCGATCGCCACCTCGTCCGCGCCACCGGCCAGCACGTCCGCGAAGCGGTCGAGGAGCGCGGCGGTCCGGTGGTAGGTGAGCGGCTCGTACACCGCCCAGAGGCGCCGGCCGGGGTAGCGCTGGCGCACCGCCGCCAGCGTCACGGCGATGGCCGTGGGGTGGTGGGCGTAGTCGTCGAGGATCGCCACCCCGCGCGGTTCGCCCTTGAGCTCGAGGCGCCGGCCAACGCCGCGGAAGGTGGCAAGCCCCGCGACGATCGCCGGCACCGGGACGCCGAGGGCGGCTGCCGCGGCCGCGACACAGAGGGCGTCCTGGGCGTTGTGGCGTCCTGGCAGGGCGATGTGGGCGCGCACCGGCGAACCGCCCGGTGCCTCGCGGTCCCGGGTCTCCGCCGCGCCCAGCGAGGCCAGACCCACGATCTCCAGCGTGGTGCCGTCGGGATCGGCGGCGGCGACACGGCCGGCGACCGCACGGCACCCACCCAGCGCGGTCCCCCGGCCGGCGCGCAGACGGGCCGCGAGCGATGCGAGCGAGGCCGGCCCTTCCGCCGCGGGGTCGGCCAGCGCAACGGCCACCATGTGTCCGGGCCAGTCCGCCAGCCGCGCGGCGACCCGGTTCGCCCCGCGATCGCCCCGGTTCACGACCAGGACCGGCGGCGCCCCCCGCCCATCCGCGCGCCGGATCCATCCCTCGAACGCGTCCAGCACCGCGTCCTCGTCGGCGAACACGTCGGGGTGGTCCCACTCGGCGTTGAGCAGGACCGCCAGCGCGGGCCGGTAGGGGTCGAAGTTGCCGGCGTACTCGTCGGCCTCCACGATGAACTCCGGCCCGTCCCCCCACCGGGCGGTGGACGCGGGCTCCCCGGCGGCGCCACCCGGCAGCAGCGCCCCGACGAACGCGCTCGGGTCCCGGCCGGCATGGGTCAGCAGCTCGACCAGCCATCCCGTGCTGGTCGACTTCCCGTGCGTGCCCGCCACGCCCACCAGGTGAGCGCCGCGCGTCTCCGCCGCGTCCGCCACCACCTGCTGCCACGGTTCGATCGCGATCCCCAGGGCATGCGCCGCCTGCAGCTCCGGGTTGTCGGGATCGATCGCGGTGAGCGCCTTCGTGACGGCCAGCCGGTCCACGATCGGTGCCCCGGCGGACGCGGACGCGTCCGGGCCGGCGGCCGTCTGTGCGGGCGTGCCGGCCGGCTCCGCCACGTGGGCGGCCGCGTGACCCTCCAGCACCAGGACCCCGGCCGCTTCCACGGCCGGCACGTACGGCGAGTCCACGGAGCGATCACAGGCGGTGACGACCGCACCGGCCCGCACGGCAAGGATCGCGGCCGCCGACGCGCCCGCCCCCCCGGCGCCGAGCACGTGGATCCGCTCACCGGGCGAGATCGCGCGCGCCGGGCGCGCGGGCGCCAGGCCTCGCCCGACGTCGGCGGCCGAGCGGGTCACCCGCCGGTCCCCTCCCCCAGCCGCTCGAGCACCAGGTGGAGCGCAGCCTCCGCGCTCTGGACCTTGTTGGCCGCCCGGTCGCCGTGCCAGAGATGTCTCCGGACCTCGGTCCCGGCGACGCCCGCGACGGCCACGTACGTCAGGCCCACGGGCTTCGCCTCGCTGCCGCCGTCGGGCCCGGCGATGCCGGTCACCGCGACCGCCAGGTCCGCCCCGTGCCGGCGCACGGCACCCTCGGCCATCGCCGCGGCGACCTGCGCCGACACCGCGCCATGCGCCAGCAGGGTGGTCTCGGGAACGTCCAGCAGGCCCGCCTTGATCCGGTCCGCGTATGCGATCACGCCCCCCAGGTAGTACGCGCTCGAGCCCGGCTGTTCGGTGATCACGTGGCCGATCAGGCCCCCCGTGCAGGACTCGGCGGTGGCAAGCGTGAGGCCCGTGCGCACGCATCGCGCCTGGAGCCGCGCGGCCAGGTCCCGTGCGGGAGCCAGCGGGTCCATGAGCGGCGCGGCCGCGGACCGGTCACCGGGAGTCCGGGCCACCTCATCGCCCGCCGACCGCATCGACCAGTCGCCCGGCGTCCGCGTCACCTCGTCGCCGACCATCGGTCAGTGGTCGTTCGTCTGCCTGGGCGCCGCCGGTGGGGCGAAGAGCCAGGTCTGGGGAACCCCCGGAGGGCCCAGCGCACCGAGCGACTGCCCGTTCAGCGTGAAGTACGTCGAGCCCGCCGATCCCGTGCGGACCTCGACGCTGTGCTGGCCCGTGAACTCGACGGTCTTGCCGACCGCGAACGTCTGGCCGCCGTTGCCGAGCGTGGGGTCGACCGTCCCGTCGACCCACACTTTCAGCCATGCCGGCGACCCCATGATCGCCACGACCAGGTCGACGCCCGTGAACGCGACCGTGACGGAGCGGGTCTCTGTCGTCGTCTCCTGCTGGTTGCCCGTGGCGGTGATCGTGAGCGACCACTTCCCGGGCGCGAGCTGGTACGAATCCGAGAAGGAGCCGTCCGGCGCCACCGAGATCTGCTTGGGAGCCGGGGCGGCGACGGGCGACGGCGAGGCGGCCGACGGCTGGGGTCCCACCGCCCCCACGTACTTCGCCGAGACGGTGATCGATGTCGCGTTCGTGGTGCCCTGGACCGGGATCGCGCCGTTCGTGACCGCCGCACCGTCGTTCGGGCTCGTCACCGACAGCGTGGGCGCCTCGATGATCGGGATCGGCACCGTGATGATCAGGGTGATGGGCACGGAATCCTTGCCCGTCGAGGGGTCGGTGGCGGTAATGCTGAACTGGTTCTGACCCTTGGTGAGCGGGACGTCCTTCTGCCAGTGGCCCGAGCTGTCGGTGGTGACCCGGTACGGCTGCTGTCCGGTGCCCTGGATCGTGATCGTGGTGCCGGCATTGCTCGTTCCGGCCAGCACCGTCTGGTCCGCGGTGCTGTCCATGGTGGTCACGCGGTCCGGGGGCTGGGTGATGGCCAGGCTGGGTGGCTGCGTGAACCGCATCAGCTGGTACGCCACGTAGGCCAGGAAGATCAGCACGACCACCGACAGGACGACCGCGACGACGACGCCGCGCGAGAAGATCAGGCCACTGGACGGCGCCTCCAGGGCCCGTGGCACGATCGCCACCGGCTCCGAGGCACGCGCGGTGCCGTACTCCTCGCGGTACTGGTCGAGGATCTCCTCCGGGTTCAGCCCCAGGTAGAGCGCGTAGTTGCGCAGGAAGCCCTTCGTATAGACCATGCCGGGGAGTTCGTTGTAGTCGCCGCGCTCGAGGGCGGCGAGGTACCGGACGCGGATCTTGGTGTCGCGCTCGGCGCGGTACAGGTCCACGCCCTTGCGTTCGCGCGCCGCCAGCAGCTGCTCGCCGAGGACCGGGCGTGCCGCGGGCAGCCGCACTCGTTCTCGCGTGGC
This sequence comes from Chloroflexota bacterium, assembly GCA_021786265.1. The sequence continues at coordinate 22,411 of JAJYNP010000035.1, forward strand.
CGGGCGCCGGTCGGGTCGGGCATGGTCGCGCGTGGTCATCGGCTCCAGGGAATCCTCGTTGGGCCGGACATTGAAGGTGGGCGGGTCCATCCCTGGCGTCCCGCGGCGCATAGCATACCCCCGGGACCCCGTGATCTCGACGTGGCGGACCCGGCCGCGGCGGCTCGCGGTCCGGCCGTTCCGGGAGTCGTCGCGGCGGATGCCGCGACGACTCCCGCCGTAACCGCGGCCGTCACCCGGCCCCGAAACAGTCGGTCACACGTCGTCCACGTCGTCGAGGCCGCGGATCCAGTTCTCCGGCCCGTACACCTGGCGCGGGACCGCGGGGTTGCGCGGATCCTGCGGCCCGATGATCCCGACCCGCTCGAGCTCGTCGATGATCCGGCTCGCGCGGTTGAACCCGACCTTCAGCCTGGTCTGCAGCATGGACGTGCTGGCCTTGCCGCTGGTGATCACGAGCTCCGCGGCGCGAGGCGTCATCTCGTCCTCGGCGAGCTGCGAGAGCCACGCGAACTGGCCACCCTCCCCCGACTCCTCGCCGCCGGCCACCACGTCGGGGTCGTACTGCGGCTCGGGCGCCTGCGCGCGCCACTGGTCGGTCACCGACAGGACCTCGCGATCGCTCACGAAGACGCCCTGCAGGCGCACCGCCCGCGGCAGGTCGGCCGGCTGGTAGAGCATGTCGCCGCGCCCGATCAGGTCCTCTGCGCCCGGCGCGTCGAGCACCGTCCGGCTGTCGACGTTCGACGACATCGCGAACGCGATGCGGCTCGGGACGTTGGCCTTGATCAGGCCCGTGACGACGTTGACGCTGGGCCGCTGCGTGGCGAGCACCAGGTGAATGCCGACCGCGCGCGCCTTCTGAGCGAGCTTGACGATGGGGTCCTCGACCTTCCGGCCCTCCCGCATCATGAGGTCCGCAAGCTCGTCGACCACGATCACGATGTAGGGCAGCCGCTCGTGCTCCGCCACGCGGGGGCTGGCGTTGTAGGAGGCGATGTTCCGCTCGCTCTTCGCGGCCAGCGCCTTGTAGCGCTCCTCCATCTGGCGCACCGCCCAGCCCAGCGCGGCCTTGGCGTCGCCGGGCTCGACGATCACGTCGGTCAGCAGGTGCGGGAGATCCCGGTACGAGGCGAGCTCGACCCGCTTCAGGTCGATCAGGATCAGGCGCACCTGGTCCGGGCGGGCGCGCATGAGCAGGCTCGTGATCAGCGCGTTCACGCAGACGCTCTTGCCGGAGCCGGTGGCACCGGCGATCAGGAGGTGCGGCATGCGGGCGAGATCCACCGCGTACGCCTTGCCCGACACGTCGCGCCCGAGGGCGAACGTGAGCGGGCTGACGGCCTCCGCCATGCGCGCGTCCTCCCACAGGCCGCGGAAGCCCACCACCTCCGCGTTGTGGTTGGGGATCTCGATCCCCACCACGTCCTTGCCGGGAATGGGCGCCTCGATGCGGATCGATCGGGCGGCGAGTGCCATCGCCAGGTCGTCGGCGAGCGCCTCGACCCGCGAGAGCTTGACGCGCGGGTCCGGCTTCACCTCGTACTGCGTGACGACGGGGCCGATGTTCTGGCCGATCACGGTTGCGGGGATCTGGAAGCTGCGCAGCTTCTCCTCGATGATCCGCCGGTTGCGGGCGTGGTCCAGCTCGGCCGCGCCGTTGGTCGGGCGCTCAGGGTCGAGGAGCGTCGCGTCCGGGAGTGTCCAGGGCCGGTGCTCGACGGCGAGGGGCGTGTCGTCCGCCTCGAGGAGCGCGTCCCCGGGCAGCGCGTCCCGGCCATCCGCCGCCGATGCTCCCGGGCCCGTCCCGCCACCTGCGCCGGCGGGAGCCCAGGGACCGGCAGCCGCTCCGGTGCCGCCTGCCGCACCGGTGCCGCCATGGGGGACAGCGCGCTCGCCGGACCAGACCGTCTGGCTCAACGGCGCCGGGCTGGGAACCGGGGCGGGCAGGTCGGGCTCGGCAAGCGGCTCGCGCTCCTCGCCGCGACGGGTCCCCTCGCGTGGGATCCGTGTCTCGCGGGTCTCCCGGCCGTTGCGCGAGACGTCCGCCGCGCCGCCGTTCCGGCCGGTCACCACGGGCGTTGCCAGCGCGCCGGCCACGGCGCGGCCGCCGGCCACGAGGGGCCACAGCAGCCCGCGCACCGTCAGGTTCAGCAGCAGCACGATCCCGGCCAGCACGACCCCGACCAGCACCACGAACGCGCCGGGAGGGCTGACCAGCTCCGAGAGGCCGTGCGACAGCTGGGCGCCCAGCCAGCCGCCGCCGTTGCTCAGCGCCTGGGGCGAGGTCCCGTTGCCCCAGACGAGGTGAAACAGCCCGATCCCGCCCACGAACGTGACGAGCCCGCCGAGCGCGGAGACGCCCCAGCCCGTGCCGGCGCTGGGCGCCCGCTCCACGAACGCGCCGGCGATCAACAGCAGGATCGGCAGGAGCCAGGCGCCCTGACCGAACGCCGGACGCAGCAGCTCGTTCACGTACTTGTTCAGGATCCCCTGCCCGGGCAGGAACAGCGCGATCAGGGTGACCGCCCCTACCACGAGCAGCACGATGCCGACCAGGGCCCGGGTCAGCTCGGGCGAGAGCCGCAGATCGATCGAGGGCCCGGAGGACCGGCGCCGCTGGGTGCGGGTCCGGCTCCGGGTGGAGGGGGTGCGCCGACGGGTCGCCACCCCTAGACCTCCACGACGACCGGGAACACCATGGGACGCCGCTTGGTCTGCTCGTACAGGTAGCGAGAGAGCCCGTCCTTGATCTGGGTCTTGAGCAGCGCGACCTCGCTGGTGTGCTCCTCCGGCCGCGCGATCGCGCGGATCACCCGCTGCGCCGCCGCGCCGATCACCGGGTCGGACAGGTCGTCGACGAACCCGCGCGTGACGATCTGCGGCTCGCCGATGATGTGGCCTGTCTGCTTGTCGACGGTCACCACCACCAAGAACATGCCGTCGCTGGCGAGCGCGCGCCGGTCGCGGAGCACGACGTCCCCTACCTCGCCCACCGAGAGCCCGTCCACGAAGACGTACCCGGAGCTCACCGGCTGTCCGCGTCGCGCGGTACCGTCCGCCCGGAATTCAACGGGCTGGCCGTTCTCGACGATCAGGATGTTCTCCGCCGCGACCCCCACCTCACCCGCCAGCCGGCCGTGCTGGACCAGCATGCGGAACTCGCCGTGCATCGGGATGAAGTACTTCGGCCTCGTCAGGTTGAGCATCAGCTTCAGCTCTTCCTGGCTGGCGTGCCCGGAAACGTGCGCGTGCCGGATCGCGTGATAGATGACGTTGGCGCCCTGCTTGAACAGGTTGTCGATCGTGCGCGCGACGTACTCCTCGTTACCCGGGATCGGGCTCGCGCTGACGATGACCGTGTCTCCCGGCTGGATCTCCACCCAGCGATGGTCCCGGTTCGCCATGCGGGCGAGCCCCGCCATGGGCTCGCCCTGCGCACCGGTCGTGGCGATGACCAGGCGGTCCGCGGGCGTATTGCGGATCTGGTCCTTGGCGATCAGCTGTGCCTGGGGATAGTCCAGGTACCCGAGCTCGGTGGCGATACGGACGTTCTGCTCCATGCTGCGGCCGACCACGGCGACCTTCCGGTCGAAGCTGTGGGCGGCATCGAACACCTGCTGAACGCGCGCGATGTTGCTGGCGAACGTGGCCACGATCACGCGCCCGTCGAGCGGCTCCATGATCTCCCGGAACGCCTCGCCGACGGTCCGCTCGGACGGGGTGTAGCCCGGGTTCTCGGCCCGGGTCGAGTCGGAGAGGAGGCACAGCACCCCCTCCTCGCCCACCTTCGCGAGCGCGTGGAAATCCGAGGGCTTGCCGTCCACCGGGGTGTGGTCGAACTTGAAGTCGCCGGTGTGCACCACGATCCCGACGGGCGTGCGGATGATGAGCCCCATGGCGTCCGGGATCGAGTGCCCGATGCGGAATCCCGTCACGGTGAACGGGCCGACGGTGACCGTCTCCCCCGCCTCGAGGGCGAGCATCGGGTTGTTGGTGAGGTGGTGTTCCTTGACCTTGTTCGAGAGCAGGCCGCGCGCCAGGGTCGACGCGTAGATCGGGACGCCCGGGAAATCGGGCAGCACGTACGGGAGCCCACCCACGTGGTCCTCGTGGGCGTGGGTGATGATGAAGGCGCGCACGGCGTCGCGCCGCTCCCGCAGGTACGTGACATCCGGGACGACCAGGTCGATCCCGAACATCTCCTCGTCGGGGAACATGAGCCCGCAGTCGACGACGACGATGTCCTCGCCGTACTCGAACACGTACATGTTCTTGCCGATCTCGCCG
>JAJYNP010000361.1 GCA_021786265.1 Chloroflexota bacterium
TCGCACCGCGCCGTGCGCTGCGACCTGCGCCCGGTCCCCATGGCCTCGCTCGGGCTCACCTACGAGGCCAACTTCGTGCAGAACCGCTATTACCTGACCGACTCGCACGGGCGCTGGAACCGCCCGCTCGCGGTGGCCGCCGCGGAGTTCGCGCGGCGCGATGCCGTGCTGACGTTTCTCGTCCATCCCGCGTGGTGGGCGTTCGGCGGCGAGCCGCTGCTGGCGCGGCCGGAGACAGCCGCCAGCCCGGACGACGCACGCTGATCCGAGCCTTGTCGCGGTGCCGGGAGTGCCGAACCGACCGCGGGCGGACCGCGGCCGACGACGGTTGCCGCTCGGTTGGTCCCGCCGGGCGCCCTCAGCACCCACCTGCGGTCGGGGGCAGGACTACGGGCTCGCCACCCGCGCCGGCCGCCATCTCGGCAGTGACGTAGCCGTCCTCGAGCATCGCCTGCAGGACCGTCGCACGCCGGGCACGGGCGAGATCCGGGTGCAGCAGCGGGTCGTAGGCCGAGGGAGCCTGCGGCATCCCCGCCAGGACCGCCACCTCGCCCAGGTCGAGGGCGTCGAGGTGCCGGTGGAAGTCGGCACAGGCAGCGGCGGCCATCCCGATCCTCCCGTACCCGGACGGCACGATGCTGAGGTAGTCGGCCAGGATCTGCTGCTTGTCGAACTGGAGCTCGACCTTGAAGGCGAGCGTGAGCTCGGCGAGTTTGGCCAATCCCGTGTCCGAGCCGCCGAGGTAGACGAGCTTGACCAGCTGCCCGGTGATGGTGGAGCCGCCCTGGCAGGGGCAGGCGTGGGACAGGTCGTAGAGCGCCGCGCGGCCGAGGCCCAGCACGTCGATCCCGTGGTGCTGGTAGAAGCGTTCGTCCTCCACCGCCACCACCGCCTCTGCCAGGAGTGGGGGCACCTCGCCGGGGTGCAGCACCGTCACGTGGTCGGCGCTCGCCACTGCACCCACCCGCGCCTGCAGGTCGGAACCCGACGGAGTGACCGCCCACAGCACAGCGACGAGGAGCCCGCCCAGCGCCACGAGGATGAGGAGAGCCGCGCCAACCCAGCGCCGGACGCGATGGCCGCGGGACATCGTCGCCAGGGGGGCCGTGGGCAGCGGGCCGGCCGCCGGATCGGCCTGGTCAGTCGGCGGAGCCGCCGGTCTCCCGTGGGCGGATCGCCGCGTTGATGGCGCGAACCGTGGCGACCGGATCTGCCACTTCGATGATCAGCGCCGCGTAGTGCTCGTGGTCGAGGTCGATCTTCACCGCCTCCTCGGGGTGGCGGACGTCGAGGAACCACCACTGCCCGTCGAAGAAGGTGCCGGCCGCGATGACCCCGGGAAGCGAGGTGCCCCCGAGGCGCAGCCCGTGCCGCTCGCGGAGGGCATCGGGATCCTGCGAGGCACCGCGCACGTGCGTCAGGGGAACCTCCACGGTGCTCTTCAAGGCGAGCACCTTGTCGAAGCCCTCGACCAGCACACGCAATCTCCCGTCCGCGATCTCCACCTCGGTCATGGTGCTCCTCGTGCTCTCGCAACGGTGGTGGCGGACACGAGTGTCCGCCTTCGGGTCGACATCGAGGCTGGTCGGGCTGGATGTATCCGCGGCGAGGTCGTCCCCGTGCGGGGCCGCGCTCCACCCCCACCGCCATCCACCTCCTGAGAGTCGCGGGCGCGGGGGGTCATCATGCCGGACGCGGAGCCGGACGGCAACTGGGAGCCCCGCCTCGTGTGACCCCACCCCGATACCGAGACGTGGATGGATCGGATGCGTCGGCCGCTCCGGACCGTGCGCCCGAGGACATCACTCCGGCTCCGGCGAGGAGCCATTCCGCACCGCACCAGGGGGTCGATGCACCGCTGGCAGGACAAGCTGGGAGGATCTCCATGCTCTGCTCGCTCCTGTACTTCCTAGGGCTTGTGGCCGAAAGACCCGCCCGCATCAGCCGAAGGCCGCTCTCTGTGGCCGTTGAGCGCCCGCTGAGCCGGGGTCCGGCTCCCGTGCGAAGGAGTACTGGGCGACGTCCGTCACCGGCTCGTATCCGATCGACTGATAGATCTGGTTCGAGGTCGGGTTCGCCAGGTCCGTGAAGAGGAAGCAATAGCGGCGGCCTCGATCGATCTGCTCCTGGCTGACAGCGGCGGTCAGCGCGCTCGCGTAGCCCTGGCGACGCGCAACCGGGGGCGTGTAGACAGGGCCGATGCGGATGCCGTGCGGTGTTGGAGAGCCGGCCACGACGAGCGAGACCGCCTGGCCGTCGACCTCCCAGAGGTAGGCCGTGCGACCGGCGCCTTCGATCCAGCGATCGACCATCGCCTCGATGTTGCTCGCCCGCGCGCTTGCGGGAAGCGCCTCTGCCTGAAACACCAGGGCCCACGCCTGCAGCAGCTGCCGATCGCCGTCGGTCGCGCGGCGCCACCTCCCGCGCACGGGCCGCGCCGCACGGACCTCGGCAACGCGGTAGATCCGCTCGGCCATCGCCAGACGCGTGGCGCTCCCCGTCTTGGACGACCAAGCTGCTGCGAACCAGCCTGCCAGGAGCGGCGGTCCGAGCACGCCAGGCAGATCGCGTCCCTCGCGGAGCAGCTCGTCGAGCAGCGGCGTCAGGGCATCGGCGACCCGCTCGTCCGGAACCCCAAGCTCGGAGAGCACGAGACCCGATGGAGGCGTGCGGACCGCCACGAGCACGACCGACCGCTCGGTCACGGCCGCGAGGAAGGGTGGCTCTGGGTAGACCTCCGGGCGATCACGCAGGGTGCCGAGGATGCCCAGGAGCAGGTTGTGCTCGGCCTCGCGTGCGGCCAGGTAGTCTCCCGCTGCGTTCAGCAACGCCGACGCGGTGGCGTATCGCACGAGCTCCATGCGACGGACAATAGCCCGATCGGGCGTTGGCGAGCGGTATTCGCGGTCGCCCGGTTCAGCCGGCGCCGGTCAGCGCTGCCGGTCCACCGATCAGATGACCGCCCGCCAGGCGAGGTAGGCGACCGAGGCGACCTCCAGCCACGCCTTGGCGCTCGCCTCGCTGCCTTCGTAGCAGCGCGACAGGCGGCGCCAACGCCCGAGCTGGGCAAAGGCGTGCTCGATCCGATACAGCGGGGCGAGCGGCACGAAGCCGCTCGTGCCCTTGGCCGGGGCCTTGAGATCGAGCGCCAGATGGCGATGCTCCGCAAGCCTGGCCAAGCCCCGATAGCCGCGATCGCCCACGATCGTCCGCAGCCTGGGTAGCTCGGGCAGCTCGTCGCGCAGGAGTTCCCTGGCCGCCTGGACGTCGTGGGGACGGGCGGAGGTGACGTGGGCGGCCACCGGGAGGCCCAGGACCTCGACGAGGAGCGTGCGCTTCGTGCCGATGGTGCGGCCACCCTTGCCGCCGGCCTGGTGGAACGTGGGCCCGTAGCGGGCGCCCTTCACGGTCTGGGCATCCACCATCACCATCGAGGGCGTCGGCTGCCGCTCGTGCTGGAGGCGCACGATCATCGCCAGGCGGGTCATCGCCCGCTCCCAGACGCCGTTGGCCCGCCAGCGGCGCCACTGCGCCCAGACCGCGGTCCAGGCGCCGTAGCGCTCGGGCAGGTAGCGCCACTGGCAGCCGGTGCGGCCGATGAAGAGCATTGCGTCGACCATCTGACGGCGCGGGATCTGGGCGGGCGCGCCCCGGCGACCGGGCGGGTCGAAGAAGGTCGGCCACCATCGCCCACTGCAGGTCGGTGAGGGCGATCGCGAAGCTCATGCCGGCAGCTTCGCAGCCGCCTGTGTCACCTTATCTGGCGCGCTTCTGCCGATCTGAACGGGATCTTTCGGCCACAAGCCCTTACTCCCGGGCGGGATCGCGCGTGCGCGACGGGGCTTGGTCGGCGCCATGTTGGGCACGCTGATCGCGCCCGAGTTCCCAGGCGATCAGACTGCGGCGGGTGGATCGTTCCAGGGCTCGGATGGCGTCCTCCGCGGTCGCGTACGTCAGTCGGTGCGCCACCACCTGGCTGATGCGCACGCCGTGCACAACCCCCAGGCTCCGGAGGCGAGCGAGGGTGCGGTCACCGAGCCGCACGGGCGCGCCGCGCTCGGCCGCCCAGCGGCGGGCCAGGGCGCGTAGGCCACCCCCTGCGTAGGTGGCCCGGGTGCCGCCCCGGGGATGCCCGCGGATGGGTCGCTGCTCCAGCTGCGCGTGGTCGTAGAGCCAGACGACGAGGTCGAGCGCCAGCAGGTCCTCGGGCGCGAGCTCGCCCGGAGGGGCGACCAGGCGCCAGCCGCCGATCGCCGGCAGGCCGCTGGTGTCGTGCCGGCGGATCAGGCGGGCCCGGTCCCATTCGGCGGCAGTGGCCGCGATCCAGGCGACCGACCCGGCGACCACCCAGGCGCTGATCGCCGCGGGATAGGGCTGGTCGAGCACGCTCGCGAGGACGAGGCCGCCGAGCACGAGCAGGAACGTGCCGCGCCACACCGCCAGGCGGACCCGCTCGCGTCCCCAGCGCTCCCGCAGGCCGCGCACGAGCGGGCGGCGCAGGGGACCCGCGTCGCCGGGGTGTTCGCGCACGCGATCTCGGGCGGCCATGGTCCCCTCGCTCCCCGCGACCGGACCCGGTCACGGCACCGGCGCGATCCTGGGCGGCGGCCATGCGCCGTCAAGTGGGCGACGACGCCGACCCGCCCCCCTCGTTCGCTTGACGGCAACGGGGTTCCGCCGAGGCTTCCAGTGCCGCGACGACCACGCACCCTGCGCGTCGGGCGGCCGCTCGGGAGGACCCCATGTCACCTATCGGACGCGCGGTGCCCTGTTCGTGCCCAGGCTGTGGTGTCGGCGAGGCCAGCGGACTGTGTACGCTGACGCGCGCCGCCGATGCCTCGGCCGCGGGGTCGTTCGAGCCGGTGGAGACCCTCTTCTGCGACTGCTGCGGCCTGTGGGTCCGCAATGGCGTGCTGCATGCCCACGGCGCCGACCTCGATCCCGACGACGTGCGCGCCGTCGCCCGGCTGCACGCCCCGACGGCCCACCTCGACGAGCTGTACGTGGAACCGGAGGTGCG
>JAJYNP010000064.1 GCA_021786265.1 Chloroflexota bacterium
ATCAATGCGACCTGCCCCGGCTGGCGCTCGGCGAGGCCGAGCGCGACGTTCACGGCGACGGTGGTGGTCCCGACCCCGCCCTTCGCGCCGAAGAACGCGATCGCCTGGTGCTGCCGCGTGGTGACCGCGGGCGGCGATGGCGCCGGGGCGATGCCCCCGGAGCGCTGGTACCGGAGGGTCAGCGCGTCGACCCGGGCCTCGAGCTCGCGCGCGTCGTAGGGGCGGACGATCACGTCGTCGGCGCCGGCCTCGAGCAGGCGCACTCGCTCGTCCACCTCCCTGGTCTGGGCGAAGCACAGGATCGGGAGAGGAGCGGCGAGCGGTCGAGCACGCAGCTCGTGGATGAGGGCAGCGGCGTCGGTGCCGTCACCGGGAAGGTCGACGAGCAGGACGCCATGCGTGGGGGCCTCGTCGAGCAACGCCGCCCGGTCGGCCGCGACATCGACCGTGTGGCCGGCGTGTCGAAGGATCTCCGCGATCCGGTCGGCCTCGGCCGGATCGGCCTCGAGCAGCAGGATCGAGCTGGCCGGCACGGGTCTCCTCCGGTTCCTGGGATGGGCGGACGGTGTGAGTCTAGCAGTGGCTCGGGTGCTATACTCCGCCGGTCCTTTCGGCTCCACCGTAGGATCGTGCCTGCGCGGCATTCCGATCCCGAGCGGGGCATCTCCCACAGGAAGGAGAATCCTGGCGCATGCGCCGTTACGAACTCATGCTCATCCTCCGGCCGGACCTGGTCGAGGAACGCGTTCAGGCCACGCTTGACCGTATCACCCGCTCGATCAGCGCGGCTGACGGCCAGCTCGTGAAGGTGAGCCCGTGGGGCCGCCGCCGGCTGGCGTACCAGATCGGCGCCTACCACGAGGGCTCCTACTACATCGCGCTGTTCGACGCTCCCTCGGCCGCGATCGAGGAGCTCGAGCGCGGGCTGCGGATCACCGAGGAGCTGCTGCGGTATCTCGTCACGCGCGTGGAGCGTCCTGCCGCCCGTCGGGCCGACGTCGAGGTCGCACCCCCTGAGGAGGAAGAGGAGCCACACGGCGAGTACATCGACGAATCGGAGAGCGAGGCCGCCCCGGCCGCCATCGACTAACAGCGCCGGTCCGCGAGCGGGAGGGTGCCATGTCGCTCAACAAGTGCATGATCATCGGCAACCTGGGACGCGACCCCGAGATGCGCTACACGCCCAGCGGGCAGGCCGTGACCCAGTTCACGGTCGCGGTGAACCGCAACTTCAAGGGGGCGAACGGCGACTGGCAGGAGGAAACCGAGTGGTTTCGCGTGGTGGCCTGGGGGCCGCTCGCGGAGCGCACCGCGGGCTACCTGCGCAAGGGCCGCAAGGTCTACGTCGAGGGTCGGCTCCAGACCCGGCAGTGGGAGGATCGCGAGGGGCAGAAGCGGTACACGACCGAGCTGGTCGCGCAGACCGTGACGCCGCTCGACGCCCGCCCCCGGGAGGACATGGAGGGCGCCGAGCCGGCCGCATCGCGCCCCGGGCGCGGCGAGCCTGCCCCGGCCGGGGAGACCGGCGACGACACCTACGCCGACCTGGACGACCTTCCGTTCTGATGCCGCCGCGTGCGGCGACCGAGCCGGTGCAGCTGATCACAGAACCTGACGTCGAACGAGAGGATTGCGAACCGTGCCGCCTGTAAGGTCCAAGAAGCGAGACGACTACTACCGCGACCGGCGCCGCCGGAAGGTCTGCGCGTTCTGCGCGGACAAGGCGTCGCAGATCGACTACAAGGAAGTCAACCGCCTGCGCCGGTACCTGTCGGAGCGGGCCAAGATCGAGCCGCGCCGGAAGACCGGGACGTGCGCCGAGCACCAGCGGCAGCTGTCGGTGGCGCTGAAGCGCGCCCGCCACGTGGCGCTGCTGCCCTACGCCCCGCAGCACCTGCGTCCCTGACGCGCTGACGTGCCAGGGACCGCCGCGCCCGGGGTGGGCGGCGTGTCCCGCGGCGCTGCCGAGGCCGGGGCCTCATGGCGCTGACCCTGTTCCTGGCGGGCGGAGGGCTGCTCGCCGGGACCTTCGGGGCCCTCCTCGGCCTGGGCGGTGGCATCCTCATCGTGCCGCTGCTGACTCTTGGCTTCGGGCTGCCGTTCCGCGAGGCCGTTGCGATCAGCCTGATGGCCGTGATCACGACGTCCTCGGCAAGCGCCGCGGTGTACCTCGAGCGGCGGCTGGCGAACCTCCGCCTCGGGCTCACGCTCGAGCTGTTCACGGCAACCGGGGCACTGGTTGGCGGGCTCGCGGCGTTCCTGCTCTCGGACCGTGTGCTGGCCGGGCTCTTCGCGGTGATGCTGGGGTACGCGGCGTGGAGCATGGTGCGCCGCGCCGGCGCGCGGCAGCGGCCCATGGCGGTTGGCGTCCCGGAGGCCGGCGCGTCCCCGGACGGCGTGCGGCCCGGGTACCTCGCGTCGCTCGGCGGCACGGACTACACCGTCCGCCGCCTGCGGGTCGGGATCGGCCTCGCCTTTGTCGCGGGCGTCCTCTCGGCGCTGCTCGGGGTGGGCGGCGGGGTGGTCAAGGTGCCGGCGATGAACCTGGTGATGGGTGTACCACTGCGGGTCGCCACGGCGACCAGCAACCTCATGATCGGTGTCACGGCGTCGGCCTCCGCGATCCTGTACCTGCTCCGTGGCCAGGTCGATCCCTATGTGGCCGGCCCGGTGGTGGTGGGTGTCTTCGTGGGTGCCGTGACGACCTCGCGGGTCGCCCACCGGGTGCCGACGGGGGTCCTGCGCACGCTGTTCGTCGTCGTGCTCTGCTACACCGCCGTGGAGATGGCCGCCCGCGCGCTGGCCCTGCCGATCATCGGTGGGCTCGGTGCCTGAGTCCGACACCCCGCGCCTCGTGGCACGGCTGCTGGCGGTGGGCACCGTGGCGAGCGTGGCACTGGTGGCGATCGGCACGGTCGTCATGTCGCTGGCGGACCGCGTGCCCGTCACCGAGCCCGGCCCGGCGTTCCGGCCCGCAGGACTGCCCGGCGACCTGCTCGCGGGGCGGGCCTCGGGGTTCCTGTGGGTGGGCCTCGCGATCGCGGTCGCCCTGCCGTCGGCGCGGGTCGCCCTTGCCTGCATCGGGTACCTGCGCGAGGGTGACCGTCGCCAGGCGGCCGTGGCCCTGGGGGTCTTCGCCGTCCTGGCGTTGTCGACGGCGGTCGCCCTCGTGACCCGGTAGGCGCCGCGCATGGATGCGATCCTGCTCGTCGCGGCCCTGGTCCTGATCCTCCTCGGCGCGGAGCTGTTCACGAACGGCGTGGAGTGGATGGGGCACCGGCTGGATCTCGCCGAGGGCGCTGTCGGCAGCGTCCTCGCGGCGGTCGGGACCGCGATGCCGGAGACGATGATCCCGTTCGTGGCGATCGTGATGGGCGCGCGGAACGGGCAGGCGCACGAGGCCGGGATCGGCATCGGCGCGATCCTCGGCGCGCCCTTCATGCTCGCCACCCTGGCCATGCTGGTGACCGGGGTCGCGGTGCTCGTGCGCGCCCGCGCGCACACCGGTGACGACGCGCACACCGGTGACGATCGGCTCGAGGTGGACCCCCTGGTCATCGCCCGAGACCTGCGGCACTTCGCCGTGGCGTACGCACTCGCGGTCGGTGCCGCCCTGCTCCCCGCGTCGCTCGCCGCCGGGAAGACGCTCGTGGCGGTGATCCTGCTCGGCCTGTACGTGGTGTACGTGCGGGCGCACCTGGGCGCCGAGCGAGCCGACGACGCCGGAGACGACCTGCGGCCGCTGCGGTTCCGCAGGCTGGATCCACGGCGCCGCGAGCATCCGCCCCGGCTGCGCCTGATCGGCCTGCAGGTACTGGTGGCGCTGGTCGCGATCGTGGGTGGCGCCGTGGTCTTCGTCCACGCGGTGGGCCAGCTCGCGGCGGGAGCTGGCGTGGACCCCACCATCATGACGCTCATCATCGCCCCGATCGCGACCGAGCTCCCGGAGAAGTTCAACAGCGTGATCTGGATCCGGCAGGGCAAGGACACGCTGTCCATGGGCAACATCACGGGCGCGATGGTCTTCCAGAGCTGCATCCCGACGGTCCTTGCCCTGGTGCTCGCGGCCGACGCCTGGACCATCACGCCGGCCTCGCTGCTCGCCTTCGCCTCGGCGGGCATCGCCTTCGCCTCGACCGCCGCGATCTTCGTGCCGATGCTCTGGCGGCAACGGCTGACCGGCCGGGGGCTGCTGGCCGGTGGCGCGTTCTACGCGATCTATCTGGGGATCGTGGCCCTCTCGCTGGCGGGCGTGGTCTGAGCCGTGCCGGCGTTCGGGGGCCTGGGTTCGGGGTCCCGGTCGCGGGGTATACTCGGCGCATGTTGACCGAAGACGCTTCCCGGACCTCGTCGTCGGCTGCGACGTCGCAGCGGGGCGCGGCCGCTCCGCTCTGCTACCTGAACGGCGAGTTCCTCCCGCTTGCCGATGCCAACGTCAACATCATGACCCACGCCTTCATGTACGGGACGGCCGTGTTCGAGGGTATCCGCGCGTACTGGAACGCGGACCAGGGGCAGCTCTACGGCCTGCGCCTGGCGGAGCACTTCCAGCGCATCTCCGACTCCTGCCGCATCCTCTACATGGATCCTCCGGGCGCCGTGGACGAGCTGGTCGCGCTCACCGTCGACCTGCTCCGGCGCAACGATTTCCACGAGGACGCCTACGTCCGGCCGTCGGTGTACAAGTCGACGCGGGCAATCGGGGTGCGCCTGCACAATCTCGAGCAGGCCTTCTACATCCTGGCCATCCCGTTCGGCGACTACATCGACACCACGCACGGCATCCGCACCCAGACGGTGTCCTGGCGGCGCGTCAGCGACCAGTCGCTCCCGGCCCGCGCCAAGATCGTGGGCGCGTACGTGAACTCGGCGTTCGCGAAGACCGAGGCCCAGCTGGTCGGAGCGGACGAGGCGATCGTTCTGGCCGCCGACGGGCACGTCTCCGAGGGCAGCGCCGAGAACCTCTTCATGGTGCGGCGCGGCGAGCTGGTCACACCGCCGGTCACGGACGACATCCTCGAGGGGATCACCCGGGCGGGGATCATCGAGCTCGCGGAGCGCGAACTCGGGCTCCGGGTCGTGCAGCGGCACATCGACCGCACCGAGCTGTACGTCGCGGACGAGCTGTTCCTGTGCGGCACCGGGGCGCAGGTCTCGCCCGTCACCGAGGTCGATCACCACCTCCTGGGCGGCGGGCAGGTCGGCCCGATCACGCGCCGGCTCTCCGAGTCGTACTTCGACGCGGTGCGGGGACGCCTGCCGGCCTATCGGCACTGGCTCACGCCCGTCTACTAGGCCCCGCCCTGGACGCGCCGCCGCCGTCGGGGGTCACATCGCCTCGCCCCCGCCACCATCGCCTGCTGGAGATCCTGCCGGGGGCCGTCACCTGGCTCCTGATCCTCGCGCCGATCGCGCTGAGCTTCTCGTTCCCGGCGCTCGTCGCGTGGTTCGTCCTCAGCTTCGACTTCTACTGGCTGTACAGGGCCGTGGTCGTGATCGTGAGCGTCTCGATCACGTTCCTCCGGATCCGGGACGTCCAGGACGCGGACTGGCGGGCCCAGCTCGAGGGTCTCGTGGACCTGCCCACGCGCCAGCGGGTGATCGAGGACCGAATCGAGCGGATCCGCGTGCGCGTCCGCGAGCTCGACCGTGCCGGCGATCGGCTGGCGGCACGGGGCGGACGGCGCGAGGGCCGGCGGCTCGAGGGCGAGCTGGTGACCGTCAAGCGGCTGCTCGCCAGCGGGATCCAGCCGCTGGATCCGCGGCGCCTCGTGCACGTCGCGCTGATCCCGACCTACACCGAGCCGTACGAGAAGCTCGAGGCGACCGTCCGCGCCCTGGCGGACGCCGAATGGCCCAGCGATCGGAAGCTGGTCGCGATCATCACGCGCGAGACGGACCTGGCGGGGCGCGAGAACGTCGCGCGGCTGCGGGACCTGTTCGGTGCGCGGTTCGCACACTTCTTCCACATCCTGGACCCCCTCGAGCCGGGCGTCGTGATCGGGAAGTCGAGCGCGATGGCGTACGGCGGTCGGTGGCTCTACCGCGAGCTGGTCGAGCTCGGATACGACCCGGCGATGGTCATCGTCACCGACCTCGACTCCGACTACCGCGTGCATCGGCAGTACTTCACGTACCTCGCCCACCGGTTCGCCATCGAACCAGATCGGTACCACCGGCTCTACCAGCCGGTCCCGATGTTCCATAACAACCTGTGGGAGGTGCCGCTCGCGGTCCGGCTCACCGCCGTCGGCGCGACCCACATCCAGATGTGGCGGTCGCTCTCGCCTGAGCGCCTGGTCAGCTTCAGCTCGTACGCGGTCTCCCTCAGGACGGTGCACGAGGTCGGCTACTGGGCCACCGACGCGATCCCCGAGGATTCGCGCTTCTACTGGAAGAGCTTCTTCACGTACGCGGGCACCTTCCGGGCGGAGCCGCTGTTCATCCCGATCTTCGGCGACGCGGTCCGGGCCCGGACCTACCCGCGGACGCTGTACCAGCAGTACACCCAGATCCGCCGGTGGGCCTGGGGCGTCACGGACATCCCGTACTACATCCATCACGCGCTCACGCACCCGGAGATCCCGCTTCGCGTACGGCTGCACCGGCTGGCGGACCTGTGGTCGGACCACATCAACTGGGCGGTCGCGCCGTACGTGCTGCTGTTCGGGTCGAACCTGCCGCTGCTGATCAGCAACCAGTTCGGCCACTCGGAGTTCGCGCAGACCACGCTCGGCCACAACCTGCCGGTCTACGCCGCCTGGATGCTCACCGGCGCGTTCTGCTGCCTGATGATCCTGATCTTCATCGAGGACAGGATCGCGCCGCCGCGGCCGGAGTCGTGGGGCCTGCTGCGCCGCGCGCTGGTCTACGTGCAGTGGCTGGCGGTCCCGGCGGTCGGGATGGTGTTCAGCAACCTTCCGGCGCTCGACGCGCAGACGCGGCTGATGACGGGGCGGCGGCTGGAGTACCGGGTCACCGAGAAGGTCTGAGGGAGCGGGGGTCCCGCCCCTGGGGGCCGGCACCGGGCGCGGAGACGCGAGTGCGCAGCCTACCCGCCGGGCACCTTGAGCTGTGGGGTCTTTGCGCCGGTGATCACGACGACGTCCGCCTTCACGGTCGGGTCGGTGGCCGTCGTGACCGTGACGCCGAACGTCGACTGCAGGACCCGGACCGTCTCCGGCATCGTCGCCTCGGCGCCGTTGTAGAACGTGACGACCGTGTTGGCGTAGTCGGAGCGGTCGGCGCGTCCGCCGTTGGCGGACGGGACCGTGGCATTCAGCCCGAGGTAGGTCAGGTAGGCCGCGACGCTGGTCGCCTGGCCGCTGACGCCGGAGCCGTTCTCCACGAGCACCTGGGCGTTCTCCGTGGCGAGCGTGGCGCGCGACTCGGCGAGCGTGGGGCCGCTGCTGAACGCCTGCGCCACCGCCTGCCGGATCGCTGCGACGTTCGGGTGCAGCCAGTAGTGGACGACGCATTCGGCCGGCGGGCACTGGACTGCGTACTGGGGCGGCGTGAACACGAAGGAGTGGAGGTTGGTGGTGTCGGCCTTCTCGATCAGCGACACGAGCTGTGGGAGCTGATCCCGGGGAAAGTCGGTGTGGACCGCGTTCCGCAGCGCCTGCCCGAGCGCGTCGAGCTTGTTGGGGTCGAGGAAGCTCAGGACGTCGGTCTGCTGGCGGATCGAGGTGATCACGCGCTGCTGTCGCTGCGAACGGTCGAAGTCCGATGTCGCGTGTCGTGAGCGCGCGTATGCGAGGGCCTCCTCGCCGGTCATATGCTGGATGCCCGGCGGGATGTACAGCTTGATGGCGCCGCGACCGTTGTCGGTCGGATAGTCGTAGTCGGTCACCGGGATCTGGACGTCGATCGTCGCCCCGCCGAGCGTGTCGACGACCTGGCGGAACCCCGAGAAATTGACCTCGACGTAGTACGGGATCTGGATCCCGAGCAGGTAGCCGAGGGTCCCCTTGAGGGCGTTCACGCCGCGGTTGGCGTCCGTTCCGGGGAACAGGTCCGGCGAGCCTTCCGCGAAGGTCCAGATGCTGTTGACCTTGTTCGGATAGACGCCGCCGAAGTAGGCGGCGGCGGGCCATGACGGCGGCAGGGGGATCTGCTCGAAGTCACGTGGGACGCTGAACATCGACACCTGGCCGGTCGTCGGATCGATGCTCGCGACGATCATCGTGTCGGTGTTGAACGTCCTGTCCGCGGGACGCTGGTCGACACCGACCAGCAGGACGTTGAGGCGGCCGCCATCCCACGGTGCGATGCTGGGCTGCGGCTGGGATACCGTCCCGGTGTACGTGCTCGCCGCAGGCGACGCACCGGGCGAGGCCACGGCGATCGTCGGGTTCGATGGCGAGTCGCTCGTCACGGCCATGATCGTGTCGTGCGCGATCCGGTCGTACCGGGCGAGGGCCACGTGGGCCATGCCCATGACCAGGATGACCGCGACCAGGCCGGCCAGCGAGAGCGGCGCGAAGGGAACGCGCGGGCGGCCCAGCCGGCCACCCCCCTCGGGGATCTCGACGGCCGCGCAGCGGTAGGCGTCGACGGCGGCGATGGCGCGGTAGAGGAAGAGCAGCACGTCCAGCGCCAGGAGCACGTCCAGCACGAACGGGTCGAAGACGCTGACCTTCAGCATGTCGCGGGTCGACGCGCTCACGACCAGCCCGCCGAGCAACGCGAGCCCGAGGAACGGCGGCGCGGCGAAGGCCAGCGCGCGCACGTGGCGCCGCGCGTAGAGGTGGCCCAGGCCCGGGAAGATGAGGCTCAGGAAGGCAGCCGCGAACGGAGAGGGTCGCCCGATCGGGCGGTCGACGTTCGGCACGGGCCGGATCATACCGGGTCCACGGGGTACCGGCCAGATCGCCGGTCCGGCGCGCCACGCGTGGGCCGAACGCGTTTCGGTATCCTACCGGCCAGATGCAGACGCCCTTCAGGCCCGTCCCCGCCCATCCCGACTTCTCTGCGCAGGAACATGCGACGCTCGAGCTGTGGCGCGAGCGGCGCACCTTCGCTCGGCTGCGCGCCCAGAACGCCGGCGGTCCCCGCTGGTCGTTCCTCGACGGCCCCATCACCGCGAACAACCCAATGGGTGTCCACCACGCCTGGGGCCGTAGCTACAAGGACCTCTTCCAGCGCTTCCATGCCATGCTCGGCCAGGACCAGCGCTGGCAGAACGGGTTCGACTGCCAGGGCCTGTGGGTCGAGGTCAACGTCGAGCGCGAGCTTGGCTTCACCAGCAAGCGCGACATCGAGGACTACGGGATCGCGGACTTCGTGAGCCTGTGCAAGCAGCGCGTGCTCACGTTCGCGGCGCGCCAGACCGAGCAGTCGAGCCGGCTCGGCATGTGGATGGACTGGAACGACCCGCACGAGCTGCGCCGGCTGCGGGACCTCCTGGCGGACGATCCCGGCCGCGTCATCACGGTGGAGGGGACCCATGGCCCGGTGACGGACACGGTCGAGCAGATCGTCGGGCGGCTGGGCATGCCGGAGCTTGGCGGATCGTACTTCACGTTCTCCAACGAGAACAACGACCTGATCTGGGGGTTCCTGGCCGAGTGCCATCGGCGTGGGTGGCTGTACAAGGGCCACGACACGATGCCCTGGTGCGCGCGCTGCGGGACCGGCATCAGCCAGCACGAGATGTCGGAGGGGTACCAGGATCGCGAGGATCCCGGGTTGACGGTGCGCTTCCCGCTGGTCGACCGGCCCGGCGAGTCGCTGCTGGTATGGACCACGACGCCCTGGACGCTCACCTCGAACGTCGCCGCCGCGGTAGGCCCGGAGCTGCGCTACGTCAGGGTCCGGCAGGACGACCACGTCGACTGGCTGGGCCGAGGCACCCTGAAGCAGGCGCTGCGGGGTCCCTTCGAGGTGCTCGAGGAGCGGCCCGGGGCCGATCTGGTCGGCTGGCGCTACGTGGGACCCTTCGACGACCTGCCCGCCGTGCAGCAGGCGTTCGCCGCGTCGGTCACCTCTGACGGTCGGCCCTACGAGCATCGCGTGGTGGCGTGGAACGAAGTCGGCGAGGACGAGGGGACCGGCATCGTGCACATCGCGCCCGGCTGCGGTGCCGAGGACTTCCAGCTGGGGCGCGAGCTGGGGCTCCCGATGATCGCGCCGCTCGACGAGAACGGCGTGATCCTTCCCGGGTTCGGGTTCCTCGCCGGTCGCGACGTGCGCGAGGTCGCCGAGCCGATCATCGAGCGACTGCGGAAGACGGGGCGTTTCTACCGGGTGGAGCCGTACCTGCACCGCTACCCGCACTGCTGGCGCTGCGGCACGCCCCTGGTGTTCCGGCTCGTGGACGAGTGGTACATCAGCATGGGCCCGGTCCACGACCAGCCGCGGGAGACGCTGACGCGCGAGCAGGTCGACGCGAGCCTGCGCTACCAGATCATGGAGGTCGTCGATGGGATCCGGTGGATCCCCGGGTTCGGGTACGAGCGCGAACTCGACTGGCTCCTGAACATGCACGACTGGATGATCAGCAAGAAGCGCTACTGGGGGCTGGCGCTGCCGATCTACGACTGCGCGGCCTGCGGGACCGTCACCGTGGTCGGGGGACGCGAGGAGCTGCGCGAGCGCGCCGTCGAGGGCTGGGAACAGTTCGAGGGCCACACCCCGCATCGACCGTACGTCGACGCGGTGAAGATCGCGTGCTCGGGCTGCGGCGGGCCCGTGGAGCGGATCCGGGACGTGGGCAATCCCTGGCTCGACGCGGGGATCGTGCCGTTCTCCACGATGCACTACCGGGAGGACCCGGCATTCTGGGGACAGTGGTTCCCCGCCGACTTCATCACCGAGAGCTTCCCGGGCCAGTTCCGCAACTGGTTCTACTCGCTGCTCGCGATGAGCACGGTCCTCCGGCGCGAGCCGCCGTTCCGGACGATCTTCGGCTACGGCACGCTGTTCGGCGAGGACGGCCGCCCCATGCACAAGAGCTGGGGCAACGCGATCGAGTTCGACGATGCCGCCGAGCGGATGGGCGTCGACGTGATGCGCTGGATGTTCGCAAACGCCCGGCCGGAGGACAACATCCTGTTCGGCTGGCACGCGGCCGACGAGGCCCGGCGCGAGCTGCTCGTGCTCTGGAACGTGTACGCGTTCTTCGTCACGTACGCGCGCCTGGCGGGATGGGTGCCGGCGCGGGGAATCGCGGCCGCCATGGCGGAGGCGGAGGGCTGGCCGGCACTCGATCGGTGGATCCTCTCGCGGGCGGCGGGGCTCGCGGCCGAGGTCGAGGAGGACCTGCGCGGGTACGACGCGCTCGACGCGGCACGCTCGATCGGCGCGTTCGTGACGGACCTCTCCACGTGGTACCTGCGCCGTTCACGCGACCGGATGCGGGGCAGCGCCGATCTGGCCGACCGCGAGCGCGCGTTCACGACGCTGCACGCGGCGCTGGTGGTGGTCTCCAGGGTCCTGGCGCCCATCCTGCCGTTCCTCTCCGAGTCGATCTACCAGAACCTGATCGTGGCGGTGGATCCGTCGCTGCCGGATTCCGTGCACCTGACGCGCTGGCCGGCGGCCGAGCTGGCGGGTCACCGGGACGAGACACTCGAGGCCGGGATGGCGACCGTGATGCGCGCCGTCGAGCTTGCGCGGGCGCTGCGCTCGCAGGCGGGGCTGCGGGTTCGGCAGCCGCTCGCGCGCCTCTGGCTCGCACTGCCGGGCGGCGATCTTCCCGATCGGCATGCGCTGCTGGCGCTGGTTGCCGACGAGCTGAACGTGCGGGACGTGGAGCTGATCGGGGACGAGTCCGAGCTGGTCGATCGGCGGGTGAAGCCGCTGCTCCCGCGCATCGGGAAGAGGCTCGGGTCGCAGATCCCGGCGGTCATGGCCGCCGCGCGGGCCAACGATGTCGAGTACCTGCCGGACGGGTCGGTCCGGCTCGCCGGCGTGACGCTGGCACCGGACGAGGTCGAGATCCTCGCGACCCCGCGGTCCGGGACGGCGGTCGCGCACGACGAGGGGCTGGTGGTGGTGATCGACACGACGCTGACCGACGAGCTGCGCGCCGAGGGCGACGCGCGCGAGCTGCAGCGGGCGGTCCAGGACCTGCGCCGCGAAGCGGAGCTCGAGCTGGATGACGCGATCGAACTGTGGGTCGAGCTGCCGGCGGCGGCAGCCGAGCGGCTCGCGCCGTACCTCGGGCGGCTCGCGGCCGAGACGCTGGCCGCCGCGGTGCACATGGCGCCGCCCCCGCCCGATCTGGCCACGGCCGAGGCGGACCTCCAGGCCGGACGGGCGCGCGTGGCACTTCGGCGGATCGGCCCGGGCGGGGAAGCATGACCGCGGTGAAGGTCAGCGGCGGCGTGCGAGGGGCCGGCAGCGGGCGCCGCACCATCGCGGGCACGACGTGGCCCCGCCTGGCGCTGTTCACGGGCCTGGCCGCCGCCGTCGTCATCTCGGATCAGGTCTCGAAGGCGTGGGTCGACCGATCGTTCGCGCTGAGCCGGGCGTCGGACATCGTGGCCGCGCCGCTCGCGCCGCCGACGCCGGTGCTCGGCGATTTCGTGCGGATCGCGAAGGGTTACAACAACGGGGCGATCTTCAGCCTGTTCGGGTCCAGCGCCACCTTCTTCGCGATCGCGAGCCTCGCGGCCATCGCGGTGATCATCTGGTTCGAGGTCACGCGCGGAGGTCGCGGGTCGCTGCTGCTGACGCTGGCGCTCGGGTTGCTGATGGGTGGCGCGGTCGGGAACCTGATCGATCGGGTCAGGCTCGGCTACGTGATCGACTTCGTGGACATGGGGATCGGGACCTGGCGCTGGTACACGTTCAACGTGGCCGACGCGTCCATCAGCGTCTCGATCGTGCTGCTGCTCCTGATCGGGATCGTCGGCGACGTCGGGGGGCCGCCGGAGGCAGCCGGGTCGGTTGGGGCCGGCGCACAGGGCGACGCGAACGGCCCGGGCGCCGACGGCCGGCCGGGCTAGATGGCAGAGCGCGTGAGCCTGTCCGTGCCGGTCGGCGTCGACGGGGTCCGCGCGGACCGGTTCGTCGCCGACGCGACCGGCATGTCGCGCGCGTACGTGCAGCGGCTCATCCGCGAGGGACGGCTGACCAGGGGAGGCCACTCCATCCGGGCCAACGTCCCGGTGTCCGCCGGCGAGTCCCTCGAGCTGGACATCCCGGACGTTCGCCCCCTCGAGGTCGAGGCGGAGCCGATCCCGCTGCACGTCGTCTACCAGGACGAAGACCTGCTGATCGTGGACAAACCGGCGGGCCTGGTCACGCATCCGGCGCCTGGCCATTCCGGGGGGACCCTCGTGAATGCGCTCCTCGCGCTCGGGGGGCCCGAGACGTTCGGGGGGATCGCCGGGATCGCGCGGCCGGGCATCGTGCACCGCCTCGACCGCGACACAAGCGGGCTGCTGATGGTGGCGCGCAACGACCGCGCTCAGGCGAGCCTGATGGCGCAGCTGAAGGCCAGGCGCGTCAAGAAGACCTACCTGGCCCTCGTGGCCGGCGAGCCGCCCGCCACGGTGGGCCGGATCGAGGCCCCGATCGGCCGGGACCCCCGTCATCGCACGCGCATGGCCGTGGTGCCCGACGGTCGCCCGGCCGTGACCGCCTACCGGGTCCGCGAGCGTTTCGGCGCGTGGACGCTGCTCGAGGTCGACCTGATCACCGGGCGGACCCACCAGGTACGGGTCCACCTCGCGTCGATCGGGCATCCCGTCGCGGGTGATGCGGTGTACGCGACTGGAGGTGCGCGGCGGGGCCCGGACGGGCTGGCGCGCCTCTTCCTGCATGCGTGGCGGCTGGAGCTCGAGGCGCCGTCGGGCGGCCGCGTGATCCACGCGACCGCCCCGCTGCCGGACGACCTGGAGGAGGTGCTCGACCGGCTCCGTGGAGGCTCCCGGGGGTGGGGGGAGGGGTCGGCGCCGGCCGGACAGCCGGCCGGTGACGGAGAATCGACGCCGGGCGGCCGGCCGGGGCCCAGGGCATGACCGCGTGCCGGGGCGCCGCGGGCGCCATGGTCGTGATCATCTCGGGGCCATCGGGCGTCGGGAAGGACACGATCATCGAGACGCTGCGGGCGCACCACGACCGACCCGACTACGACTTCATCGTGACCTGCACCACGCGGGACCCGCGTGCGGGCGAAACCGACGGCGTCCACTACCACTTCATACCCGAGGCGGAGTTCCTGGCCCTGCGCGACGCGGGCGACCTTCTGGAGGCGAACCAGGTCCACGGTGCCCACTGGTACGGGACCCCACGGCAGGCGGTCTGTCGCGCGCTCGAACGGGGGCATCATGCGATCCTCAAGATCGACGTGCAGGGCGCGCAGGTCGTGAAGCAGCGCGTGCCGGACGCGCTGCTGATCTTCCTGGTGCCGCCATCCCTGGAGACGCTCTTCAGCCGGTTGCGCGCCCGGGCGACCGAGACCGCCGACCAGCTGGAGGTACGCCAGCGGGATGCGGCGATCGAGCTGGCCAGGCAGGGCGACTACGATCACGTGGTGATCAATGAGACCGGGGAGGTCGAGCGAACGGCCGCACGGGTCGCCGAGATCATCGAGGAGGAGCGGGCGCGCTACCCGGCCCGGCGCGTCGAGCTCTGAGCCGTGGACGGCGAACCGCCTGGAGTCGAGCCCATGGGCGCCACGCGACCGGACGGGCACCCGCGCACGGAGCGCTTCGTCGAGGTCGCGGTGGACGTGGCCGGGGGAGGGGGGGACCGGGCGTACACCTACCGCGTGCCCCCGGCGCTCGGGGACCTGGGCCCGGGCGAGGCGGTCCTCGTGGAGTTCGGGAGGCGGCAGGCGCTGGGGGTCGTCCTCGGCGACACGGAGCCGCCTGAGGGCGTCCCGGCGAAACCGGTGGCGGCGCGGGTGCGCTCCGATGGGCCGTTGCTGCCGCCGTTGCAGGTGGCGCTGGTTCGGTCGGTCGCGCGCCATTACCTCGCGCCGCTGGCGCTCGTGGTCCGTGCCGCACTGCCGCCGGGCATGCTCGAGCGGCTGGAGCTGGTGGCGGTCCCGGGTGACGCCGCGGGAGGTGACGAGCGCGTCGTGACCGGCGGGCGCCCCGAACCCGCGCCGGCGCCGGGAGGTGACGAGTACGCGGCGGCCGGGGGTCCTCTCGAACCCGCCGTGGTCGCGATCCTGGCACGCGTTGGCGCATCCGGCGCGGCCGGAGTGCCGGTGCGGTCGCTGCCGTCGCCGGGCCGCCGTGCGACGCTGCTGCGCGAGCTTCGAGCGCTCGAGGCCCGGGGTCGGGTGCGGCTCGAGTGGCGGCTATCCGCTCCCGGGTCGCGGCCGCGGAGGGAGCGGCGTGCCGCGCTGAGCGGTCTGGGGAGGGAGCTGCTCGCCGTTCTCGCCGCCCGCCCGGAGGCGCGAACCGCGGACGGTGGTGGCCAGGAGGGCCCCGGCCGGGATGACCAGCCCGCGGAGGACCACGGCCCGGAGGACCACGGCCTCGGCGCCGGTGCGGCATCCAGGCTCGGTCCGCGGCAGCAGGCCCTGCTGCGCGAACTCGGCTCCCTTGCGGACGGGGAGACAGCTCCGGCGCCGCCGCTGGCGGCCTCGCACGGCGCGTCGACGCTGGCCCGCCTGGCGCGCCGCGGGCTGGTGGAACTGACCGTCGGGGAGCGTCCGCGGCGCCCGCTCGCCGGCCGGCCGCCCGGGCCGCGCGGCGCGGCGCCGAGTGGCGCGGTCCTGAGCGCTGCCCAGCGGGAGGCCGTGGAAGAGGTCGTCGGGGCGGTCCGTGCCCGGCGCGCGTCGAGGTTCCTGCTCGACGGGGTGACCGGCGCCGGCCGGACGGCCGTCTACTCGGCCGCGATCGAGGCGGCGCTGGCCGAGGGCCGCCAGGCGCTGGTCCTCGTTCCCGAGATCGCGCTGGCGGTGCCGCTGGTGGATCGGCTCCGGGCGGGAGGAGCCATCGACATGGCGCTGCTCCATGGCGGCCTGTCGGAAGGTGAGCGCGCCGACGAATGGCGCCGCATCAGGGGCGGCGAGGTGCCGGTGGTGGTCGGGACGCGCAGCGCGGTGCTCGCCCCGCTGGCCGATCCCGGCGTCGTCATCGTGGACGAGGAGCACGACGCGGCATACAAGTCGGACCGCACACCGCGCTACCAGGCCCGGGACGTGGCGCTGGAGCTGGGCGCGCTGGCCGGCGCCCCGGTCGTCCTGGGCAGCGCGACGCCGGACGTCGTGACGATGGGACGGGCGCACGCCGGCGAGATCGCCAGGCTCGAGCTGCCGGAGCGCCCATCGGGTCGGCTGCCGACCGTCGAGGTCGTGGACCTCCGTGCCGAGCTCGCGGCCGGCAACCGGGGGCTCCTGTCGGGCAGGCTCGCCGATGCGCTCGCGGCGCTGGATCGCCCCGCGGGGGACCGCGCGATCCTCGTGATCAACCGGCGGGGATCGGCCACGGTGGTCCTGTGCCGGGACTGCGGGTACGTCCAGGTGTGCCCCGAGTGCCAGCGCCCGCTGGTGTACCACGCCGTGGCCGCGGCCCTGCGGTGCCACCACTGCGGGGCCGCCGCGCCACTGGCCGCCCGCTGTCCCGCCTGCGGCTCCCCGCGAATCCGCTACCTGGGCGGCGGCACCGAGCGTCTCGAGCGGGAGATCCGCACCCGGTTTCCCGGGTACCGGGTTGGCCGCCTGGACCGCGACGTGCTGGCCCGGCGCGGCGCAGCCGAGCGGCTGCTCGACGCGTTGCGCGATGGCGGACTGGACGTGCTGGTGGGCACGGGGATGGTCGCCAAGGGCATCGACGTGCCCGAGGTCACCCTGGTCGGCGTGGTCTCCGCGGACATCGCACTGAACCTCCCCGATCTGCGGGCCTCGGAGCGGACCTACCAGCTCCTGGCCCAGGCGGTGGGGCGAGCGGGGCGCGGCGAGCGGCCCGGCCAGGCCATCGTCCAGACCTACCAGCCCGATCACCCGGCGATCATCGCCGTCGCGGGCGCCGATCCCTCCGCGTTCTACGCCGCGGAGCTGGAGTCGCGGCGCACGTTCGGCCTGCCACCGTTCGGCCGGCTGGTCAAGCTGACGGTCGCCCTGGAGGATCGAGAGGCGGCCGAGGCGGAGGCCGAGCGGATGGCGGGCACCCTGCGCGGGCAGGCCGCAGGCGAGGCGAGCGGCGAGGGAGACGGGACCGCCGTCGAGGTGCTCGGGCCGGTGCCCGCTTACGTCGCGCGGCGCGCCGGGCGCTGGCGGTTCCACCTCGTGCTGCGGGGCGCGGACCCGACCCGGGTCCTGGGACACGACCCCGGACCGCCATGGAGCGTGGACGTGGACCCGGAATCGCTCCTCTGAGCAAGGGGCACGGGCCGGGGCGCGGATTCCCGGACGGTTCGGCAGCGAATCTCACCGGTCACGGCAGCCTGCCTGCGGACCGGATATTCTCCCCATCATGAGCGTTGTTCCCATCGTCCTGCTGGGCGACCCGCGGCTCCGACTGAAAGGCGAGCCCGTCGACAGCTTCGGCAAGTACCTCCACGAGCTGCTGGACGACCTGACCGACACCATGCGGCACGCTCCCGGCGTGGGGCTCGCGGCACCGCAGCTCGGGGTGGCGCTCCAGGCGTGCGTCGTCGAGGTCGAGGGGAACCTGCACGAGCTGGTGAACCCGAGGATCGTGCGCGCCACGGGCGAGGACCGGGACCTCGAGGGGTGCCTGAGCATTCCCGGGTATACGGCGTACGTCACGCGCCGGGAGCACGTCTGGGTGGTGGCTCAGAACCGGCTGGGCCGGAAGATCAAGGTGGCGGGGACCGGCCTCCTGTCCCGCGCGATGCAGCACGAGATCGACCACCTGCACGGGAAGCTCTACATCGACTACCTCGAATCGATGGACGAGCTGATCCCGGTCGGTCGGGAGGACGACGAGGAGCAGGCCGAGCCGGGCGCGGAGCGGCGCACGCTGGTCGGGTGAGCGACAGGCCGGCCGTCCCCGCGACGAGCGGCGTCCCCACCGTGTTCATCGGTAGCGGCGCGTTCGCCGTCCCCGTCCTCGACGCGCTTGCCGCCGCCCCCGAGGTGCGACTGGCCGGTGTCGTCACCGCTCTGCCGAGGCCGGCCGGCCGCGGCGAGCGGCTCCGACGATCGCCGGTCGCCGATCGCGCGTCCGCGCTGGAGATCGGGCCCATCCTGGAGCCCCAGCGGCTGCGCGCGCCGTCGGCCATCGCCGAGATCGAGGCGCTGCGCCCGGGCCTGCTGGTCCTCGCGGACTACGGCCAGATCGTGCCCCGCGCGCTGCTCGATCTGCCGGCCCATGGCGCCCTGAACCTGCACCCGTCCCTGCTGCCGCGCCACCGGGGGGCGTCGCCGGTGCCGGCGACCATCCTGGCCGGGGATCGACAGACCGGCGTCACCCTGATGCTGATGGACGAGGGACTCGACACGGGTCCGGTCGTCGCCCAGGTGGCGGTGCCGCTCGGCGGCACCGAAACGGCCCCCGAGCTCGAGGCGCTGCTGGCGGAAGAGGGGGCCGACCTGCTGCGGACGGTCCTCGGGGACTGGCTGGCGGGCCGCCGCGCCGCGCGTGCGCAACCCGAGGAAGGAGCGACCATGACCCGCCCGTTGCACCGTGAGGATGGGCGGCTGGACCCTTCGCGCGACGCGGTGGAGCTGGAGCGCCAGGTGCGAGCCTATCAACCCTGGCCGGGCACCTGGGCCGAGAGCGTCGCGGGGCGGCTGATCGTCTGGGAAGCCAGGCCGCTCGCGGTGGGACCCGAGGTGGGCGTGGGCGCGCGGACGTGGGGCGCCGGGCCCACGCTCGGGCTGATCGTGCCCGACGACGGTGGGCTGGCGGTGCTCGTGTCGGACGGCGCGCTTCGCCTCGAGGAGGCCCAGCTGGCCGGAGCCAGGCGGATGGCGTCGGCCGAGCTGCGCCGGGGTCATCCGGAGCTCGTCGGAAGCCGGCTCGGCGCCCCGGCGCTACCATGAACGCCCCATGTCGGATCGTCGCCCAGAGCCCACCGTCGCCGGCCTCCCGGCCGCGACTCGCGACCTGCGTCCGGGCCTGTCCGGGCTCCCGGCGGACGAGGTGACCACCTGGCTGGCCTTGCGCGGCGAGGCCGCCTACCGCGGTCGCCAGGTCGCCGACTGGCTGTGGCGCCGGCACGCCATCGACATCGGGGAGATGCGCACGCTGCCCGTCGCATTGCGCGCTGCGCTCGCGGCGGATTTCCGTGCCGTCACGCTCGAGGACTCCGCGGTCCGCCCTGCCGATCGCGGCCTCACCGAGAAGGCGCTGCATCGCCTCGACGACGGGCAGCTCGTGGAGTCCGTGCTCATGCGGTATCCGGGACGGGCGGGGCACCGCGAGCGGGCCACCGTCTGCATCTCGAGCCAGGTCGGCTGCGCGGTCGGCTGCCCGTTCTGCGCCACGGGAGAGCTCGGCTTCGGACGGGACCTCGACGCCGCGGAGATCGTGGACCAGGTCCGCTTCTGGGCGAAGCGGCTGGCGGTCCTCGGGCGACACGTCACGAACGTGGTCTTCATGGGCATGGGGGAGCCGCTGCTTAACCCCGACGCCGTCCTGGCAGCGGCCGCGGCCATCACCGACCCGGCGCGCTTCGGGCTCGGCGGCCGCCACGTCACCGTCAGCACGAGCGGCGTCACCCCCGGGATCGAGCGGCTGACGGCGCTCCGGCCCCCGTGGACGCTGGCGGTGTCGCTCCATGCCGCGCGCCCGGCCCTGCGTGACGTGCTCGTTCCGCTCAACCGGCGCTACCCTGTGGAGGGCGTGGTGGAGGCGGCTACCGCCTATGCGGACGCCACGGGTCGCCGGGTCAGCTACGAGTACGTGATGATCGACGGGGTCAACGACACGCCGGCCGACGCGGCGGCGGTCGTGGCCCTGCTCCGGGGCCGGCTGGCGCACGTCAACCTGATCCCCATGAACCCCGTCGCTCACACGACCTGGCTCCCCAGCGGGCCCGAGCGCGTCGAGCGGTTCGCGGCGGCGCTCCGCGACTCGGGCATCGCGACCACGATCCGGCGCAACCGGGGTGAGGAGATCGGCGCCGCGTGCGGCCAGCTGGCGGCCGAGCGCGCCGGCCTGCCGGCGCCCGCGACGGTGCGCCGGAGGCGCGCGCATCTCGAACAGGCAGGGGCGGCGTCGCTCGCCGGCCGGCGCGAGTGAACGGGGGGCGGGCTCGGCTGGCGGCCGGAATCCTGGAGGCGGACTTCGGGAACCTCTACCGCGTGGTCCGCAAGCTGGAACGGGCCGGCGCGGACCGCCTGCATCTGGACGTGATGGACGGGCATTTCGTTCCGAGCCTGACCTTCGGAGCCGACATCGTCCGGGCCCTGCGCCGGCTCACACGGCTGCCCCTGGACGTCCACCTGCTGGTCGACCGGCCCTCGGCGCTGGTGGAAGGGCTCATCGCAGCCGGATCGGATTCCATCACGATGCACGTCGAGGCCCCCGAGCCGGCAGAGCGCCTCCTGGAGGCCCTGAGGGCGGTTCGTCGCGCCGGGCTGGGCCCCGGCCTCGCCGTCAACCCGGCCACGCCGGTGGCGGCGCTCGCCCCGTTTCGCGAGGCGCTCGACATCGCACTGGTGCTCATGGTCGACCCCGCGACCTCGGGCCAGCGGTTTCGCCGGGAGATCGCCGGCAAGGTGGCGGACGCGCGCGAGCTGTTCGCGGCCCGCCCGCATGGGTGGGAGGTGCACGTCGAGGGCGGGATCGGGCGCGAGACCGCCGACGTGGTCGGTGGGTTCGGCGCAGACATCCTGATCGTCGGCTCGGCGCTCTTCGAGCGCGGCCACGACGTGGCGCGCGAGATCCGCCTGGTCAAGGCGCTGGCCGATGAGGGGTGGACGCGGGAGATCGGCCGGGGCGAGCCGCCCATCCCGCGAGAGTCGTGGTCGGTGGTGGCCACGCTGCCCCATCCCGACGCGGACGAGCTCAGCCGCACCATCGAGCGAGCCGGGATCCCGACGCTCGTCCTGCGGACCGGCCCGTTCGTCCCCGGGATCGATGCCCAGCGCGTGGTGATGGTACCGGCCTCTGCCGAGGTCTTCGCGCGGAAGCGGTTCGGTCTCGGGTTCGCCGAGGAGGACGAGGCACTGTGAACGGCCGGCCGGCGCAGTCGAGCGACGGCGGGGGCGCCACGGCGGGCGCGGTAGCCGCCCCACGGGCTGACGCGCGGGCTGACAGGGACGGCACGCGGTCGACCGCGCTCGGCGAGCGCAACAACCGGATCCTGCTGATCGCCGTCGCGCTCTACGTGGCCATCCTCAGCGGTCTCATGATCGCCAGGGGGATCGGCGTGACGCCGGACGTCCTGCTCGTCGGGTTCGGGCTGGCCGCCGTTGTCCTTGGGCGCGGCCGGCTCTTCTTCCGCGACTGGGTCCCGTTCATCGCGCTGTTCTTCGCCTACGAGCTGATGCGCGGGTACGCGGACGATTTCGGTATGGCGATCCACGTCACCGACGTGATCGCGATCGACCGGATCATCGGGCTGGGCGCGCTGCCAACCCAGTGGCTGCAGGGGTGGTTCCATCCGGCGGCCGGCCCCGACCTGGTCGCCGTCGGCGCGACGATCGTGTACTTCCTCCACTTCCCGCTGCCGCTGGCCGTCGGGTTCCTGCTCTGGCTCAAGCGGCGGGCGCTCTACTACGACTTCGTGGCCGCCCTGATCGTGCTGTGCATCGCCGGCTTCGTGACCTTCCTCTTCGTGCCGGTCGCGCCCCCCTGGTACGCGGCCCAGCACGGCTTCCTGAACGGCCCCGACGGACGCCCGCTGATCCAGTACCTGAAGCCGGTGGGCTTCGACGAGCTGGCCTCCTGGCTGGGATTCAACGGCCACTACCTCTACACGTACACGTTCTATGACATCGGACCGAACCCGGTGGCCGCGTTTCCCTCGCTGCATGCCGGGTTCCCGTTCCTCGCGTTCCTGTTCGCGCTGCGCGGGTTCGGGCGCGTGGGCTGGCTCGTTCTCGGGTACTTCGCGCTGGTCGTGTTCTCGATCGTCTACCTGGGCGACCACTACGTGATCGACGCGATCGCCGGGGTCGCCTACGCGTCCGCCTCCTACGCGCTCGTGGCGCACGCGCCGACGTGGTTCCGCGGGATGCTCGATCGCCTGCGCGACGATGCGCTGGGCGAGCCGCGGACCGCCGGCGTCGCCGGACACGCGGCGCTCGTCGGGCGCGTCCACGTCGCGTGGCGCAGCCTCGCGCTCGGCCTCTCGGCCGCGGGCGTCGGCGCCGTGGCGGTCGGGGCGCTCGCCTGGCATGGCGTGCCGGCTGGTTCGTTCGCCTACGCCATCCCGGCCGTGGTGGTGCTCCTCGGGGCATCCGTGGCCGCCGCCGGCCTGTTCCGGCGCTGACCGTGCGCCTCCTGCTCCAGCGCGTCAGCCGGGCCGAGGTTCGCGTGGACGGCCGCGCGGTGGGGAGCATCGGGCGCGGACTGGTGGCGCTCGTCGGGGTGGGTCATGGCGACACGCGGGATCTCGCGCGCACGATGGCTCGCCGGACGGTCGAGCTTCGCATCTTCCCTGACGACGCGGGCCGGACCAACCGGTCGCTGCTCGACGTGGGCGGGGGCGTCCTGGCCGTGAGCCAGTTCACGCTGTACGCAGACACCAGCCGCGGGCGTCGCCCCTCGTTCCTGCGGGCCGCCGCGCCGGAGGTGGGGGCGCGCCTGTACGACGCCTACGCCGATGAGCTGGAGGCCCTGGGGGTCCCGGTGAGCCGGGGGGTATTCGGGGCCAGGATGGAGGTCGACCTCGTGAACGACGGGCCGTTCACGATCTGGCTGGACGCGGAGGGAGACGGCGCGCCGGCGCCGGAATGAGCGCTCGCACTCGAGCGGGCGGGCCGCCGGAGGGTGGCGTGCGCCCTCGATGAGCGCGCACGCCGCAGCCAGCAAGGACGCCGGGTGCGCGACGGCCGCGACGGAACCGGGCGACGCGGGTGATGCTGCCCGGGTGGCGCGGCCGGTGTGCCGCGGCCGGGTCCGTCAGGCCGACCTGGCGAGGGTGCGGCGGCAGCGGGTGCAGACGAGCGCGTTCACGAGCTTGCCGCCGCGCTCCACCTGGAGCCGGTGCAGGTTGGGCTCGCAGCGCCGGTGGGCGCGGACGCGGTTCATGCCGCTCGACTGGGGGTTGTAGCCACCCATCGAGGTCTTTCCGCAGATCGCGCAGGAGCGGGCCATGGGTTCCTCGGGTATCGGTTCAGGGACGAGAGCGGGCGCGCCGTGGCTGTGGCGCAGCGGTTGCGTACTATAGCATGTCGTTCGATCGCACAACCACCGGAAGGAACGCCCCACGATCCCGAAGCCGTTGCCAGGACACGCGCTCGCCACGCGGCGCGCCGTCGCCGATCTCGTTCGCCAGGCGGCCGCCACCTCGTACGGCGTGGTTGGCTTCACGAACCCGGACCTGCGTACACGGGTGCTGTCGCTGGTGCGCTACAGCGCCCCCGGCGTGACCGTCCGGATCTCACCGACGCTCGACGTCAGGATCTCGCTGCGGGTCGCCTTCGGCGTCCCGATCGCCGAGGTCGCCAGCAACGTGGAGTCCGCCGTGCGCTACGCGCTTCACCAGGCGCTGGGCCGCGACGTCGACAGCCTGGTGATCCACGTCGGCGGGTTGCAGGTGCGACGCGCGGCGAAGACGGAGACCGGAGCCGTGCCCGAGTGAGCCGGCGGGGCGCCGACGGTGACGGGCTGCTCGATGCGTTCCGCGGGGCGCTCGCGATGCTCGAACAGTCTGCCGAGGCGATCAACGCGCTGAACGTGTTCCCCGTGCCGGACGGCGATACCGGCTCGAACATGCTCGCCACGCTGCGGGCAGCGCTGGCCGAGGCCGAGGCGATCCCGGCCGAGGAACGCAACGTGGGCACGGTGGCCGCGGCGATCAGCCACGGGGCCCTCATGGGCGCACGCGGCAACAGCGGCGTGATCCTCTCGCAGATCCTGCGCGGGATGGCGCACGCGCTCGCCGGCCGGCCGCGCATGGGCCCGCTGGACCTGGCGCACGCCCTGGCCACCGGCAGCCAGACGGCGCACAGCGCGGTCCTGCGGCCCGTGGAGGGGACGATCCTGACGGTGGTCCGGGAGGCATCCGCCGCCGCCGTGTCGGCCGCCGAGCACGACCCGGACATGGAGGCCGTCCTGGGTGCCGCCGTCGAGGCCGCGGAACAGGCCGTCGCCCGCACCCCGTCGCTGCTGCCGGTCCTTCGCGAGGCGGGCGTGGTGGACGCGGGAGGGGAGGGGCTCTACCGGATCCTGCAGGGCGCGCTCAGGTCGACCCTGGGCCGCACGGCGCCGGCCGAGATGGCGGCCGGGGAGGCGGCGCATCCCGCGGCGGTCATCGCGAGCGCCGACGAGGGGTTCGGGTACGAGACCATGTTCCTGGTGGTCCCGCCGATCGGCCACGCCCTCGACCTCGACGCCATCCGCGGGCGACTCGCCGATCTCGGCGAGTCGGTCCTGGTCGCCGGGGACTCGCGCGCCGTCAAGGTGCACGTCCACAACGAGCGACCCGACCTGGTGATCGGCTACGGGCTCTCGCTCGGGCAGCTCAGCCACGTCAGCGTAGAGAACCTGGACCGGCAGGCCCGCGAGGCCCGGGAGGCGCGGGCTCACGGTTTCACGGGGACGGGCGCCGCCACGGGTCTCGGGCAGGAACGGGAGCTGGCGGCCGGCAGCGGCCATGGCCAGTATGGAGGGACGGTCGCGACGGCGACGTCGAGCGTCCCGGAGACGACGGGAGCCGCGGTGGCCGCCGCCGTCCTGGTGGAGGCGGGCACCGGGGCGCATCCCGGCCCGTTCGCGCACGGCGGGAACGGGCACGGCCCGGGCCATGAACAGGTCGGCATCGCGCACGACCGCGTCCCCCACGCCGGACCGCCGATCGTGGCGGTGGCTTCCGGGGACGGGATCGTCGCGATCCTCCGGAGCTTCGGCGTGGCCCAGGTGGTGGGCGGCGGCCAGTCCGCGAACCCCTCGGCCGGGGAGATCCTCAGGGCGGCGCAGGGACTGTGCACGGACGAGGTGCTGGTGCTGCCCAACAACCCGAACGTCAAGCTCGCGGCGCAGCAGGCCTCCGCCCTCGCTCGGGACACGCGGATCGTGGTGGTGCCCACGCGCAACGCCCCGGAGGGCTTCGCGGCGCTGCTCGCCTACGAGCCCGCCCGCGACGCCGAGGCCAACGCGGCGGCCATGCTGGCAGCCGCACGCAGCATCCAGACGCTCCAGGTGACGGACGCGGTACGTGACGCGAAGATCGGCGGGCGCAAGGTGAAGAAAGGCCACACCATCGTGCTCGATCCCGACGACGGCCTGGTCGCGGCGGATTCCGATCGCTCGGCCGCGGTCCTCGCCGGCGTGGCGACCCTGCGTCCCGGCTTCGAGCTGGTGACCGTCTACTACGGTGACGGCGCGGACCTCGGGGAGGCGGAGGCGCTCACGACGTCGCTGCGAGCGGCGCTGCCGGACGCGGAGGTCGAGCTGGTCCACGGAGGACAGCCGCACTACCGATACCTCCTCGCCGCCGAATGACCGGCGGGGCGCCCGGTGACCGCCTCGCGACGCCGCTCACGCGCGC
This sequence comes from Chloroflexota bacterium, assembly GCA_021786265.1. Next base: position 25,537 of record JAJYNP010000064.1, read on the forward strand.
GGGGCTCGCCGGTCGCCCGATCCTGGGTCGTCTCCGCCGGATCGGCGTCGTGACCGTCGAGGACCTCCTGTTTCACCTCCCGCGCCGGTACGAGGACGTCCGGGAGATGCGATCGCTCCGCTGGATCGCGCAGGCACGGCCCGACGATCCGGTGAGCGCCCGCGTGACGGTGATCGACGTGCAGGTCGGGCAGACGTTCCGGCGGCGCGTGCGGGTGGTGACCGCCCAGCTCAGGGATGACGAGGGCGGCGAGGGGACCGCGGTCTGGTACGGCCGGCGATACGTCGAGCGGCGCGTGCGGGCCGGCGACCGGCTCGTGCTCACCGGGCGCGCCACCGTGAAGGGGCTGCTGCCCGTCCCCGAGTTCCAGGGCCCGGAGTTCGGTCCTGACGAGGCCGGCTCGCTGCACGCCGGCCGCATCGTGCCCGTGTACCGGCTCACCGCGGGCGTGACCAACCCGGCGCTGCGCAGGCTCATCCGGGATGCGCTCACGCGTCACGCGGCGTCGCTGGACGACTACCTGCCGGCGGCGGTCCGCGAGCGCCGTGCGCTGCCGGACCTGGGCGAGGCCCTGGAGCAGGCACACTTGCCGGAAGACTTCGAGCGGCGCGACGGCGCCCTGCGCCGGCTTGCGTTCGACGAGCTGCTCGCGCTCCAGGTGGGGATGATCTCGCGGGATCGCCAGCGGCGCCCCGACACCGCCGACCGGATCGAGATCCCCGAGACGCGGTTCCGCGCGGCGCTGGCGGCCGTCGAGGAGGTCCTGGGTGCGCGGATGCGGGGAAGGACGGGGCCTCCCCGGCAGGGTTCTGGCGACGGGGCGATCCGCGCTCCGCTCACGCCCGACCAGCAGGCGGCCATCACGAGGATCCGCGGCGATCTCGCGTCCAGCCGGCCCATGCTGCGGCTCCTGCAGGGGGACGTCGGCTCCGGCAAGACCGCGGTCGCGGCGCTCGCGCTCTGCTTCGTCGCGGACGCGGGCCGCCAGGCGGTGCTCCTCGCCCCCACCGACCTCCTGGCGCGGCAGCATGCGGAGACGCTGGCGGCGTTCCTGGAGCCGCTCGGACACGGCGTGACGCTGCTGACCGGGTCCCTCCCGGCCCTGGAACGGGAACGGGTGCTGGGCCTGATCGCGGGAGAC
>JAJYNP010000331.1 GCA_021786265.1 Chloroflexota bacterium
GATCTTCCCTCGCAGCCCAGCACCCGTTCCGCCAGGTAGTGGTTCGTGTGCACGAGCGTCCCGCCCGGATCGGGAACCAGGAGCTCGGCATCGGTGGCCGAGCCCTTGATCGCCAGTGCATGCTCGGGCTGTGAGCCCGTTGCGCCATCGACAATAATGTACGACACTTGCACGTACATATCTTGGAGGAACCGATGTCCACGATCAGTATCCGCGATCTGGGCCGCCGCCCCAGTCAGGTCGTCGACGAGGTGGTACGGACCGGACGCCCAGCGATCATCACCCGCCACGGGCGGCCGGTGACCGCCATGGTGGCCGTCGATCCGGATGAACTCGAGGACTTCGTGCTGGCCCACGCCCCGGCGTTCGTCCGCTCGACCCGCGCCGCCGACGCCGACCTGCGGGCTGGACGAGTGCGCCCGGCCGAGGAGGTCTTCGCCGACATCGATCGTGGCTGATCCGTCCCCATGCACGGCATCGTCCTCGCCCGGCGCGCCGAGCGTGATCTGCGACGCATCGGCGCCGGCGAGGCGCTGACCCGGATCCGGGAGGCACTGGAGAGCCTGGCTACCGGCGCGACCAACCTCGACATCAAGCCGCTGGCCGGAAACGCACCGTGGCATCGGTTGCGGGTCGGCGACTATCGCATCCTCTACCGTCCGGTCCAGTCGGGCGAGGCGGTCGACTCCGGCGCCCTATGGCTGGTGGCCCGCATCGCCCATCGCCGTGATCTCGAACGCGCTGTCTCGACGCTGAGCTGACGGTCTGGCTATCGCGCCTCAGCCCGACCTTCGCGACCATGGCTCGGTCCCGGTGAGCGCCATGCTGAGCGGCAGGGCCGGGACATCGGTTGCGGTGGTGCGACTCCTCTCGCCCCGACCAGACTCCTCCCAAGTCCACCGAACCGCACTCCGGTTCGGTCCTTCATCATGGGGGCTGAGTCGGAAGCCTGCCGAGCATCGTGATGCTATGATGCATCGATGACGAAGGTTCGCACAACCCTGACGATCGATCCGGAAGTCCTGCGCGCGGTCAAGGTGCGTGCGGCAAGGCTCGGCAAGGGCGACAGCGATGTGATCGAGGATGCGCTGCGGCGCGACCTCGGCCTCGACCTGCTCGACCGCCTATGGGCGACGAACGACCTCGATGAGGATGAGGCACTCGCGCTCGCCACCGAGGCCCAGCACCGTACCCGCGGCTGACGCGCACGGTGCGCGCAGTTCTCGATGCCAACGTCCTGATCTCCGCCGTCATTTCGCCGCGGGGCACCCCGGCCCGACTTCTTCTCGCATGGCAGGCCGGCGCCTACGATCTGGTCGTTTCGCCAATGCTGCTCGCCGAGGTCCGGCGTGCGCTTGCCTATCCGAAGCTCGCGCGGCGGGTACGGGCGGCCGACGCCGACGCGTTCGTTGACTGGCTCAGCCGCTCTGCGGAGCTCGCCGACGATCCCAGCGGACCTCCACCCGTGCGTTCCGAAGACCCTGGCGATGACTACCTCGTCGCCCTGGCTGCGGGTGAGCGTGCTGTCCTGGTTTCGGGTGACGTGCACCTCACCTCGCTGGCGCGCCAGGTGCCGGTTCGGACGCCCACGGAGTTCATCTCGGACCTGGGCGGGGAGTAGTCGCAGATCCGGTTTGTCGGGGCGAGTCCTCTTCGCCCAGATCATTTGTTCTATTCTGGCTCCGAACCCGCGCACGGACGGCCTTTGAGGCCCCCAGTGCACCACCCACCCGGGGACGCCGAGTTGGGTGGTGGTGCGACTTCGACGCCCGGCACGCGTCGATGTCCCGTTGGGCTCAAGCCAGACGGCTCTCTCTTCCGCCAGATGTTCCCATCCTGCGCGGGGGAGGGTCGTCTGGTCGCGGAGCGGAGGCGAGCGCGCGAGCCCAGGCGCTGTCATCATCAGCTCGATCGAACAGGTAGCCGGAGATGACGCCCGCGACGTTACGGGCGGGCGGTTCAGTCAAGCACCATGAGGTCGGTCGACACCGGCACTGCGTTCGCAAGGATGTCGCGGACCGGTGACGTGTCCTGGACGTACTGGCAGAGCTCCTCGAGCTGCTCCCTCGTCGCGTTCGGCGAGCGAACCCACCCGGTAGCCCGGATCGCCGAGAAGCCAGCGCGCGGGCCGGCGAGCCCGAGGAAGCGATGGAGGTCCAGATCGCCCTCGACCTCGTAGCGGAGCTCCTCGATCTCGATCCCCTTCGCCGCGGCGTTGTAGACGAAACCAACCCCGTAGCAGAAGGCGAGCGCCTGGAGACAGAGCTCGACCGCGTTCGGGCCGGCGTTCGTCCCGAGCAGGACGGGAGGCTCGTCGCCGATCAGCTCGAACGGCGTGGGCCGCTCGGTCGAGGTTGCCCCCGCGTGCTCGAACTCCTGTACCGTGCCGCGGCTCCGGCCGCCGGTCTCCCAGGTGCTCCTCGCACGGAACGTGAACTGGGCGACAGTCGGGTCGTTCTGGACGGCCCCGACCGTGGCGACGAGCCGATCGACGTCAACGCCGTTACGCACCGTGATCGTTGACATTTGGTGTCCTCCCCCGGGGTCGCCGGCCTGCGTAATGGTTGGGATGGACGGCGGCCGACCGGCGCACGCCTTCCGGTCGCAGCCCGTCCGGATCGCATCCCAGGTACGCCTGCTGGTGCGAGCCCGGACGGGAGGGACCTTAGGCGCCGGTGACCGTCGGTGTCGTCCGGAATTCACCCGACAGGTTGAGCGGCTCGAGCGTGTCGAGCAGGCCGTGCTGCAACGCGAAGAGTGTGGCCGTCGAGCGGGTGGAGGCCCCGATCTTCGAGTAGATGCGCTCGATGTGGGTGCCGGCGGTCCTGGGGGTGATCCCGAGCGTGCCGGCGACCTGCTTGGTCGACGCACCGCGCGCGATGAGGATCAGCACCTCGATCTCCCGGGCGGTCAGGCCGCCGGGCCCGGTGGGGCGCACGCTCGAGCGCTGCCCGGCGGCCGCCAGGACGGCGTCGACGGCATCGGCCGCCAGGCGGCCGGCGCGGACCTCCGCGCGGAGGCCCGTCACGGTCGCTCGCTCCGTCATGGCATCTCGATACGGTCGGGGCTCGCGCATGGCACGGAACGCGTCGGCCGCGGCGAGGATGCGTCCAGTGGCCGGAATGGCGACCCCGGAGAGGCCACGGTGATACCCCGAGCCGTCCAGCCGCTCATTCGCGAGCGCGGCGATGGCTCCGATCCGGCTCAGCGCCGGCGGCCGAGCCAGCATCCGCTCTGTGTAGTAGGACCGCATGCGCATCCGCTCCCACTCACTCGGGACAAGCGGGCCGGGCTTCTCGAGGATGGTCGCCGGCAGGCCATGCATGCCGAGGTCGTGCACAAACCCGGCCCGCCGGAGCGTGGCTACGTCGGCCTGCGGAAGGCCGCTGAGCGCGGCGGCGCGTGCCGACAGGTTCGCGACTCCTCGTGAGTGGCCGGTCCGCGATGGCGAGCGCAGGTCGGTGAAATCCGCGATCGCCTCGAGCGCAGTGTCGAGGTCGGGGTCGGTCAGCTGCGCCTGCAGCCCGGGCTCGCGCGCGATCACGGTGTTCCAGTCGGTGACCCCGTCGAGACCCGCGAGCACCTCCTGGGCGGCGTCGCAGAAGGCGTCCGCAACGGAGGGCGCGAACTGCGTACCGCGCCAGGCCTTCGCGAGGTCCACGGCGGCGTCGACGCCGCGGGTCCGGTGAAGCACCTCGACGCTGTCGGCGAGATGGAAGAGCTGCACAGTCGGGGCGATCTGCTCGCCGGCAATCCCTTCGGGCACGCCCTTGCCGTCCCAGCGGGTGAAGACCTGCCGCAGCTGCTCGGCGACGGCGACACCCAGCCCGAGCCGCTCCGCCATCCGCGCTGTCGAGATGCAGTGCGACAGAAAGCCGCGCGCAATCGCTCCGCCGCCGGAGGCGGCAAGGGTGAGCCCGAGCCGAAGGCGGTGGACGAGCGGGCTGCCGGCACCCACGCGGCGCAGCGAATAGGCCATCATCGGCAGTCCTGCCCGGTCGACTCCGAAGCTGTCGCGGCGGTAGGCGATGTCGTCGCCGAACCAGTGCGCCACCTCGGGCGTGTCCGCGACGCAACCCGCCCATGCCAGCGTGACCACGTAGTACAGGTCCTGCCGGGCCTCGGCCCCGAGGCCCATTCGGCCGGCCAACCGGGAGGCGATCAGCCAGGATCGGAGCGCGTGCTCCATGGGTTGTCCGAGGCCGAGGTCGGTCGCCAGCGAGAAGGCGGCAACCAGCTCGGCGAGCCGGACCCCGGAACGGGGCTGGTCGTCCGAAGCGGCGGAGGCGGAGGGACGCACGGCGATAGTACCCACGCCCTCCGGCGCAGGACACGCTGACGGTCGCCGACGAGGGTTGCGTTCACGGGCGAGCGGACTCTGATGCCGGGTCAAAGGCTCAGTTCTGTCGATGGCTCCGAACTGCCGCGCCAACTCGCGCAGGAACCGGCACCCCTGGAGCGTACCTTGCAAGCGTCGGAATCACGAGCGGACCGACGGCGAGCAGGTCGATGCCATGATGAAGAGCAGGAGGAACGGCTCGCCCGGCAGGACCCAGAGCGACGATCGCGAACTGATCGGCCAGGGCCGGAGGCTGCCTCGCCCGAGGGGGATTCGCAAACCACCCGGGACGAGATCGCCGCCCGCGACGTGACAACGCATAGGACGAGCTGGGTCCGAGGCCCTCGACTCCTCTCGCCGCGGGCAAACGCAAAGACTGTGCTGGAAGTGGCACAGTGAGCGTGTTTCCACTCTCCACGCCTCGAACCAGCCTGCCGCGTTGCCTCGCGAGACGGCACCGGTCGGATCTGCCCCACCCCCCTGCGTGCGGAGCGCGGCACCGAGGTCCTGTCGTTGCAGCCCTAACGGCCGCTGACCACGGACACGCTGACCACGGACATCTTTACAGCGGTGCCGTCCGTCCGTACGCTGAATCCGCCCATCGCGGGCCGCTGCTCACGCGCGTCCCATCAAGCAGCCACGCGTCGCCGG
>JAJYNP010000134.1 GCA_021786265.1 Chloroflexota bacterium
CGAACCGCTCCGGCAGCTCCCGTGGACCATCTTCCACGAGGTCTGGGTCGCCGTCTCGCTGGCAGCGCTCTGGTACCTCGTGGGGCCGGTGCTGCTCGTCCCGACGCTGGTGCTCTGGCCGTTCACCCTGGTGGAGCTCGGCTTTGGGAACGTCAACCTCTGGCTGGCGGCGGCCGTCGTGGCCGGCATGCGCCATCCCGCCACGTGGGCCCTGGTCCTCCTGACAAAGGTGACGCCCGGCATCGGTCTGCTCTGGTTCGTGGTCCGCCGCGAGTGGCGGTCGCTGGGGCTGATCGCAGCCGTCACCGCCGCCATCGCCGGCGTGTCGCTGGTGGTGGCTCCCTCACTCTGGCGGGACTGGGTGGACGTGCTGGTCGCGAACCAGGAGGCTGGGCCCACGGCACTGCCGCCGCCGCTCATCGTCCGTCTGCCCGCCGCCGCGCTGACCGTCGTCTGGGGCGCCCGAACGGACCGCGCCTGGACAGTGCCGCTGGCGGCGGCGCTGGCCATTCCCGTGCTCTCGATCGTGAATCTCTCGATGTTGGTGGGCGTTGTGGCGGTCCTGCGGCGCACCGGCTGGCGGCCATGCTGATTGGCTCAATGACCAGACCCGTCCCTGTCCTGTCAGGGTCCGCGGTCCGGCTGTTCCTGACGAGCGCCACCCTCCTGTTCGTCGAGCTGCTGCTCATCCGGTGGATCCCGGCGAACGTCGTCTACGTCGGGTTCTTCTCGAACTTCCTGCTCATGGCGAGCTTTCTCGGCATCGGTGCCGGCATCCTCTTCGGCCGGGACCCGCACCGGCTGCCGATCTCGCCGTTCGCCCCCGTCCTGCTCGCGGTCGTGTTCCTGGTGACCCACGCCCAGCTCAACGTGAAGCTCGGGTCCCCGAACGAGATCTTCTTTGGCCTGGCCGAGAGCCGGAGCGCGGACGCGAACTACCTCGTCCTGCCCATGGTCTTCGTCCTGGTGACGATCGTCATGGCGGCTCTGGCCGTGCCGCTGGGAACGCTCCTCACGTCGATGGCGCCCCTGCGAGCCTACGCGATCGACATCGCCGGCTCGATGGCGGGGATCGCGGTGTTCACCGTCCTCTCCGCACTGGGGACCGAGCCGACCGCCTGGTTCGTGGTCCTGGCCACCCTTCTGTCGATCATGGCTCTGGGGGCCGGACTGACCCGCTGGTCGATCGTGAGCGCGGTGTCGATGGCCGGCGTCATCGGCGTGGCGGCGGTCGCCGGCATGAGTGGCGACGAGTGGTCGCCCTACTACCGGATCAGCCGCGATCGCGTCGAGGGCGCCACCCACCTCAGCGTGAACGGCATCCCCCACCAGGTGATGCGCTCGACGAAGGATCCCCATCGGGAGCCCTGGTACGACCAGGTCGACCGCTGGTTCCCGGATCGCCGGTTCGACAGCGTTCTCATCGTGGGCGCGGGGAGCGGAACGGACACCTCGTTCGCCCTGGCCAACGGGGCCGGTTCGGTGGACGCGGTCGACATCGATCCGGTCATCCAGCGCGTCGGCGTCGAGGAGCATCCCGATCGACCGTACTCGGATCCACGGGTCGCCCGCCACGTGGACGACGGCAGGGCGTTCCTTCGCAAGACCACGTCGCGCTACGACCTGGTGATCTTCGCCCTGCCCGACTCGCTGACGCTCGTGAGCACGTCCGCGAACCTGCGCCTCGAGTCCTTCCTGTTCACGACCGAGGCCTTCGAGTCGGTCCGCGATCACCTCGCGCCGGACGGTGTCTTCGTCCTCTACAACTACTACCGTCAGCAGTGGCTCATCGACAAGCTGGCCGGGATGCTCGAGGCGGCCTTTGGCTCGCCGCCAATCGTCCACTCGTACTCGGAGGTGGGGAACGCGGCGGCCGTGCTCGCCGCTGGCCCGGGGGCCGATGCGTTGCGCGCATCGGACGCCGATGGCTCATTCGATCCCGTCGATCGGCCGGTCGTGCCCGGTCCGGCGCGCGACGACTGGCCGTTCCTCTACCTCCGCGAGCCCGGCACTCCGACGCATTACGTGATCGCGCTGGCGCTCGTTCTCCTCTGGGCGGTTCTCCTGGTCGGCCGCGCTGTGGCTCGGAGCGGCACGTCGGTCCGCCGCTTCAGTCCGCACTTCTTCCTGCTGGGGATCGCCTTCCTGCTCCTCGAGACGCGAAGCCTCGTGACGTTCAGTCTCCTCTTCGGCTCGACCTGGGTCGTCAACTCCTTCGTGTTCTTCGCGATCCTCGCGAGCGTTCTCGCCGCGATCGGGGTGAACGCGCGGTTCCGGATCCGCGACCCGCGGCCCCTCTACATCGCGCTCTTTGCCTCGCTGCTCATCGGGTACCTGCTCCCGCCAGCCTCGCTTCTCCTGGAGCCCGCGTGGCTGCGCTACGGCGTGGCCTCGGCGCTCGCGTTCGCGCCGGTGTTCTTCGCCAACCTCGTGTTCAGCTACTCGTTCCGCGACACACGGACCGCCGACATGGCGTTCGCCTCGAACGTGCTGGGCGCGATGGTCGGAGGGGCGTTCGAGTACGTGGCGCTCGCCTCGGGCTACCAGGCGCTGCTCATCGGTGTCGCGATGTTGTATGGGCTCGCCTATGTCGCCGCGGCACGATTGCGCTTCCTCGCCGATCGCGACCTCGAGTCCGGGCCTGCGGTCTCGGTCGAGCCCGCGGCTGCCGAACCCGTGGCTGCCGAACCCGCCGCCGGAGAGATGGAACCCGCCTGAGGCCGGTGGGGGTTCGTGGCGGTCGTGTTGCGCATCGGTATGCGTGCTTGCGGGGCAACCCCTGCTGTGGCTGATGTCCGTCTCAATCGGGCGATGGATCGGGTGCCTCCAGGCGTGTCCATGCGGCCCGGGGACCGCGCCCGCCGGTCTGGTCGTTGACGGCGATCAGGCCATCGCGACGCAACCCGGCCAGGACGAGCCGGATCGTCGGGTCACTCACGCCTGGCAGAGCGTTGCGGATGTCGCGCATCCGGAAGACGCGCGGTGCGTGGCGGAGGACGTATTCGCGGACGCGTGCCTGTTTCGAGAGTCCGACGAGGTTGCGCCGCGCCGCGAGTCGCGCCTCGAAGTCGTCGTAGGCCTCGCCGAGCGTCGCGACGAGGTACTCGATCCAGGGCCAGACCGAGTGCGTCCCGTCGTGCCACCCGGCCTGGGATTCGTGCAGTGCCGCGTAGTAGGCATGCTTCGTCTCCCAGATCCGCTGTTCGACACTGACGTATCGGGTCACCCCGTAGCCCTGCTGGAGGAGCAGGTGCGTCGTCAGGAGCCGCGCCAGCCGGCCGTTGCCATCGGCGACCGGGTGAATGGCGAGGAAGTCGAGAATGAACGCCCCGATGAGGACGACCGGGTGGGCGGCCTCGGCCGCGACTGCCGCCTGGTACCGGTCGATGAGCTCGCCCAGCAGGAACTCCGTGCGCGCCGGCGGTGGGGGGGTGAAGAGGACCTCACGGTGGCCGTGCTCATAGCTGACGATGAGGTTCTCGTCCGCTTTGAGCTGACCGCCCCCGCCCGCGTAGCGAAAGAGCTCGCGATGGAGGTGGAGGATGTACGGCAGGGTGACCGGCTCGAGGTGCTCGGCCCGCATGATCTCGTCGATCGCGTCGCGATAGCCGGCGTACTCCCTCTCGTTGCGGTTCCGAAACCGCCGGTCGACGCCTGGCTCGGCCAGCTTCTCGACGCGCGCCGGATCGACCGTCACGCCCTCGATCGCACTCGACGCGGTGATCGACGCGACCCGTGCCTCCTCGGCCAGGACCCGCAGCAGCTCCGGGAGTTGGTCGCGGTAGAGTTCCTCGCGACCGCGTCCGACATCCAGGCGTGCCAGACGAGCCCCCAGCCGGGGCGGCTGGGCACCGAAGGTGCGCTCGAGTTCGACGAAGCTCAACATGCGCAAGTCCACCATAATCATGATAAGTCCAGGCGCCATTTATCATGATTATTGGGCTGCTGCTGGTCAAGATCCACCCGGACACGTTGCCTGATCGCCACACCGGGCCGTTGCCGCCGCAACCAGTGGGGCGATTCGGTGCTATCGTCCCGCCCGTGACCGAGACGACACTCGACACGGAGCCAGCCTGTCCACCGCCCACCATCTCGACCGACGTCGTCCCGCGTCCGTCAGCCCGGCGACTGATCGCCGTCCACCGTCCGTTCGACTCGATCGACCCGGACGTGTGGGACGCGCTCGCCGCGCGCAATCCCTGGGCGACCCCGTTCGCGCGCTGGGCGTTCCATCGCGCCTGGTGGGACGCGTACGGCGCGACGGCCCACGACCAGACGCTCGTGTTGTACGAGTCCGCCCCGGGCGGCCTGCCGGTTGCGATCGTCCCGCTCATGCATCGCCACGAGGTGGAGCCGACCGACGCCGCCGACCGGACGACCCTGCGCCACGGCTTCGAGGAACCGCTCACCCCGGTCGCCCCGACGGCCAAGGCGGTCTTCTTCGGCGCCTCGTACCACGCCGACTACGCCACCGTGCTGTGCGCCCCGGGCGACCTGCCGGCGGTGGCCGACGCGTTCGCCGCCCACGTCGCCCTGCCGCCCGAGCCCGGCGACGCCCACCCGGCGCCCTGGGACGCGGTCGACCTGCGTCGCCTCCGCTGCGGCGACCCGGCGGCCGACGAGCTCGCCGCCGCCCTGCTCCGTCGCGAGGCGGCCGAGGGGTGGACCCTCAACGTCGAGCGCGAGGACGTCTGCCCGGTCGTCACGCTCCCAGCGGGCGCCGGCTTCGCCGGCTACCTCGACACGCTCGGCAAGAAGGAGCGCCACGAGATCCGGCGCAAGATCCGCCGGGCCGAGGCGGTCGGCGAGGTCGTCCTGGCCGAGGTGCCCGATCCGCTCGCCGAGCTCGAGACGTTCATCGAGCTCCACCAGAGGCGCTGGGG
>JAJYNP010000341.1 GCA_021786265.1 Chloroflexota bacterium
ATCCGGGCGGCCGGCAGCCGGAGCAGCTCCGGCGGCACGCGGATCAGCAGCGTCTGTGCCATCGCGTCGCCGACGGCGCCCTCCGGGAAGACGGTCAGCACGCCATCGATCGGCAGCGCGCTCGCCTGCACCGGCTTCCCGTCGATGCCCACCACGAGCGAACCCTTCCTCCAGGCAGTCACGAACAGGCTGCGGCCCGGCGCGGGCCCGAGCGACAGGACCGGGATCAGCAGCGCTGCGCCCAGCCCCGCGAACGCCCCGAAGAGCAGGCCGATCAGCAGGTGGCGACGGGCGAAGCCGGCCTCCGCCTCGCGCGTGGCGTCCGCCGTGGCCAGTGCCTCGGCGGTCGGCTCCGGCTGCAGAGGGTGCCGGTCCTCTGTCACCAGGCGGGTCGGCAGCAGCCGCTGCGCCCAGACCACGATGCCTGCGCCGAGGCCGCCGAAGGCGAGCGTGAGCAGGATGCCCTGGACCTGGGTGTCGCCCCCCACCAGGTACACCACCAGCAGCGCGAACCCGGCCACCATGGTGACCGCGAACAGCGCCCCGACGATGACCTGCGCGCGGTACTCCTCGGGCGTGGGCGGCAGGCCGCGCACCCGCGGCCCCGAGTAGTCACGCTCCGGCCGGGCGTCCAGCCCCGTGGAACCGATCACGGGTGCGGCCTCCGGGCGACCCAGCCCACCAGGAGGAGCAGCAGCACGAGGCCCACGGCGCCGGCGACGAACCCCTCGGGGACCGGGCCCAGGCCGCCCAGCGAGAAGCCGCCCGGGGTGGGCGCGGACTGCAGGTACCCGATGTAGGCGGCGATCTCGTCGATCTGCCGGATCGGCAGCCTGAACACCGGCATGGGCCCCGGACCGGTCACCATCGCCTCACCGACGGTCGAGGAGGCCGCGTTGTGCAGGCTCGGCGCGACGAACCCGCCGCCGACCGACCCTCCGGCCGCATCGGCGCCGTGGCACGCGGCGCAGTTGTTGATGAAGAGCTGGCGGCCGGCGGCGATGTCGGCGCCCTGCGTGTCGACCGGGGGAATCGCGGGCCCGGGGGCGATCCGGGCGACGTAGTCGATCAGCGACTGGATCTGGCCCGGCGACAGCACGGGCTTGCGCTGGAGCGACGTCACGCCGTTCTCGGGCAGCGGCATGCGGCCCGTGTAGAGCGCGTATGCCGCGCCCGCGGCACCCTGGCCCTGCAGGCCGGGCCCGATGCCGGAGACGCCCTGGCCCGACACGCCGTGACAGGCCGCACACGTCTGCATGTACAGGGCCCGGCCGGCGGAGAGGTCGCCGCCTGCCTGCACCGTCGCGGAGGATCCCGGGGAGCCGGCGGCCGACGCACCGGGTGCGCCACCGGAGCCGCCCTGGCCGGACACCGGCCCGCCCCCCAGCAGCGCCAGGACCGCGACGGCTCCGATGGCCGCGACCACCGTGAGGCCGGCGATCGAACGGGCGAGCGGCACGGCACGCGACGGACGCTGCGGGCGCGTGTGCACGACGGGCGGATCCTCCTCGGTTCTGGGGTTCTGGCGCTCGGCGTGGCCCGCGGGACGCGTCGCCTGGGGGCCGGATGTACCGCGGATGATAGGCCGTTTTCCCTCCTCCTACCTGCCGAACGATAGGAAGACCGCCGTGGCCCCGAGGTCAGCCGGGCGTGCCCGTCGATAACGGCTGCATCACAATCGCGCTTCGCCGGGTCCCGGGCCCGGCGCCCGGCCTACGCCAGCAGGTCCCGGCGCCGGAAGGCCCACACCGAGGCCAGCCACCCGCCGAGCGCCGCAACGCCCAGCACGGTCAGCCCTTCGGCCGGGAACACCCCTGCGTTCACCAGCGGCCCGGTGTCGAGGTAGCGGAACGCGCTCAGGTAGGACAGCGCGTCGAGATGCGGGTCGATCCGGGAGAGGGTCTGCAGCAGGTACATCCCGACCAGGATCCCGGCCGTCATGCCGCCGGCCACGCCCCGGCTCAGCGTTACGACGGCGAGCAGCGTCGTGACAGCCTCGATCGCCCACCCGAAGGCGAGGATCACACACCCGGCCAGCAGGAAGCGGCCGGTGTCCCACGACTCGCCGATCACGAGCCCGGACAGCAGGATCGTGGCGATCGTGGCCGCGACCAGCAGCGCCATCCCGATCGCCTGCCCGGCGATGGAGGTGGCGAGGTAGGCCGGTCGCGATATCCGGGTGGCGAGCGACAGCTCCAGGAAGCCACGGTCGAGGTCGGCGGCAACCGCGCGCGTCGCCATCAGGATTCCCCCGATCGCGGCCACAATCGGCCAGATCATCAGGAAGACGTAGACGTTGAAGAAGGTGCCGACGTCGGTCAGGTTGCCCGTGATGCTGAAGGCGGCCTGCATCTCCTTCGGCCACATCTTCAGCATCGCGTCCAGGGTCGCCTGGTTCTGCTTGATGATCGGGTAGTAGAGCGTGATGAACCCTGTGTAGAGGATCGACGTGAGGGCCAGCCAGCCAAGCAGCGAGCGGCTCCGGCGGAGCTCCAGGCGCAGTACGGAGGCGATCACGGCGCCACCTCCCCGGCAGACCGGCCGGCCGGCGCGCCTGCCCCGTAGAAGCGCATGAACACGTCCTCGATGTCGGGTGTGGTGATCGCGATGTCCCGCACCTCGAGCCCGCCGATGCGCCGCAGCAGCGGGTTCACGTCGCCCATGACCATGAGGTGGGCATCGCGCGCACCGTCGGCCAGCACCCGCACGTTCGGCAGGTCGAAGGTGCCGGGAGGTGCGGGGGCGGCCAGCACGAGGTTCACCGAGCGCCAGTGCTCGCCGAGCAGCGCCTGGACCGGCGAGATGTCCACCACGCGGCCCTCCCGGATGATCGCGACGCGATCGCAGCTCCGTTCGACCTCCGGGAGGTTGTGCGACGAGAGAAAGACGGTCCTGCCGGCCGCGCGGGCGTCCGCGACCAGGCCCAGGAATTCGCGCTGCATCAGCGGATCCAGTCCGGAGGTGGGCTCGTCCATCACGAGCAGGGGCTCGTGCCCCATGAAGACCTGCACGACCGCCACCTTCTGCCGGTTGCCGCGCGAGAGCCTGCGGACCTGGACGGTCGGGTCGAGCTCGAGTCGCTCGGCGACCGGCCGCCAGGCTCCCTTCGACAGGCCGCGGAGGGTCGCCAGGTAGTCGAGCTGCTCGGCGCCGGTGAGCTCGCCCAGGTAACCCGGATCGCTCGGGAGGTAGGCCATGGAGCGGTGGACCTGCGGTGCCCGCGCCCACGTGTCGAGCCCGAAGATGCGTGCCGAGCCCGAAGTCGGGCGGATGGCCCCGGCCAGGAGCCGGATGGTGGTCGTCTTCCCGGCGCCGTTGGGACCCAGGAAGCCGAAGACCTCGCCCTCCGCGATGGAGAACTCGACGTCGACGACCCCCCGCCGGGATCCGTACGAGCGTGTCAGCGCGGTCGTCTCGATGACGTTGGGCATGCCGATCACCGTCCCTGCGCCGCTCCGGAGGCGGTCGCTCGGAGACGCCCGCTGCCCCGGCACGATGCGCCGGGGCGCCGACTGCGCGGCGTCGACGGGACAGGCTGAGCCCGCCCGCGGGGCGGCAACAGGGCCCTTCGGCCCGATCGGCCCGACACTCGTCACGCACGAACCAGCGCGACCTCCGGCCGTCTCGCTCGCCCGGCGGCGGGGCGGAACCGGGCGCGACACGGTCACGTGACACGGGGCGCGGCGCCTGTGCCGCCCGCAGGACCCTCCCGGGTTGTACGCTCTGGGCGTGCTGACGATCGACACGATCCGGCGCGCGCCGAAGGTGCTCCTGCACGACCACCTGGACGGCGGCCTGCGCCCCGGCACGCTGGTCGAGCTGGCGCGGGACGTGGGGTACCACGGACTGCCGACCGAGGATCCGGGCGAGCTTGCCGGGATCATCCGGCAGGGTGCCGACCGTAAGAGCCTGGAGCTGTACCTCGAGACGTTCGCCCACACGGTCGCCGTCATGCAGACGCGCGACGCCATCGTTCGGGTGGCGGCGGAGTGCGCGGAGGACCTGGCGGCCGACGGGATCGTCTACGCCGAGGTGCGGCACGCACCGGAGCTCTCCACCGAGCGCGGCATGTCGCTCGACGAGGTGGTGGAGGCCATTCTCGAGGGGTTCCGCCGGGGGAGCGAGGGGCGCGAGATCACCGTTCGCTTCATCGCGACCGCCATGCGCACGGCCGCCCGCTCCCTCGAGATCGCCAGGCTCGCCGTGCGCCACCGCGACGAGGGCGTGGTGGGCTTCGACATCGCGGGCGCGGAAGCCGGGTTCCCCCCCAGCCGGCACCTCGACGCGTTCCAGCTGATCCAGCACGAGAACTTCCACATCACCATCCACGCCGGCGAGAGCTTCGGCCTGCCCTCCATCTGGGAAGCGCTGCAGTGGTGCGGCGCCGAGCGCCTGGGTCACGGGGTGCGGATCGTCGACGACATCTCCACCGGGCCCGACGGGCAGCCGGTGCTGGGCCGCCTCGCCGCCTACGTGCGGGACCGGCGGGTGCCGCTCGAGATGTGCCCGTCGTCGAACGTGCACACGGGCGCGGCGGCCAGCATCGAGACGCACCCGTTCGAGCTGCTGAGACGGCTGCGCTTCCGGGTGACGGTCAACACCGACAACCGGCTGATGAGCGGGGTGACCCTCTCGAGCGAGTTCGCCCTGCTGGCCGGGGCGTTCGGGCTCGACCTGGACGACCTCGAGTGGCTCACCCTCAACGCGATGAAGAGCGCCTTCTGCCACTTCGACGAGCGCCTCGCGCTCATCAACGGGGCGATCAAGCCGGCGTACGCCCGCCTCCGCTACGCACTCTGAGCCCGGAGCAAGCGCGCGTCGAACCCGGGCCCGGGCGATGCCCCCGGGGTCAGTCGCCGTCGCTCTCGATCCGGTAG
>JAJYNP010000229.1:0-1657 GCA_021786265.1 Chloroflexota bacterium
TTCCGATCCGCTGGATCGCGCAACGCCGGCCGCACTGGGACGTGGAGCGCGCGACGCGCAACTTCACCGTCGTGATCGTCGCGGTCGTGTGGGTCATCGGCGCGGTTGCGACGGTCATCCTCGCCGGGCTGTGGGGCCACGAGGCCGACTACCGGACGGCGCTGCTCGACGCCCACCCGATCCCCGCCTCGGATCGGCTGATGAGCGCGGACCCGGGGGCGTACTGGTATCGCTGGGGGATCACGGGTGTCGGGACGCCGAACGACCCGCTGCCCGTCGTCCGCCAGGCCGCCGAACTCTACGACGTCCGCTGGCTCATCCTCGAGAAGAACCAGATCGTCAGTTCGCTCGCGCCCGTCCTCGCCGGCAGGTCACGGCCGTCCTGGCTGTCGCCCGCGCTCGCGACGGTCGGTCCGTCAGCCGGGGAGATGGGCACGGACGCCAAGCTGCCCGACGCCGCGCTCTACGCGGTCTGTCTGAGCCCGGGTGACACGCGGTGCGCGCCGTGACAGCGCGGGCACGCGTCTCCGCGGTCGCGCACGGAACACTGACGACGCATCACGCCTCCTTGCGCCGCGTCGCCCTCCTGGTGTGGGCTCTCCTGACTGCGGCAGGACTGGCGGAGCTCCTCGCCGTCATCGTTTGGGGCCCGGGCGCTGACTTCCACGCGTACTGGGACGTCAATCTCGGCAATCCGTATGGCCAGTCGCTCGGCCAAACGAACGCCTTCCTGTACAGCCCCGTGGTCGCCCTCGCTGCGGCGCCGTTGCGCATCATTCCGTTCGAAGCCGCGCGCCTGGCCTGGCTCGCCGTCAACGTGGGGTGCCTCGTCTATCTCGTCCGGCGCTGGGCCTTGGCCGCGCTGGTGTTCCTTCCCGTCGCGCTCGAGCTCTACTGGGGCAACGTCGACCTCGTCATCGCGGTCGGTATCGTCGTCGGGTTCAGATACCCGGCGGCGTGGGCGTTCGCACTGCTCACGAAGGTCACCCCCGGGGTCGGCCTGGTGTGGTTCCTCGTCCGCCGCGAGTGGCGCAGCTTCGCGTTGGCACTGGGCATGGCCGTCGCGCTGTCCGTCGTGTCGTTCCTGGTCGTGCCTGCATGGTGGGGGGCGTGGTTGCAGGTTCTGTCCCGGAGCACGTCCGCCACGCAAACCGCGACGCTGCTCGACGTGCCGATCGGGTTCCGGATGGTCGCCGCGATGCTTCTGGTCGCCTGGGGCGCAGTCACCGATCGGCGGTGGATCGTACCGGTCGCGGTGACGCTCGCGGCTCCTGCCGTGTGGCGGATCGTGCCGGCGATCCTCGTTGCCGTGGTTCCGCTCTGGAGAGGACGTCGGTCCGACTCGGTCAAGATCGCGCCGTCAGCGCAGGCGTGAATGCCGGGGACGGGCCTGTGGACCATACGGCAGCACTCCATCGAGCCAGGCTGCGGCCACGAGCCCGAGCGAAGCGCTCCCGCGCCGGCCGCCCCTCCGCCTCGCCCGACATCTGGATAGGTACACCCTCGATCCTCGCGGCGCTCCCGCGGCTGACTCAGATCGATCAGCCCGCGTCGGCGACCGACTCGAGCGCCGGCGCCGTCTCTCTCGCGTCCGGCGTGATCAGGTCGGCGTCAGCCAGGATCCGGAAACGCCGCGCCGAGAGGAATGCCAGTCCGT
>JAJYNP010000229.1:1667-4870 GCA_021786265.1 Chloroflexota bacterium
GATGGCCGCGACCAGCAGCAACAGCGCCTGGTAGCCGGTCACGAGCGAGACGTATTCCAGTGTCGCGCCCACGGTCGCGCCCAGCAGGTTGGACGCGAACGCCATGTCTGCGGTCCGAGTGTCCCGGAACGAGTACGTGAAGACGAGATTGGCGAAGAAGACCGGCGCGAACGCGATGACCGAGGCGAGACCGTACCGGAGCCAGGGCGGATCGATGAGCAGTGACGCGGGCGGCAGCACGAACGCGAGGGCCACGGCCGCGAAGAGGGCGGCGTAGAGCCAGCCCGGCCGGCTGAGACGAAGACGCGAGTTGAGGAGGATCGCCGCGAGCACGCTCGCGAGGATCGCGAAGAACACGAGCGCATTCACCAGCCACGTCGTGCCGAACAGGAGGCTGAACGTCACGAGGCTGCGCGTCTCGAGGAGCATGAAGGCGGCCCCGAGCAGGAAGAAATGCGGGCTGAAGCGGCGGAACGACGTCCCGCTGACCGAGGACGCCCGCCATGTCAGGGCGCCGGCCCACAGAAGGACGAGGAGGATCGCCACGAGGTACACGGGGGCGATGGTCGGCGTGAGCAGGTACAGGAACGGCCAGTCGTCCGTCGCGGGGACCGGCGGATTCGTGATGGGTGCGGCGGAGCCCCTCCCAGTCACGTCCGCCTGTGACGAGGCCGCCGATGCCCTCGCGATCCCGGGCCCGTCGGCGAGCGCGGCGGCCGCGTCCCCCAGCTGAGGGTATGACGCGACGAGCGGCGGCGTGGCGAACGTCTGCTGCAGCATCCCGGCGATCTTGTCGGTGAGCCATGGCTCTCGGTAGAAGTTGTAGAGGACGAAGACGCCGGCGGGTGCGAGGTGGTCGCGCACGCTCGCGAACGCCTCGTCGGTGAAGAGGAACGATTCGAGGCGGATGTTCGCGGTCGAGCTGACCAGCGTGAGCGAATCCGGCAGGGCGAAGACGACCAGGTCGTATCGCTTCGTGGTGTTTCGGAGGAACGCGCGTCCGTCGTCGATCGTGACCGTGACCCGCGGATCCGAGTACGGCCGCGCCGGGTTGTCCCGCCTGCCGATGGAAGCGATCCCCGGGTCGATCTCCACCGCGTCGACGCCCTTCGCCCCGTGCGAGAGCGCGACCTCGGTGTCGTTGCCCGTCCCCGCGCCCACGATGAGGACGTTGTCGAAGGTTCGACCGGGCAGCCAGTCGTAGACCTGGTAGTAGAAGGGCAACAGCGGGGCACCAGCGCGAGTCGGAAAGAACTGGTGCGGGATGCCGTTGACGTTGACGTTCTCGTACCCGCCCTGCTGGTACTCGGTGATCCGGTAGTACGGCGACCAGACGCTTCCGACCGACTGGACGACGGAAAGCGCGATGACGCCCACCATCGCCGCCGCGGTGAGCACGGACCAGCGGGTGATGGGCCGGCCGATCGCGAGAGCGGCGAGCGCCGCGGCCACGACCGCGAACCAGACGGGCGGGGGGGTCGACAGCGCCGAAAGGACGGCGAACGCTGCGATGCCGGCCATCGACCCGGAGACATCCCACGCGTACGCCCGCAGGGGCGGCATCGACGTGAGCAACGACCCGAGCGGCAGCGCGAGAGAGGCCATCAGCAGCGTCACGAGCGCGACGATGAGCGGCAGGATCAGGAAGCCCACGTTGCTCGTGCTGGTGTCGGCCAGGCCGAAGAACAGCGTGTCGGGTGACAGCAGTTGCACGTTGAGCTGCACGGTTCCCACCACGAGCACGGTCAGGAACAGGAGGAGGGCGAACGGCGGAAATGGCACGCGTCGAGCAACGCCGGGTTGGGCACGCCCGTAGAGGATTCCGATCCCGATCCCGAGGAAGCTCGCGATGAGGACGAGGTTGTTGAAGAAGCCGAAGTAGATGACGTTCGCGGGGATCCAGCGGATGAGCAGCAGCTCGACGAACAGCAGGGTCGCGCTGGTGAGGAAGAGGCGTGCGGCGGGGCTTCTCATGTGGTTGGGCAGCACGGTACACGACGACGAGGCGTCGTCGTAAGCCCGGTCACGCCGACAACGAACGCCGGCACGGGGCGCGCACGTCGATCTCGGGTCGTCCGACGCTCGGATAATGGCCGCGATGCTGAAGACGGAACGATGGCGAAGCGCCGGCATCGGGGTTCCTGCACTCGCCCTGGTCGTGGCGCTTGCCGGATCGGCGTACCTGGCCCTGCAGCCTGCGACCGATCCTGACTATGGGTGGCACGTCGCGAACGGCCGGAACCTGTGGAACGGGATCCTGCTGGGGGGACACGACGTCTATTCGTGGACCGCAGCGGGCCACGCGTGGGTCGCGCACGAATGGCTGACGGACGTGGCCATGGCCTTCCTGAACGACGCCTTCGGGCCGGTCGGCACGAGCCTCGCGGCGGCCGCCGTCGTGGTCCTCGCGATGGGGCTGGTCGCGGTTCGGCTGCGGGGCCGGAACCTGCTCGCGGTCGCGCTGACCCTCGCGATCGTCTGCCGGGCGGCGTACGTCTCGTTCGGCGTGCGACCGCAGCTGCTGGAGCTGCTCTACCTGTCGGCGTGGCTGCTCGCGCTGGACGCCTGGCTCGCGCGACGGCTCGCGACTCGACACCTCTTCGTGTTGGCGGTCGGCCTGATGCTGCTCTGGGCCAACAGCCATGGCTCGTTCCTGCTGGCACCGGTGGTCGCGGCAGTCCTGGCCGCTGCGCTCGGGTTGGCCGGTGATCGGCGAGCGATCACGGCCGCATCGCTTGCCGTGCTGGTTGCCGCAGTGCCGCTCGTCAACCCGTGGGGCCCGGCCCTCTACGGGTTCGCGACACAGTCCCTGTCGAGCGGCGTCACCGGTCGGCTCATCCAGGAGTGGCAGCCGCCCGACCTGCTGGGTGCCGACTTCGCGGCCTTCGCCCAGGAGCTCGCCTTCCTGCTCGTGGGTGTCCTGCTCGCCGTGGGCCGGGTCGTGCGCACGCTGCGTGCCGGCGGCGGCGTGTCTCCGTCATCCCGCGACGCCGGCGGTTCGCGGTGGTCCCGCGTCGGTCACCCGGTCCTGGCGCAGGTCCGGTGCACGTGGACGATCGCGCTGACGGCGCTGATGATCGCGCTGGCCCTGCGCTCGGGCAGGTTCGTCATGCTCGTCGGCATCACCGCCGCCCCGATCCTCGCCTGGACGCTCGAGCAGGTCGTCGCGTGGGCCGCCGCGGTTGGCGAGCAGGCGCGCCGGC
>JAJYNP010000231.1 GCA_021786265.1 Chloroflexota bacterium
CGTACGCGAGGGTGCTCTTCCCGATCCCCTCGCGACCGCCGAGCAGTGCGAGTGTGCCAAGAGCGAGCCGGCCTCCGGTCGGCGTCGCCCATAGCCACTTGATCGGCCGGTACGCGATGTCTGCGACGGCGGTTAGACGGAGCGCGCGCCGATGCGGGACGGAGGTGATCGGCCCCGGGTCGTCCGCGTCCCAAGGCCGGGCCGGGTATGTCGACGGGGGCGGTGCGGCGGCAGGCCGCGCCCGTTCTGGCGTCGCGGCCGTCATGCTGGCACCGCCTCTCGGGCGGGCGCGAGCGCGGCCCGCAGGAGGCGCGCGACGCGCGTCAGAGGACGGAACGGCTCGAAGTCGGCTGCGCCCATGTCCGCGTCTGCTTCGGCGGCGTCGAGCGCGAGCGCCACGGCGGCGAGAGCGTCCTCCGCGCCGCTGCGCGACAGGGTGACGGTCGGTGCCGGCTCGGGCGCGCTATTCTTGATGGGCGAGGCGAGCGGGTCCACGGTTGCGCTCCTTCGAAGTGAGGCGCCGGGTTCGGTCCCCGGCGCTTTGCGTTTCTAGTGGGGCTTGGATCGCGCGCGTGCGGACGCGTAGGCCATCTTGACCAGGCGGAGGCGCTGCGCGGCGGCGAGGCGCTTCTCGAGCTCGGCCGGCGGCAGCGTCCCGTCCGGGTCGATCTCGCGAACGAGCGCGGACCGCTGGGCGGCACGGGCAGGCCCGGTGTTGACGGTGCCGCGCATCGCGACGGTCAATCCGCCCAACCTGGCGCGTTGCTGGCGCAGTTCGGCGGTCATCACGGGCGGACACCTTCGGTCGCGATCGCATCGGCGACGAGGTGCGCGGCCGCGACACGGAAGGGCGCGGGTAGATGGCGCTCGCCCGACAGCGATGCCCGAAGGTTCTTCTCATTGACGCCCGAGGCGCGAGCAACAGCTCGGAGGGGTACGCCCGCCAGTGCGAGATGCGCGGCCACCAAGCGGCCGTCCGCGGCACGCGT
Source organism: Chloroflexota bacterium (assembly GCA_021786265.1). Next base: position 990 of record JAJYNP010000231.1, read on the forward strand.
GGCGCGCACTCCGTCGGTGATAGGCATTGCTCGACTCCCGTCCCGCCCGGACCGTCGACGGTCGCCGGGTCGGGCGGGTCCGGGGAATCGAAAAGGCAGCCCGACTCAGCGAGTCGAGCCGCCTTCGGGTGTCCCTGTCACCTGGATCCGCGTGCGTTCTAACGTGGGGCCTTTCGGGAATCCGGGCGGTGGAGGGCGACATGCGCCCCAGCTGACGGTTTACCGATGTTCCCGGTTGTTCCCGGAGCGGCTGCCCAACCGCTCCTCAAGTTCTGAGGCGGACACTACCACAACGGGGAGGGCCGTGCGGCGAATCTCGCGACACATGGAATGGCCCCGGACTTGCGTCCGGGGCCCTCACGCGGCGATTGCGGAGCCGGGGTCAGCGTTCGGCGGCGAGTGAGTCGAACTTGCGGGCCGTGGCGAGGAGCGCCTCGGCGGCCTCGCGGCACAACCGGGCCGCGGCCCCAAAGTCGTTGGCGCAGGCGGACTCGGCGATCCACGCCGCGAGGTCCTCCGCCTTCTCGCCGAGGGCGAGTGACCGCCGGTTGCGAGCCTGCCAGCCGGGGCCGAGTTCGGCCTCCATCTCGCGGGCGTCCCGCTCCTTTAGCTCGCGGATTTCCTGGGCACGAGTCATATGCGCCTCCCTCCCACTCCCTCTGGCGGCCTCCCTGCCGCCGACGCCATCCTCCGGCGGCCGACCGGCTCCGGGACACGGTCCGTCGGACCGATGTGTGGGGGCCATAGTGCCGGATAGCACCGTGCCAAAGGGCCATATGTCTCCTGCGAGGTAGGGCCGTTTGTCTGCCAGTTAGCAGAACTGCGCGAGTGCCGGCCGGGCCGCGGGGACAGTCGGGCACAGCAGGGCGGCATGCCGTTTGCCTCCGTCCCCTACAGCCGATCGCCCGGGCTGAGCTTCCGTCCGGCGGCGATGGCGCGCTCCGAGGCGGTCGACGCCGCATACCGTTGCAGCATCGTCCGCGAGCGCCAGCCCGCGAGCCGCATGAGGTCCGTCTCCTGCATGCCGGCCGCGAGCATGCTGTGCGCGTAACTGTGGCGCAGCTGGTGCGGGTGGATACCGTCGCCGAGTCCCGCCTGCTTGCCGCGCTCCCGGACCATCTGCGACACGCCGCTGCCTGTGAGGCGGCCTTTCAGCCCGAGCCATAGCCACGGCAGGTCCGCGTGTGGGTGCTTGCTGCGGAGCCGGTCGTACACGTCGAGCGCCTTGATCGTGCGGCGCCCCACGGGCACGGTGCGCTCGCGGCGGCCCTTGCCCATCACGATGCGCAGCACGCCTTGGTCCAAGTCGGCATCGTTCGCCACCGGGTCGGTCGGGTTGTAGCGGAGATCGGCGATCTCGGAGAGCCGCGCTCCGGTGTCCATGAAACAGCGGAGGATCGCCTCATCCCGCCTGCCGGCAAACGTCTTGTCTCGTGCGCACGCGTCGAGCAATGCCTTGAGTTCGGCCTCCCGGAGCACGTCCGGGGCCTCCTCGGGGAGTTTCGGCGGCCGCATCTTCGCCATGGGCGATGTCTTGATGAGGTCGGCGTCCAGCGCCCATCGGAAGAACGCCTGCACGCCACGAAACCGGTTGTGCGCGGTCGTCGGCTTCCAGTGGGCCAACTGGTCCTCGATGAACGACTCGACGTGCTCGCGGCGGATCCCGGAGAGGTCCGTGGGCATGCCCATGTCCGCGAGGTACGCCGCGAACCGCCGCGCAGAGTCCGTGTAGGTCTCGGTCGTCTTGGGAGACAAGTTCTTGGCGCGGCACGCCCTGGCGAACGAGAGCACGTCGCGGTCGATCCCGCTAACGGGGGCTCGCTCGAGGGTGATAGACTGCCCGGCGCCGGATGGTCCGGCCATCGTCAAAGCCTCCAAACGGTGGATCTGAACACCACCAGTAAGACGCTCTGACGACCGAGCGCAAAGGGCCATTCGGCAGGAAGACGCTCTCGTCGAGCGTAATTCGTGGGGCTATAGCTCAGTTGGGAGAGCACCTGCATGGCATGCAGGGGGTCCGGGGTTCGAGTCCCCGTAGCTCCACCATCCTCCCCCGGTTCCCTCCACGTCGTCTGTCGTCCTCCCGGGTCCTCCGACGAAGAAGACGTCGTCGTCGTCGCCCTCCGTCCGTCCATCGGCGCGGCGCGGGCGTATCGGAGTCCCTGGTGGTGCCGACGCCATGACCGGCTCCGCGCCCGGACGGGTCGCTCCCGGCAGGCTCGCCGCCCGAGGTCGTGGACCATCCAGACGTTCGGGCCGTGGTCGGGCAGCCCGTCGTCCTTGCCGGCGTGAGGACAGCGCCCAGCCGAGAACGCGCGACCGCGCGCGGCCGAGGCGTGCCGCCCCGCTTCCGCGGCTTCGGGGCGCCCGACATGCTCGGCTACACTTACCGCGCGCCCCGAGCCACCACCTGCGGGGTTGCCGCCGTGCCTGGAGAGGTTCCCGTGTCCGTCTCGAACAGAAGCCGCATCGACCGCTACGACCCCGCGGCTGTCGAGCCCCGATGGCAGGCGCGCTGGGCCGAGCTCGGCCTCCACCGGACGGACCTGCACGACACGTCGCGCCCACGCTACTACCTGCTGACCATGTACCCGTACCCGTCCGGGGACCTGCACATCGGGCACTGGTACATCGTCACGCCGACCGACGCCCTGGCCCGGTACCGGCGGATGAACGGGCTCAACGTCTTCTTTCCGATCGGCTTCGACGCGTTCGGGCTGCCGGCGGAGAACGCCGCCATCCGGAATCGCGTCAACCCGCGCGACTGGACGATGCGCAACATCGAGAACATGCGCCGCCAGTTCCGGACGATGGGCGCGACGTTCGACTGGAGCGCCGAGGTCGTCACCTGCGACCCGGAGTACTACCGCTGGAACCAGTGGTTCTTCCTCCGTTTCCTCGAGAAGCGCCTCGCCTACCGGGCGAAGTCGGCGGTCGACTGGTGCCCGAACGACGGGACGCTCGCCCGCGAGCAGGTCGAGGGCACGGATCGCCATTGCTGGCGCTGTGGCGCGAGGGTCGAGAAGCGCGAGCTGGACCAGTGGTACCTGCGGGTCACCGAATACGCCGACGAACTGCTCGACTTCAGCGAGGTCAGGTTCCCCGAACCCGTCCGGATCATGCAGACGAACTGGATCGGGCGGTCCGAGGGCGCGGAGGTCACCTTCACCGTCGCCCCCGACGACGTCCAGCCGGGCGGCCAGCCCCTCAGCGTGTTCACGACCCGTCCGGACACGCTGTTCGGCGCGACGTTCATGGTGCTGGCGCCCGAGCACCCGCTGGTCGCCGCGCTGACGCACGCGGACCGGGGCGCCGAGGTCGAGGCGTACGTGTCGCAGGCCGAGCGCGAGACCGAGATCGAGCGGCTGTCCACGGAGCGCGAGAAGACGGGCGTGTTCACCGGGTCCTTCGCGGTCAACCCGGTCAACGGCGAGCGGATCCCGATCTGGGTCGCCGACTACGTCCTGGCGGGATACGGGACGGGCGCGATCATGGCCGTCCCCGCGCACGACGAGCGGGACTACGCGTTCGCGGTCAGGTTCGGGCTGCCGATCCGCCAGGTGATCGCGCCGGCGGACCCCGTCGAAGCAGCGCGCGTCGCAGAGATGGTGGCGGCGGGGGCGAAGGGCGGCGCGGCGTTCGTCGCGCACTCGGACGACGAGGTCATGGTGAACAGCGGCCCGTACAGCGGTCGCTCGGCGAAGCAGGGCTTCGACGCGATCGTCGCGGATCTGGAGGCGCACGGCGTCGGCCAGCGCGCAGTCACGTACCGCCTGCGCGACTGGCTGATCAGTCGCCAGCGCTACTGGGGCACGCCGATTCCGGTCATCCACTGTGAGCGCTGCGGGATCGTCCCGGTGCCCGACG
>JAJYNP010000132.1 GCA_021786265.1 Chloroflexota bacterium
CACGTCGGATGCCGAACTCCCGCCCGGCGTGCTCAGGATCCTGCGGTTCACCTGCGGGTCGCTCCCGCTGGAGCGGACGCTGCTGCTGGCTCCTTCCGCACGCCCCATCGACCGCACCTGTCGCCGGTACGTGGCCACGCCGGTCCAGGTCCTCGCGTTCGGCGAGCGCGCCACCGGGCTCTGGGTGGACTGGCGAAGGCGGGATCCCGCCGTGGTCATCCCGGTCGAGCGGATCGGCAGCGTCGAGGACATCCGCATCCTCCGGTACCGGCGGCTGTCCGTGAGAGCGGCGGACGCACGCCTGTCGATCCGGTATCGGGCCGAGGGACGCGAGCTGCTCGACCCGCCCCTGTGGTGGCTGCGGAAGAAGATCGGCCGGGGCGTGCGCGGCGAGGTTCCCGCCGCGGGGCTCCGCGTGGTCGGGGATGTCGAGGTCCCCACGTGGTGGCAGGCCGCGGCCAGGGGTGTCGTGGCGGACGCCGGTGAGGAAGGGGCGGCGATGGTGTTCGGTGCCGTGGCGGCGGCCCGGAGCGCCCACCCGGCACGCGCCGTGCTGATCGCCGTCACGTCGAGTGAGCTCCTGGTGATGGCCGATCCGGAAGGAGGCGCGTGCGACCCGGCAGCCAGCCCCGCGATGCTCGCCGTGCCCCGCCACGCGCTGCAGGAGGTGACGGCCGACGGCGACCGGCTGGTGATCCGCTCTGCGGGCGTGGATCGGGTGCTCTCGATCGGCGCGGGGCTCGCGACCGCCGCGGCCGAACTGGCGAGCTGCGCCGGCCCGGCGAGGGCCCCGCTGCAGATCGGCCACTGACGGCACGTCCGCCCGGCGACATGCGACGGACCAGCCGCGGCAACTCGGTCGGTGGACGCCATGCGCAGGCCGGATGGCCCCGTCTCGACGGGCCGGATGGCGGGTGCAGGCCACCTCGGGGCCCCGGAAGATCCGTGAGTTCCATTCCCGTTGCACAATGTCGACCGGAGATTGTCGTGTCCCCCACCGGTCCACAGTCCGTTCCTGCTGCCGTGCTGCTGATGGCGTACGGCGGCCCCGAGCGCCTCGACCAGGTCGAGGCCTACTACACCGACATCCGCCGCGGCGTCGCCCCCACTCCCGAGCTGCTCGAGGAGCTGCTCGGCCGGTACCGCGCCATCGGCGGCGGATCCCCGCTGTCCCGGATCGTGGAGCGGCAGCGGTCCGCTCTCGAGGCCGAACTCGCCGCCCGCGGCACGGCGGTTCCCGTGTACGCCGGCATGCGCCACATCGAGCCGCGGATCGGCGGGGTGGTCGAGCGCATGGCCGCCGACGGGGTCGAGCGGCTCGCGGCGATCGCGCTGGCCCCCCAGCGCTCGTCCAGCGCGGCGGGCTACCACCAGGCCGTGGACCGTGCGATCGCCACGCTCGGAGCGTCCGCACCGCGCGTGACCCACGTGGAGTCCTGGCACGATCGGCCGCGCTTCGTGGAGGCGCTCGCGCGGGCGACCTCGGAGGCGCTCGCCCGGGTTCCCGATCGGGCCGGTGCGCGGGTGATCTTCACGGCGCACAGCCTGCCGGCCCGCGTGGTCGCCGAGGGCGATCGTTACCCGGACGAGGTGGCCGCCACGGCCGCCCTGGTGGGGCGACGCCTCGGGCTCACCGGGTACCTCGTGGCCTTCCAGAGCGCGGGCCGCACGGGCGAGGCCTGGCTGGGCCCGGAGCTCCGGGACGAGATCCGCCGCGTCGCCGCCGAGGGCGTGACGCAGGTGGTGGTGTGCCCCGTCGGCTTCGTGGCCGACCATCTCGAGGTCCTGTACGACATCGACATCGAGGCCCGGGCCGTCGCCCGGTCGGTGGGCGTCGAGCTCGAGCGGGCCCGCTCGATGAACGACGACCCCATGTTCATCGCCGCGCTCGCCGACGTCGCCGCCGACGCGCTCGCTGTTTCCATCCCCCAGCCGTCGACCACCGCCTGAGCGGGCCGACCGCGAACCGAGGCCAAGCATGGACAACCCGCACGCTCCGCACGCCGCCGTCGCAGACCGGCACGCACCGCAGGGAGGCCAGCCCGCCCCCGCCGCGCACACCCACCCCCCCGCAGTGGGGGCCGTGCGACCGGACGGGTACGTCTTCGGCCGGGCACCCATGCTGGTCTACTGGGAGACGACGCTCGCATGCGGGCTCGCCTGCCGGCATTGCCGGGCCACCGCGCAGCCGGACCGCAGCCCTCTCGAACTGACCACGGACGAGGGCCGGCGACTGCTCGACGACATCACCGCCTTCGGGCGCCCCTACCCTCACGTGGTGTTCACCGGCGGCGACCCGCTCCGCCGGCCGGACCTCGAGGAGCTGGTGGAGGCCGCGACGGCGCGCGGCATCGGCGCGTCGCTCGCACCCGCGGTGACCCCCGACATGACCCTGGCCCGGCTCGCCGGGCTGAAGGCGGCCGGAATCCAGACCATGTCGCTCAGCATCGACGGGTCGGACGCGGCCCGTCACGACGGGTTCCGGGGCGTGCCCGGCACCTTCGCGATGACCGAACGGGCGGTCGAGTGGGCCCACCAGGTCGGCCTGCCGCTGCAGATCAACACCCTGGTGACGGACGAGACCCTGCCCGACCTGCCGGCAACTTACGCGCTCATGCAGCGGCTGGGGATCATCCGCTGGAGCCTGTTCTTCCTCATCGGGGTGGGCCGCGGGAGCGGTCTGCAGGAGATCACGCCGGCGGACTCCGAACGGCTCAACCACTGGCTGTACGACCTCGCGCGCGAGGCCCCGTTCGCGATCAAGACCACCGAGGCCACGCACTACCGCCGCGTCGCGATCCGCCGGATGCAGGCGGAGGGGCTCGACGACGGTGCCATCGCCGCGACGCCGGTCGGCCGTGGGTTCGGCGTCCGGGACGGGAACGGGATCGTCTTCATCGCCCACGACGGCGCCATCTCGCCGTCGGGGTTCCTGCCCCTCGCCGCGGGCAACGTCCGGACCGACCAGCTGGCGACCGTGTACCGCACCCACCCGGTCTTCACGAGCCTGCGCGACGTCTCCACGTTCAAGGGACGCTGCGGCCGGTGCTCCTACGTGTCGATCTGCGGGGGCTCGCGGGCACGCGCCTACGCGTGGACGGGCGACTACCTGGAGACGGATCCCCTCTGCCCGTACGTGCCAGCCGTCGGCGCAGTGAACGCCTGACGGGCCGGCGCGATGCGCGTGCTGGTGATCGGGGGCGGGATCACCGGGCTGTCGGCGGCACACGCCCTTGCTCGAGCCGGGATTCCGGTCACGCTGGTCGAGGCGTCCGACCGGCTGGGCGGCAAGATCCGGACGGAGCGAACGAACGGGTTCCTGGTCGAGTCCGGACCCGATTCGTTCGTCAGCTACCGGCCCGCAGCGCTGCAGCTGGTCCGTGATCTCGGGCTGGCCGACTCGGTGGTGCGGCCCGTCGCCCCGCGCGTGGTGCACATTCGCACCGGCGGCCGGTTCGTGCCGCTGCCGCAGGAGATGGGGCTCGTGCTCCCCACCCGCCTGCGCCCGTTCGTCACCACGTCCCTGTTCTCGCCGCTGCAGAAGCTCCGCATGGGACTGGACCTGGTCCTGCCCCGCGACGGCCTGGCGCGCGACACCGGGGTGGGCGTGTACCTCCGCCGGCGCCTGGGCCCCGCGCTGGTGGACCGGCTGGCGGGCCCGTTGCTCGGCGGCGTGTACGGGACCTCGATCGACGAGCTGAGCCTGCTCGCGGTGGTGCCCCAGCTCCGCGACGCGGAGCGCGATCACCGCAGCCTGTTCCTCGCGAGCCTGGCCGCCGGCCGGGCACGGCGATCGGGTGGGGAGTCGCCGTTCGTCACCCTGGCGGGTGGCACCGGGCAGCTGATCGATGCGCTGGTGGATGCGCTGGGTCGATCGCCCGAGGTCGACCTCCGCCTGCGAGCGCCGGTGGCGCACCTGGAGCGTGGGGGCAGCGGCGTGGAGGCGCGCCTCGCGACCGGCGAGACGCTCCGCCCCGACGCAACCATCCTTACCGTCCCCGGGCCGGAGGCGGCCCCGCTGCTCGACGACGTGGCACCGGCGGCGGCCGCGGGCATCCGGACGATCCCGCACGGGACGACCGCGGTGGTGTCGCTGGCCTACCGGGCGGAACAGTTCGCGACGCAGCCCACGGGCCATGGGTTCCTGGTCGCCGCGGGCGAGCCGCTCTCGATCGACGCCTGCACCATCAGCTCGTCGAAGTGGCCGGGCCGGGCGCCGGACGGCATGGTGCTCATCCGCGCGTTCATCGGCTCCCGCAGCGGCCGCGCCGGCGGCATGGACGACGAGGCAGTGGTGGCCGCGGCGATCCGCGACGTGGCCGCGACGCTTGGCGCGCGCGGTGCCCCGACCCTGGCGCGCCTCGCGAGGCTCACGGGCCAGATGCCGCAGTACACGGTGGGCCACCTCGACCGGGTGGCGCGGATCTTCGCCGGCCTGGATGGCGTGCCGGGCGTCTTGCTTGCCGGCGCGCCGTATCGCGGCGTCGGCATCCCGGACTGTGTCGCACAGGGCCAGGCAGCGGCGCGAGCGGCCGGCGAGTTGATGGGGGGAGCGCGCGACTGAGCCGCGTGTGCGGCCCGGCTCCGATACGATCTCGACAGGAGGGTTTCCCATGCTGGTGTGCGTGCCCGTGACGGGCGACGGACAGATCGACCCGCGCTGGGGGCGAGCGGCCCGTGTGGCGATCGCCGACGTGGCGGAGGGCACCCTGGCGGGCTGGCGGGAGTTCGACGTCGCGTGGGACGACCTCCACGACCAGGGCTCGGAGGGCGGGCACCACGCCCGCGTGGCCCGTTTCCTGCGGGAGCAGGGAGTGCAGATCGTCCTGG
>JAJYNP010000083.1 GCA_021786265.1 Chloroflexota bacterium
CTGCCCTCTATCCAGAGCTGGACCTCTGTCGCCTACGGCAACGGGACGTTCGTCGCGGTGGCGGATAACAGCACCGTCGCCGCGTACTCCACCAACGGTGGGGTGACCTGGACGGCGGCAACGCTGCCCTCTAGCCAGAGCTGGACCTCTGTCGCCTACGGCAACGGCGCTTTCGTTGCGGTGGCTTATGGCTCGACCGCCGCCTACTCCACCAATGGGGGCCAGACCTGGACGGCGAGCACCCTGCCCTCTATCCAGAGCTGGATCTCCGTCGCCTACGGCAACGGCGCTTTCGTTGCGGTGGCTTATGGCCCCTCGACCGCCGCCGCGTACACACAAGTCGTCGCGCTAGCGAGTGCGAACACCGCGACGGTCAGCAGTCCATCGGTCACGTCAGGGACGGCCTTCACGCCCTCCACGGCTAGCAACTCCACCGTCTACTTTCAGATAAACGCCGCGTCGGCAGGCTCCTACACCCTCACGATGGGACCAACCACCGGCGCGGAGAATACGATTGGAAGCGGGGTCGCGATGGTGGCGGGGTCTGACGTACTGGTGACGCTGGTAGTCCCGCGCTCGTGGCTCGTGGTACTGACGCTGACCACGGTGACCCTGGCTGGTACGACCGTCGTGGCGATGTAACTCCTTGACACCGAACTGAACCTCGGCTAGAGTTCTGCCCAGGAGGTAGTCATGGACGAGGTGGAACGGATCAAGGAACTGCGCGAACTAGCCGCGACGGCCCAGTCTCGCGGCACGCTGCTCGAAGAGGAGTCGCGCACGCTGCTCGAGAAGGCGAAGTCGCTCAACTGGATCGCCGATCAGCTGGAGCGCAGCCTGCTGCTCGCGTAGGCAGCGGCGCCAGCCGCGGCGGCGATCACCCGACGCTGATCGAATGGCGAACGTCGCGACTGGCCCCGGTGTCATCGAGAGACGGTGTCACTAGAAAGAAGGATACATCATGGCAAGCAAGAACACGGACCTGGTCGTCGCCGGGGCGTTGTCGAGCGCCCTCGTCGTCGAGCTCTTCGAGACTGGCGAGATCAACTCGGCCGAGCTGAGCTTCCAGAGCGCCCCGATGAGCCCTGAGGAGGCGAGCCGCTCGATCAGCGCCCAGCGTCACGCCGCGTCATCGCTCGAGGAGCTGCTCGAGGGCAACAAGCTCACGGCGGGCAAGGACTTCACCAACCGGCCCTTCCAGATCGAGTCCGTCGAGTGGCGCCCCAGCGACATCGACGGCGAGGGCCTGCCCTTCTACGCGGTGCTTGGGATCGTGGACGCGAACGGCGAGGCGAAGAAGATCGGCGTCGGCGCCCGTTCGGTCGTCGAGGCGGTCGCGATCGGCGACGTGAAGGGCTTCTTCGGCGTGGGCAACGACTTCCCGTGGGTGAAGTTCGTCCCGAAGCCCCTCGAGAAGGACGGCAAGCTCACCGGCCGCACGGCCCTCGAGCTGCACATCGCCGACGGACCGTTCGCCCGCTAATGGCCCGGACCGCGAAGGACAGCACCCTCGCGGCGGTGGCGGTGGCGGCGGCGAACTACAACAAGGCCGAGGCCGCTCGTCGGGCTACCCGCGAGCGGCTGAACGCCGCCATGGTGAAGGCCGTCGTAGCGGGCAACACCCGCTACGCGGTCGCCCACCTCGCCAACGTCACCCCGACCCGGGTCAGCCAGATCCCGGGCATGCCGAAGGGAAAGAATGCCGCCAGCCCTGACGTAGAGTGACCTCATGGCGCGTCGGGTCGGCTGGGAGAATCTCTCCCCTTATCAGCAGCACAGGTACGAGGCCGCCGGTGAGAGTGGCAAACTCACCGGCGAGCCCTTCCTGACCCCGGCGCGAGTCCGGGAGTACTACGAGTCCGGCGGTGACCTGGGCCGCGCCCGCGGGCACGCCCGACCCCGCCCCTCCTGGGCCGCGCCGAAGGACGCGACGGCCCGCGCCAAGATCAACCTCAACACCGCAGCCGACATGAAGGCGCTGCGCCGGTGGCGCCGCAGTGCCGCCGCGCCGCGGTGGCTGCCCAAGTCGTCCTCGACGCTGCGCGATGACCTCGCGGCCATCCTCGCCGAGGCCGACGTCGCACCGAACCGCTGGCGTAAGGTCGAGGTCCGCCAGACCACCTCGGGCCGCTACAGCCTGCGGATCTACGTCTCGCGCCGCGAGTACGAGTTCGTGACGATCCTGCCCGACTGGGACGCAGTGTCCCAGCTCGGTAGCCTGCTCAACGATCACGCCCGTCTCGACATGGCCCGCGGCCCCGAACGAAAGCGGCTCGAGCGCCAGTGGCAATCGATAACCGGCAAGCCGATCGCGATCGCCGTCGACATAGCCGAGACCGACCGCCTCTCGCGTCGGTCAGTCAGCGTGCAACGTCTCACCCCACCACCTCCGTCCGCGTCGCGGGCAATACCAACCAAGGAGAACCGACCAATGCCCCCAGTGAGGAAGGAATCAGTGAAGAAGGCGGCCAAGCCCGCCCCGGCCAAGCCCGCGAAGAAGGCTCCCGCCAAGAAGGCGCCCGCCAAGCGCAAGCCCGCCAAGACCCTCCGTGACGTCTCGGCCCAGCTGCTCGACCTGCAGGCCCTACTCGCGCCCGTAGCGGGCCTTGACGCCGCGACGCTGGCGCTGCTCAACGGGCTCGTCGCTGACGTGGAGAAGTTGATCGGATGACGACCCTCAGCCACCTCCAGGACCTCATCGCGCAGTACTACGAGGTCTCGGGCCTCATGGCCGGATCGATTGTGGCGCTCGTGACGAGTGACAACGACGAGCAGGCCGCGACCCACGCCCGCAACGTCGCCGAACTGGCCCAGGGCGCGAACCTGGCGCTCGACACCCTGCGCCGCTACGTCGCCGACCCGAAGATCCTCGGGCGCGACAACTTCTATACCTTCCTCGAGTCCCGTGAAGATCAGCCCACTCCGCCCGACGCGGCCTAAGCCGGTCGCCCTGCTCGTCCCGGGCAACCGCGAGCTATCGGTAGAGACTGTTTGGGGGCACTCGCTCTACCGGGGGAGGCGCGACGTGGAGCGGGCGCTCGCCAAGTTGAGTGACTTCGTGTGCTACGTCGCGGTCGGCATCGAGCGGATGAAGCAGACGACCGGCGCGACGAGTTGGACCATGTCCACCTGGCACGGCCGCGAGACGCGCATGACCCACGAGCCCTCGGGCACTACCGTGACGAGCCTGCGCGGCACGCTCGAGTACGCGCAGGACCCCTTCGCCGAGCTGATGAGGGCACTCGACTGGCTGGGCGAGTTCAACGTGAACCCCGCCGGCATCTCGGCGATGAGCTGGAACCTGCTGCGGGCCTCGCTGACCGACGTGGTGACCCTCGGCGTCGACCCGTCCCTCGCCAGCCCGGCCTTCTTCGGTGGACGCCAGGGAATCGACCAGCCCGGCTCGTACTTCATGCACAAGCTCGTCGACAAGGTCGCCGCCTATCCGACCGCGATGGCGGCGCGTCCGGTCGCCCTCGGCCTGCATAAGGTCGACCCGGCTACCCGGCTCGACCCGACGGTGGCCGGACTCGCCAAGGCGACGGTCGTCGTCGGCACCGAGATCGACTACCCACCCCTGCCCCAGCGCATCGGCCCCGAGGCGATCCAGTTCCAGTGGGGCGTGCTGCACGGTACCTGGACGTGGAACGAGCTGGCCCACGCGATCGACCTGGGGTGTGAGGTGGAGGTCGAGGAGTGCTACGCGCCGAGCCGCGAGTACGACCTGTTCTTCAACTGGTGGCAGATGGCCCAGGAGGGCCGCCAGCTGCCCGGGGCGGCGGCGAAGATCGCCAAGGCGGTCGCCAACTCCCTCTGGGGCCAGCTCGCCATGACCGGCGACGATCGGGCCGAGGTGCGCTGGACCGATGACAAGGGCCTCGACCCCTTCGTGGTGCACCTCGATCCCAAGCGGCTGCCCCACGAGTACGGCCGGCACGTCGCGGCCGAGGTGACCGCCCGCGTGCGCGTCGAGCTCTCCCAGGCCCTCTACGAGACGGGGGTGCGGGCCGCGCACATCGACACCGACGGGCTGATCCTGCCCGAGACCGCGCCCATGCCCAAGAACACCGGCACCGGCTTCGGGCAGTTCCGCGTGAAGGAGGACATGTTCGAGGTCGAGATCCGCGCTCCCCAGTTCTACCGCTTCAAGCGCAGCTCGCACGATCCGTCCTGGCACTACGTCGCGAGCGGCATGAACGAGCACCAGGCGACCGAGGTGTTCCGCCAGAAGGGCCGCATCGCCACGACTATATCCTTCCTCGCCGAGCCCGACGTGGTGCTGCCCGACGGCTTCTCGATGGACTGGACCCGCAACGAACGCCTGCTCGCCGAAGCGAGAGCGCTGCGATGACCGAACTACCCACCCCCCCCCTATTCGGGCTTCCGCAGGTGGCGGCGACAACCGATGACTACTACACGCCAACATGGATATTCGAGACCATGTGTCTTGAGTTCGATATCGACGTGGCATCGCCTCCCGGCGGCGTCCCGTGGATTCCCGCCAAACACTACTTCACTATGGAAGATGACGGTTTAGCATCGCCGTGGCACGGGCGCGTCTGGATGAACCCCCCCTTCTCGAACCCAGGCCCGTGGGTTCATCGCTTCCTCGATCACGGGCACGGCGTAGCTTTGGTGCCAACCTCGAAAGCACGATGGTTCGATCGAGTTTGGTCAAGTGACGCCACGATCGTCTCGTTGCCCCATAACTTCGAGTTTTCTAGGAATAACGAACTGAGCGGCATATCGTATAGAACAATTCTTATAGCTTTCGGAGCCGAGTGCATTGAGGCTATCGGCCGGGTGGGGCGGCTGCGATGACTGA
>JAJYNP010000206.1 GCA_021786265.1 Chloroflexota bacterium
GCCTGCCGGGGACGCTGAACTGGAAGCGAGAACCGCCTACCCCCTGTCGCGTGCTCAGCTTCCGGACGCTGCCCGAATACAGCATCTCCGACTTCGACTCTTACATGTTCACTCGTGACTTCCCCCCGCGCACGTCAGCGAGGCCGATCCCGCGCACGGACGAACTTCCGGCGTGGCTGGTCAATCTGGTCATCGGCGGCGCGCCGGTCGGCGTCCGCTCCGAGGCGGTCTTTCGGGTCGTGCTCGGCCTGTTGCGCCACGGGCGGACCGAGGACGAGGTGCGCTCGATCATCCGCACGAACCGGATCGGAGAGAAGTACCAGGAGATGAACCCGGTGGCCGCCGAGCGCTGGCTGGACCGGACGATCAAACGGGCGAGGGAGCTACTGGTGTGAAGCAGCACTACACAGACGATGAGATCACGCAGTTGGAAAGCGATCTGCTCGACGCGGCACAGAAGGTTGGCCTCACGGAAGAGGAGGCACACATGGAGTACGCGCGCCTGATGCAGATCGGCAAGTCGAGCTACGAGGCCGCGCGTCTCGCGGATGGCAGCTACGCCCTCGCCCTCGCGGAGGCGCGGGCACGCTACGAGATCGCGCTGGCGCGGTTGCGGAGGGCAGGGTAATGCCGATCAATCCCGGTTCTCGGTATCCGGAGCCGACGAAGGGCCAGCGCGCTGCGGCAGTGGTGCGCTCGAACGCGGTCACTGTGGCGTACACGCTCGGCATGATCGTCGGGATCGTCCTCACGCTCGTGGCTGGGGCGGTGCGATGAAGTGCCCATCGTGTGGCTCGACGAACCACCGGCGCTACCGCTCGCCGCGGGTGCGGCAGGATGCGATCGTGCGCCGCCACCGCTGCCTGGATTGCCGCGCCCTGTTCGTCAGTGTCCAGATCGTGCTTACCGGTGGGGTGGAGGCCAAGGTGGCGTTCCTCCAGTCCAGGCTCGGCTTTCTGGAGTCGCTGCTGTGAGCGATGCACCCACCAACCAGGCCGAGATGACCGCCGAGGAGTTCCTGGCGGCGGACGCTCGCGCGCTCGGCTACCTGCCCGACGACCCACACCCGCCCGGGGACGGGCGCGGCCTGAACGCGTACTACCGCGATTTTGGCGTGCTGTCCCCAACGGCACTGGCGAGAGTACGCCGGCGTGAGCGTGTCGGCTGGCACTTGCCGGGGGAGGACCGATGACCAGGATGCCAACCGGCAGCGGTTCCGACCTTGAGCGCGTTCTGCTCGGCCAACTGATGGCCATCGGCCTTCCCGAGCCCGAGCGCGAGTACCGCTTCCACCCAACCCGGCGCTGGCGGTTCGACCTCGCCTGGCCCGATCCTCGGCTGGCGGTCGAGGTCGAGGGCGGCACGTGGTCGGGGGGCCGCCACACGACGGGGGCAGGGTTCGAGGCGGACGCAGAGAAGTACGCCGAGGCCGTGCTGGCCGGCTGGCGCGTCCTGCGCGTGACCGGGAAGATGATCGAGTCGGGCCGTGCGATGGCGCTCGTCGAGCGCGCACTGCGGCCCATCCCATGAAGCTGCTAGCAGAGGTGACACGATGACCAAGTCGGTATTCGGGAGCGACCGCGACCCGCTCGCGGCAGCGACGTGGGGCGACCGCGACTCGGGTTTCGAGGACGATGACGAGGAGTGGTTCTGCGAGCTGCACGGCGACGATCCGGAGCTCTGCCGGGCCTACGACGAGCAGGCGGCCGAGATGGGCTTCGAGATGCACTTCACTAAGGCACTCGCCGACGCTCTGCTCGGCGATGACGGAGGAGACAACAGATGACCACCTACGCCGACGCCGAAGCCGCCCGCCTCCGGGCCATCGAGGCCCTCCGGGGCGCAAGGAGGCTGAGCGAGTGAACACCGACACGGGACATATCTACCGAGACCCGGGGTCCATCCGGGCGGCGCAAGATCGAGGAGAGCCGCTCGTCATGATCACGGCGGCTGAGGCAGCGATATTGGCCGCCGAGCGGGAGTCGGACCGGATGGCCCGACTCCAGGAGCTTCGCTCGCGGCCGGGCATGAGCCGTGGCGCCAAGAAGCGCCTGGCAAAAGCGCGTGGTCGGCGCCCGGAGGAGCACTGACATGACCACCTTCACCGACGCCGAAGCCGCCCGCCTCGCCGCCTGGGATGCCATCGACGCCCTACGGGACGCCGCTGACGAGGAGGAGTCCTGACGATGACCAGACTGCGTGAGGCGATCGAGGCCAGCCAGAACGACATCAGCCTCGGCTGGGAGGACCGCCTGGACCGGGCCGAGATGCGCATCCGTCGCGCGGTCGAGGCCAACATCGACGATGTGCGGCTGAGCGAGGAGTCGCTGAGCGATCCCGACGGAGAGTGGGCTGCCGGCTTCCGGGCTGGCTGGCGCATAGCGCGAGAGGCGGTCGGACGATGACTGCCACCGGCGGCTGCTGCATCCACGGCGTCGCCTACGGACCGGGCTGGTCCTGCGCACAGTGCTCAGCAGCGATGAGTGAGGATCAGCGCAAGCCGGGCCTCTGGATCGTGCTGGACGGCCCTCCCGGACCAGTGGCAGGACGTTTCGTTGACATCGAGGACGATCATGAACGGTCTGTGGGGCTATCTGGCCTTGAGTGGCGGGACGAGGGGTGGGTCTGGGCCATCGGTCCCTTCTGCCTTCGTGGGCAGCTAGATGCTGCCGAGGAGCGGCTGGCCGAAGCCGAGGCCACCATCGCCCGGCTGCGTGAGGCAGTCGGAGACCACGGCCAGTGCACCTGCCACTACACCCCAGGCTACCCGCGCGGCAACCGGCACGCGCCGGGATGCGACCATGACCCCGACCTGCTCGCCGCACTCGCCCCGGAGGCTGACCGATGACCCCCGAACAGCGCGCCGAGATCGAGCGCCGAGACCGATCCGCTGTCCACGGTGACGAGGACAGTCCGGAGTGCATGCAGGCGGTCCGCGATCGCCGTGCGCTGCTCGATGCGCTGGTCATGGCCGAGACCGAGGCCGCCCGCCTGCGCGAGCAGCTTGAGGCCACGGACGCCCGGCTGGCGGCCGCGGAGGAGGAGATCGGGCGGCTGCGCGAGGCCATCGGCGACCACGGTCGGTGTTGGTGCCACCACTACCCTGGCTACCCGCGCGGCGCGCTCGAAGGCCAGCGCATCGAGGAGGGAGACCGATGAACACCGACGTCATACCGCTTGCTGATCGCGATGCGATCCGACGACATGTTGCGATCGGGGCGGCGCTCCTCGAGGCCATCGAGGCCATGAGGGGCGGCATGGGCTTCGAGCAGCAGGTCGATGCCGCCGTGCGGGCGCTGCTCGAAGCGCTTCGAGAGGACGGCTACGAGATCGCAGCCCTCGCCCCGGAGGCTGACCGATGACCCCCGAACAGCGCGCCGATCTGGCCCCAGCCGAGACTGGATATGACGTTCTTCGTCTCGACCCTGACTACAACGGCTCGTGCCCATGCGCCGAGTTCGATCTCGATGGGGCACATATCCGGTTGCACTGCTGGCGCGTTTGCAGCGGGTGCGACGGATGCGGCATCCACGTTCGTGGCGACCGCGCTATTGCTGAGCGGATCAAGCCGCTGCTGGACGCAATGGACTGGTACGGAGCCTGGACCATCGTCGATGTCACAGTCCAGCGGGAGACTGATCGATGACCCCGCCCACCTACGGCAACGAGGACGGCGATTGGTGGGTGCGCGTGGACCATTGCCCAGACCCTGATGAGGCGGAGGCTGCCGTCAGGTACGCCGCCGAGTGGCCGGTCACGCTGGTCGGCATCGAGGTCGTCTACCTCTCCGAGTGTGAGCCGGGCTGCCCGGGCCGACGGACGAGGGCACATCCCGACCACGTCACCGGTGGCCGTCGCCGGAGAGCGTGGCACTTCACCGATAACATGGAGGCTGATCGATGAGCGAAGAACTGAGGCCGATCGGTTACCAAGGTCTTGGGAGGATGATCGAGACCCTGATCCCGAGTAACAAGTTCCTCGCCCTGGCGGGAGAGAAGATCGCCAGCGTTGGGACGACCGAGGACAAGGACTCCCTCGTGTTCGGCCTGGTCGATGGTCGGACACTGACCTACATGGCCATGGGGGACTGCTGCTCAGGTTCCTGGATCGAGCACCTGACCGTGCCGCCAGACATCGCCGGGGCCGAGGTGATCTCCTGCAAGGAGGTCGAGATGGGCGAGTTCGATGACGACGGCGAGACGATCCGCGTCTACCAGACGGCCTTTCAAACTGGCAAAGGCGAGATCGTTGTCGAGTACCGGAACGCCTCGAACGGCAACTACGGCGGGTGGCTCTTGGGACCAGTGGAGGACTGGGCTTACGAGAAGGAGCGGCGGTTGCTGTCCGACCGCCGCGCCGCCCTGCGTGAGCTGAGCAACGACGCGGACGAGCTGGGCGACTATGCGGGTTGATGTACCGTATGTTGTCACCAGCATGACTGCGATGACCCTCAAGATCGAGGGACAACGCAGTTGCTCATGTGACCGCGGCACGTGTCATGTCAAGAATGGTGGACAGTCATTCGTCAGGATTGAACAATAGGTCAATCCTGCTCCGCGGCCGAGCGGAACCTCCCCCGCCGGTCGCGGCGGACCTGGCCGATGATCGCCATCTGGTTCATCCGGTTTTCGGTATCCTTCACGGCCTGGCAGAACGCTCCGACCACGAAGGACACAAAGATGGGGGTCGCGACGAAGGCGGTGAAGTCGCCAAACCATAGCACGGTCACAGTGGCCGAAAACAGAGCGGCCACGACCAGACCCTTCCACGAGAACATCTTCCACCTCCGGTGCAGATCATAGTCCATCAGCCGGACAC
>JAJYNP010000015.1 GCA_021786265.1 Chloroflexota bacterium
GACATGCCGGTCAGGATCCCGATCCCGATGCCGGGACCGATCACCCCGAGGGCGGCGAGGCCGGCCCCGAGCATCGCGACATCACCATTCATGTTCCGAACGACCCTCCAATGTGCTCCCTCCCCCACCTCCGCGAGGGTCCCGGGAAGCCTCGACTGTCAGTGCGCGGGCCCGGGTGCAGGCCCAGCGCCGAGTGGCGGCCCGATGTCACCCTCGGGATCGGTGGCGAACGCTGGCGCGGCGTGCTCCTCCTCATGGGGACTCTCGATCGCGGTGAGGATGTACATGAGGGTGAGCGACGCGAAGATCAGGGCCTGGATGAACCCGATGAACCCCTCCAGGGCCACGAACGGGATGGGCACGAAGGCGATGATCAGGGCGGTGAAGACACCGAGCATGATCCCGCCCCCGTACAGGTTGCCAAAGAGACGGAAGGACAGCGTGACGGGCTTGAAGAACTCGAGCAGGAACTCGATGAGGCCCACGTAGAGGTCGATCAGGCCGTCCTGGACGCTGCGGCGGAAGCCGCGCAGGTTGATGAACTTGCCCACGTAGCCGCGCAGGCCCAGGGCGCGGACGCCCTCCACGTGCGTGAGCACGAACGTCACCAGCGCCAGGCCGATGGTGACGTTGAGGTCGCTGGTGGGCGTGCGGAGGGCGCTCACCTTGTCGCCGAAGAGGATCAGGTCGGTCCAGTTGGCGAACATGATGAACAGGAAGAAGGCCGAGAAGAGGCTGACGTACGGCCGCGCCGCCGGGCCGCCCAGGCCGTCGGCGAAGCTGGCGAACTGCTCGTAGATCCACTCGAAGACGTTCTGCAGACCGCTGGGCACCAGGGTCATCCGCCGGGTGGCGGCGATCGACAGGACGAGCAGGGCCGCGATCACGATCCACGAGGCCAGGATGCTCGACGTGATGCTGGGATGGAAGTCGACCACGAGCGGCGAACTGGACACCGCACCACCCGGCGCGAAGTCCCACACGACGTTGGGTGGCACCGGCTCCAGGTTCTGGAGGATGGTGACCTTCGGGTCCGGGAAGCCCTTCGGCGCGTCGGCGATCAGCGCGATGGCGTCGACTACGACGACACCGGCCGCGGCCAGCCAGAGCGGCCGGCGGGAACGGGCACGAGGGACGGGCTGGACCGCCGCTCCCTCCGA
Organism: Chloroflexota bacterium; assembly: GCA_021786265.1. The sequence goes on from JAJYNP010000015.1 coordinate 1,161, forward strand.
TTGCGGTCTGGCGGGCGAAGACTCGCTCGTCACGTCACTCCACACGCTGGGCGTGGCCTGCGCCGCGCCGCGAACTCGACTAGTTGTACCGTGCCAGGAACCGGTTGATGATCCTGATCACGACGAGCCCGCCCGTCGCGAGCCCGAGGATCGACCCCACCAGCAGGAAGACCGGCAACGTATGCAGCTGTTGATCGACCCACGCGCCTGCCAGGACGAACACCAGGATGGTGACCGCGAAGACGGCGCCGATCTCGGAGAACAGGGCCAGATAGGCACCGACTTGACCAGGCTCACGCACGCGTCACCCGGCAAAGCCGCGAAAGTATAGCAGTGGGCAGGCATGGTACCACGGCGACGGGCCGCGATCAGGCGTCGCGGTCCGGGTTTCCCGACATGGGGGGGGCGCCCGGCCCGGACGCGGCCCGCGGCTGGGTCGCGGCCGGGGGATGGGCCACCGCGGGGGGTCGGGCCACCGCGGGGGGATAGGTCGCGGCCGGGGGATGGGCCACCGCGGGGGGCCGGCCCTCGAACCGGAGGGGGGTCCCGGCCGGCGCGCCCGCATCCTCCTCGTAGGCGCTCGCGTTGAGCCCGCTGGAGCCGGTGTCGCGCGCCCTCGCGGTCAGCAGGTAGAGGAGGAGGCCGCCGCCCACCACGATCCCCAGGAACGCGTACATCTGCCCGGTACCCGACAGCCGGAAGCTCAGGATCGCCAGCAGCGTGCAGATCGCGTAGATCAACAGTACCGCCGCCCGGTGGCCCAACCCGAGGTCCAGCAGGCGGTGGTGGAAGTGGCCCCGGTCCGGCGCGAACGGGGAGGTGCGCTGCGCGAGGCGGCGCACGATGATCCAGAACGTGTCGATGATCGGCACGCCGAGCACCAGCAGCGCGACCGCGACCTTGGCCGTGCCGAGGAGCGAGAGCACCGCCAGCGTGTAGCCGATCACGAACACCCCGGTCGTGCCGACGAAGATCCGGGCCGGGTGGAAGTTCCACGGCAGGAAGCCGGCCAGCGCGCCCGCGAGGGTGAAGCACAGGACCGCGACCACCGGCTGGTTCTGCGTGACGGTGAACGAGATGCCGCCCAGCGTCAGGGCGGCGATCATCGCGATCCCGCTGGAAAGGCCGTCCAGCCCGTCGATGAAGTTGATGCTGTTGATCATGCCCACGATCCAGAACACGGTGAGCAGCGCCCCGACCGCGCCGCCGAACGTGATGACCGCGCCTCCCAGCGGGTTGTTGATGAACCCGATGGTCATTCCCGAGGCCACGGCGACCAGCGCGAGCACGATCTGGCCAAGGAACTGCCAGCGGGCGCGCAGGTCGCGGCGGTCGTCGATGAAGCCGAGAACGGCGGCGAGAGCCGCGCCGGCGAACAGCGCCACCAGCTGCGCGGGTTGCGGACGGTAGGAGAGCGACACCACGTCCTGCTGCCGCTCGTACCACAGCACGGCCAGGCCCACCGCCAGGAACGCGACGGCGACCGCCAGGCCACCACCGCGCGGCGTGGCCTCGCGGTGGACGCGCCGCTCGCCGGGCCGGTCGATCGCGCCCATGACGGACGCGAAGCGGGCGGCCAGGGGAGTCAGCAGGAACGCGACCAGCGCCGCCAGGACCAGCCCGGCGAGCGCCAGCGGGAGCGCCTCGGCTCCCTCCGGCGTCACGTCCGGGGAAGCCCCGGGACGGGGAACCGGGCGCAGATCTCGTGGACCGCGCCGGCCACCCGCCGGCGGACCGCCGGATCCTCGCGCCCCGCGATGGCATCCATCATCAGCGCCCCGATCTGGCGCATCTCGGCCGCGCCCATGCCGCGGGTGGTGACGGCGGGCGAACCCACGCGGATCCCCGACGCGATGTTGGGCGGGTTCCGGTCGAAGGGGATGGCGTTCTTGTTGACCGTGATCCCGACGTCGTCGAGGATCGCCTCGGCCTCCCGGCCGGTGACCCCGAGCGGCGTCACGTCGACCAGCATCAGGTGCGTGTCGGTGCCGCCCGACACCACCCGCGCCCCGCGCTCGCGCAGCGAGGCGGCCAGCAGCTGGGCGTTGTCGATCGTGCGCCGCTGGTCCTCGCGGTACTCCGGGGAGGCGGCGAGCAGCAGCGCCACGGCCTTGGCCGCGATCACGTGCATCAGCGGCCCGCCCTGCACGCCCGGGAACACGCTCTTGTCCACCGCCGCGGCAAGGGTGGTCTTCGCGAGCTTCGGGTAGTTCGCCTTGAGCTCGGGCGGGAGGTCCTCGCGGCTGAACACCAGGCCGCCGCGCGGGCCGCGCAGCGTCTTGTGGGTGGTGGTGGTGACGATGTCCGCGTGGGGGAACGGGGAGGGGTGGAGCCCCGCGGCGATGAGCCCGGCGATGTGGGCCATGTCCACGAAGAGGATGGCCCCGATGCCGTGGGCGATGGCGGCCAGTCGCTCGAAGTCGAGGGTGCGGGGGTAGGCCGACGCACCCGCGACGAGCATGCGCGGCCGCACCTCCCGCGCGGCCCGCTCGACGGTGTCGTAGTCGAGCACCTCGGTGCCCGGCTCCACGCCGTAGCTGTGGACCTCGAACCACTTGCCGCTGAAGTTGACCGGCGAGCCGTGCGTCAGGTGCCCGCCGTGGGCCAGCGAGAGGCCCATGATCCGGTCGCCGTGGTCGAGCACCGCGAGGTAGGCGGCCATGTTTGCCTGGGCGCCCGAATGGGGCTGCACGTTGACGTGCTCGGAGCCCGGGAACAGGGCGAGGGCGCGCTCCTGGGCCAGGCGCTCGGCGACGTCCACGTACTCGCAGCCGCCGTAGTAGCGCTTGCCGGGGAGCCCCTCGGCGTACTTGTTGGTGAGCCAGGTCCCCTGCGCCTCCAGCACGGCGCCGAAGACGTAGTTCTCGCTGGCGATCAGCTCGAGCTTCCAGCGCTGCCGATCGCGCTCCCCCTCGACGGCGGCCCAGAGCTCGGGGTCCACGTCTGCAAGGGGCGCCCAGGCGAGGCCCCGGCTGGTGGTCACGGTCATGTGCGGAGGCATTGACAAGGTGTCCCCTATAGGCTATCGTCCGTGCAGGTCGAACGGCTGGAGCCGCCAGCCGCCGACCCATAGCACGGAGGATCACTCGCGATGATCCATACCGACTCTACGCCGACGCCACACGGCATGCCGGTAGCCTACATCCGTCGCAGCGTCGCACGGCGTAGCGACCCGGGCGACGTAAGCCGCGAGTTCCAGACTGCCCGCGTGCGCGCCCTGGCCAATGGCGACGGGCCCACCCTGCGCATCATCGATGCCGACTGGGGCCGCTCGGCAGCCACGGACAAGACGGACAAACGGCTCGCCTTCCTGGCCCTGCTCGACCAGATCGAGCGAGGCGAGGTATCCACGTTGTACGCCTTCTCGGCCGATCGGCTCGCCCGGTCCGTGCGGTGGGCCGCCCAACTGCTCGATGGCTGCCAGCGCGCAGGCACCACGATTGTGACCAGCGAAGGCCGGTTCGCGCCCGGCGATGCGGGCGCCGTGATGCTCTTCCAAATGCTCGCGGTCATGAACGAAAACGCGTTGCGCGGCATGGTCGAGAAGTCGGGCCAGGTCGCGAGTACGCGAAAGGCGAGAGGTGATGCGATGGGCAGGGCCCCGTACGGTTGGCGAAACGAGATCGTGGACGCCGACTCGCCCGCATGCACATGCAGCAACCCGCCGCGCCACGAGCGGCATTCGTGTCTCGTCCGCCGCGAGGATGAGAACCCGCAGGTTGTCATGGACGCCTTCCGTGCGACCGGCACGTATGGCGAGACGGCCCGGCTTCTGAACGCTGCGGCCGGCGAGATTGTGACAGCCGACGATGGCCGCGTGATCGGCGTTGGCATCGGCTTGGCAACTCGCTTCGGCAAGCGATGGGACCCGACGGTGGTACGCAATGTCATCCGCCGCGAGGCGCCCGACATGATCCCACCGCGCCCACGGCGCGGCGCTCAGACGCGGGCAACGCGGATGTTCGCGGGACTCTTGCAGTGCCCGCACGTGCATCTGCATCCCGCCTCGCCAGCGCCGCTCACATCTCAGCCGACCAAGTTCAACCCGCGCTACCTGTGCCGCGTCGGGCGGTTCGATCCTGCGCACCCGCGCCCCTACATCGTCTCTGAGGCAAAGGTGTTGGACTGGGCCCGGGCCGAGGTTGCGAGGCTCGGACAGCGGCTCGACGCCACGTACGCCGACGACTTGAACGGGACCATGGCGGCCCGGGTGTCGGCGCTCGAAGCGAAGCGCGAGCGCATCTTGGACATGTACGCCGACGGCGACATCGACAAGGCCGAGAAGAACCGCCGACTGGCGGCGATCGACGCCGAAATGCCGGCCCTTCAGTCCACCACTCGGGCCGTGCAGTCCTTCCGGCTGAAGGGCTTTGTGGACTGGGACGCCGACCCGGCCGAGGTCAACGCGCGGCTGCGCGAGTTGTGGCAGCGCGTCGAGCTTGACCCGGTGACGATGCTGCCGGTGCGTGCCGTCTGGGCGCCCGGCCTGAGCCCCGAAGAGCAGGAAGCCAAGGACGCGGCCACCGAGGAACGGACCGCGCAGGCGTACCGCGACGCCGACGGCACGTGGAAGGTGCCGGCATGAAGCTCATCATCTGGCTTGCCGTCGTGATTGTTGGCGTGTTGGCCATCGAGGCGCTCGGGTTCACCGGGCTACTCGGCGGCATCCTGGCGCTGGTGTGGCTGTTGGTGGCAGGCGAGTTGGTCAACGGTCGGCGTCCATCGGGTCCGGTCAAGCCAACCGAGATCGATGAGTCGGCCGGGGACGAGTGGTCATGAGGCGCAGGGCCGTCATCCTGCGCGATGCGCACCACGAGGCGGGACATGCGGCAGTCGCTCTGACGCTCGGCCATCCGGTGGCGAGCGTTCGGGTGGTACCGGAGGGCCGCGACGTCTTGGGCGGACGAACCCAAGTGTTCTACGGCTTCGGCGTTCCGTCCGCCCGGGATCGCGCGGACCGCATGATTGAACTACTGGCGGGGGACGTGGCCGAGGGTCGATACCTGCGAGAGCAGGGGCTAGACAACTGGTCGCACGGCGCCCGCCACGTCATGGAAGTTGCACAAGCGTTGGGGTTGTGGGACGCAGGCGACACAGAGGGACGCGTCCGCCGTCTACTTGACGAGGCCGGGGCCTACGTCCACGCGTGTTGGGCCGACATCGGACGCATGGCGGCCCTCATCTCCCGACCGCCGTACGCGTTGTACCAACTGACGCCGGACTGGCTGAGTGCGGACGGGTTGCCGGACGGCTGCGCAGCGTCCGGTCAGACGCTGGCGGGAGGCATGAGGCAGTGACGGGCAAGGAACTACCACCCGGCGAGGCGCGGCGAGCGACGGGGACCTATCCGCCACTCTCGGCGTTCACGCCGGACGAACAGCGGTTCATCCTGGCAGTGGCGCAGGCGCGCAAGGCGGTTGCGGAGACGCCGACACAGAGGGCCAAGTCCCGAGCTGACAAGCCGCTCTGACCATCGGCGCGCAGTATCAGGGCCCCGGTCACATCGGCTGGGGCCCCATTGCGTCGTCATCCATCCTCGCGCGCGCGAGCCTTATCCGCTCTTGCGCCTCGCCGAGCGAGGGTGCGCCCGGTCATAGGCAGCCTTAGCCGCCTTGCGCTCGGGATCGGCACGCCGGGCAGCGGTGCGCGTGCGGTAGTACTCGCCGCGCTGGCGGGCCAGGTCGCGTGCCTTGTTCTCCGGCTCGGCCCAGTACGCCCGCAGGTATCGCTGCCGCTGACCGGGGAAACACTTGTCACAGTAGCCCCGGCCCATGCCCGGTTCCTTCGGGCCGCCACATCGGCGGCACGGCAGGCGATGACGGCTCACGGTGCGGACTCGGTCATACGGGCTACGGCTTGGCGTAGGCCGTCGCCAACATGTCGTGGAGTTGCTGCATCTCGGCGCTCAGGATCGGGGACAACTGGGTGGCAGAGACCGGCTGCTTCAGTTGCGCATCGAGCGAGGGTGTGCCCGGCGTGGGCTGCGCCGGTACCGCGCCGAGCGCCCCACCCGGGGCCAGGGACTGCGCAAGACTGACGATGCCAGGCGTGGTCGGCTGGGCCGGCTGCGTCGCGCCCTGAAGCTCGTTGGTGGCGCCTCGGAGCATCTCGTTCCCCGCGGCGCCGAAGTAGGACACCCAGCGGCGCGGATCAATCGTCTTGAACTCCGCCTCACTCATCGCGCCGATGTCGGGCCCGTGTTTGGCGGCTGCGGACACCCACGGCGGCACCGCGGCGCGCATCTCGTCCCACGGCAGGGACGGCACGAGATAGGAGAGCAGGAAGGCCGTCTTGCTGTTGCCGATCTGGTCGGCCATCGTGGAGAACTCGGGATCATATTCGCGCTGCGCGGCCAAGGACTCTTGGACGTGGGCCGCGGTGAGGGCTGCCGCCGACGTTTCCAGCCCGAACGGTTCCTTGGCCATGAAGCGGACCATCTCGGGAAGGACCTTGAACCACATGTACGAACTGGGGTAGATACCAAAGAAGGGATGGTTCAGCGTTCGCTCGAACACGCTCCGCGACGTCTGCGCGTAGGCCAGGCGGAAGGCGTCTTTCTGTGCCAGGCGCAGGCGATCGACCAACAGCGACCGGATGAGCCCTTCCGTCCGGTTGTACGCGTAGGCGTTGTCCGTCGGAACGTCGTGCAGTAGCTCGCGGACATAGCGGCCGGTGAGCGACTGAGCGTCACCCTTGGCCGTCTCCCCCGCGGCATCTACCCATGTCCTGAAGAACTGCACGGCACGTTCAACATCCGGGTTGGCCAGTGCCTCGCCGGACGCGCGCCGCGCCACGGCATCGGCGAAAGCCCACGCGGCATCGCCGCTCTTCATGGATGCCGCGATGGCCCGCAGGTCGGCCACCCGCGCCGCGTCGCCGGCCGTCTCGGCTGCCCTGATCTGCTCCGGCAGGTCCGCCCGGAACGCCTGCACGAGCGCTTTCTGTGCCGACAGGTCAAGGTGCGGTTGGAACAATTCGGCGAGTTGCCGGAGTTTCTGCGCGTCGCTTCCTGCCGTCGCCGAGGACTTCACAAGCGCCAGCATCTTGCCGACCTGCGCGGTCAGGTCGGCATTGCCGCTGGCGTCCATCGCCGCGCCGATGTTCGTCTTCATGACCTGGCCCAGATACTCGCTCGGCGTCATCTTGCGCGCCTGCGCATACCGGGCGATCAGGGTTTGCAGTTTCTCGGAGTCGCCCGCGGAAAGCCCGAGCGCCGCGTTCGTGTCGCTCCAAAACGCGTTCCAGTCGAACGTCAACGCGTTGGCCAGGCGGTCGGCGTACTGCTTCGGCACGTTGTACGTGCGGCCCAGTTCCTCGCGCAGCCACTGAATGCCGCGGGTGCCGTAAGGGCCGACATCCTGCCGTAGCGCCTGCATGTTGGGGTAGCCGAGGCGCCGCATCCATCCCTGCACGTCCACCGGCCGTATCTCGCCGAAGTCGGCAGGCGTGAACCATTCACCCTTGGTAATCAGGTTCGAGTAGTCGAGCGTGCCGTCCGAAAGCGTCTTGGCGTCCAACGCGTCGTCGAACATCTCTTGGATGTAGCGGAGCCCAACCTCGTTGTCATCAAGGATACGGCCCGCGGCAGCGGAATACTGCGCGCGCAGGTCCGCAAACGAGCGGACCACTTCGCCATCCTCACCCGTCACCTTGGCCGCTGCATCCAACGCGGAGCGGACGGCATCGCCAAAGTGCGCGTAGGACTGGGCAATCATGTTGTTCCGAATGAACCGGCTCTCTGCGCTCTGGCCGAACTGGCCGCTGGCGTGAAGCAACCGTTGGAGCAGGCCCGGCGTCCTTGCCAGTTCGTCGTTGAGCGCGTCGCGGAAGTCCACAATGGCCGTGTACTCCGGACGTTCGAGCGCGAAGCTCGGGGCTAGGGCGGTATCCCCGATCCGGTTCAATATCGCCTGTGCCTCGGCGAGCCTGCCGGTCAGTTCGCCGGTCCCAACAGGCATGACGCCATGCAAGATGTTGAAGTACGCGGCGTCGGAGGCAGCCTGTAGCCGGAATGTCGGGTTGAATGCACCGTATCGAACGTCGTTGTAAAAGCGCGATGTCAGCTGACCCACGCGGTTTGTGTCGCCGACCAATGGCAAGCCGCTCTGTGCCAGGAACGCGCGCATGCGCTGCGTGAACCCGGAGGACAGGCCGACAATCCGCATGTCTCCGCTGGCGGCGTCGAGCGTGGCGTTCATCATCTCGCGCGGGCCCAGTCTCGCCCGCACGTCATCCGGCAGGCCCTTTACGAGATCGCCCGTCGCTGACCAGATGTTCTCCGCGCTCAGGCCGGCAATCTGTGAGCGCTGGGTATGCGCCATATCCTGAATGGCGCCCCATATCCGCTGCGCGTCGGCCTTGCCCACGCCGTAGGTGGCAAGGTTCTTGCCGAGTCGCTGGCCGACGTTCGCCATCAGTCGCTGCCCGGAGATTTGATCCCGGGCCGTCCGCATGGCTATCTCGATCGAGTCAAAGGGCCGGTTCAGCGCGCCCGCCGAGCCCTTCCCGACAACCTGGCCGATGAGGTTACGGAGGGTGTCGGAGGCGGGCTGGGTCATGGGTGCGGCTACGCCGTTCGCCACGTTGGACACGAACGGCTCGTAACTCTGGGTGAGCAACCCATCGGCATTGCGCTGTAGGCCCCATGCCTGCTCATCCGTGGGCCGGAAGCCAAGGTTCCAATCCGGATGCTGGTCGAGAAACTCGCGAAGCGCTGCCGGAAGGTTCTTGACCTCTTCCGGCGTTACGCGCGCATGCAGCATCCCGGACGAGATCATCTCCCCCAGCCGGTTGACCAACCGATCAATCGTGATCCCGTTCGGTGTGGCATGCCCCAATGCGGCCAGGGCGGCGTACCGATCGGCAGCGGCGTTCCAAATCGCCGCCTTTTGGGTGACCTCGGGTGCAGCGCTCATCTTGTCCAAGAGCGCCCGCGCGGACACCTTGTCTAGAATGCCCTCGTTCAGCACTTCCAGCCGGTTCAGGTCGAGTTTCCCCGCAGAGGAACGCGACACCTGATTGACCGCATCGAGGAAGTGCGCGTACGTCTGGGTGTACGTGGCGGCGTGCCAGAGCGACTTTTCGTCGTCGCTCATCTTGGCCACTTGCTGGCCCCATTCTTCCTTGGTCATCCCGCCGAACGCGGAGGAAAGGCGACTCGCCAACTGCTCATCATCGATGACGGCAAACTTGACCCGGGACGCGTAGTCCGTGATCCGATCCACGCTGTCCTTGCTCGCCGTGCGCATGAGATTGCCGACCACGCTGTCCGGCGTGGTATCGAGCAACTGTTCAGGAAGGCCGGCCCGCAGAGCCGCTGCGCGCGCGTTGATCACGCTGTATTTGCGCGCGATGTTCGCGGCATAGCTGCCCAGCGCAGTTCGAAGCTCGCTCACAACGCCGGCGTTCTCGGCACGATCGAACGCCGCATGGATGGCCGACTCTCCGTAGGTCCGCCGGATGGCGTCCGTTGCTGCACCGGCTGCCAGGTCCTTGATACCGTCCGTGATCGCCGATTTCGGCATGACGCCGAACGGATCGATGGAGAACCGGGCCGCGCGAAAGACTGGCGCGAGGTTCGACTGCTGCACGCTATGGACGACCATGCCCAAGCGGTCGATATTCGAGAGTGGAACCGGCGTACCGGCAGTCGTGGCGCCGACACTCGCATTGAGCGCAGAGAGGCCCTCCGCCGTCGGGGCCCCTTTCTCAGCGCCGGCGGCAAGCTCGACCGCCCGAGCGGCTGAGGTTCCGGCCGTTGCCTCTTCCGCAGCGGCGCCCACCTCGCCGAGCTTCAACAGCCCGGCGGACCCGAGGGTAGCCCACGTGACCGGATCGGTGCCGACACTGCCGACCATCTGAAGCAAGCCGTTATCGCTCAGGCCCTCGCCGTGCGAGACAATGAAATCAAGCGCGTGGTCCCGAGTCCACGAGCCGTCTCCGACGTTCGCCACGACGGCCTTTTCAACGTTCGTAAGGTCGGCCGGGTTGGACTGCGCTTTGGCCATGATCTGCGCCACGCGATCGCCGCCGGTGACCTGCATGCCGCTCCGCGTCGGAGTTTCCGTCATCGGCGTACGGTTGCCAGCAATCGTGCGCTGCACGGCCAGGCCGGGGATTGCGGCCAGGTTGAGCGCGTCTGCCAACGCTCCACCCAGCGAGCCGGCCGGGCCCCAGCCAAGGGAGGGATTGAGCGCGCCGATACCGCCTAGGCCGTTCTTGGTCCGGTCGGCGTAGTAGGTCCCCCACTGGCGCACGAAGTCGGATTTGAGGTTGCCGCCTCCGAAGAACTGCCCCAACAGGCCCGAGCCGGCAGCCGCGTTGACGGTCTGCCAGGTCTTGTAACTGGCCGGATCGTTGGCCTTCATCCAGTTGCCCATTTGGGAGAACTGCTCATCTGCCCCGCCGGGAAGCCAACCGGTCGGGATGCCTGACGGGATGGCGCCGATCAACTCGGCGCCTCCGGCGGCCAGGTTGCCGGGGATCGCGCCGAGGTCAAACGGCTTGGGTGCAGCCTCCGGCGTGGTGGGCGGCATCGGTGCCGGTGCGGGCTGCGTCGCGTCCAAGGGTGGCGGCGTGGGCGCCGAGGGTGGCGCGAAGTCGGGACGCGCGACGCCAAAGATGGCGGTTCCTACATTCTTGGCCAGTCCTTCGAGCGAGCCGAGCAAACCGCCATCCTGGCTAGGCGTCGGCGGCGTAGGCGGAGCGATCGGAGAACCCGGAACGAAACCGTTGGGGTCGGGGCCTAGCCCAGTTGGCGTCGGGGACGGCGTAGGCGAGGAAGACAGCGACGGCGTACTAAAGAAGTCGGGCAATGCACTCACCGGCTTCCCAGTCGGGGCGCCCCGGGATCGCGTTCGGATCAATCGCGCTCGGCATGCGTCCATTCTAGGGCACGCAAGGGCCAAGATCGGTAACAACCTTGCATGGAACACGCGGCATTTGCATGCTCTCGCGCGATCGGATAGCGGCCGGCGTGCTGCTCCGTCTGGTAGCATTCAGGGCATGGGAGTCAGTCACGGCCTGGCAGTGAGGCGCCAATGCGTCGTGTGCGGTCGCTTGCTGCCCGGGAAGGACCCGCGGCGCCAGTACGACACTGCGGCCTGCAAACAACAGGCGTGGCGCGACGCACACGCGGGCGAGCTGCGCACCGCTGCCCCGGATCGCGAGGCGCAGGCCCGGCGGTTCGATCTGGCGTATCGCAAGTGGCAGGCGGGCGGCCATCTCAGCCGGACCGAGGCGATGCTCCTACTGAACGCCTTGGTGGCAGGGCAACTGCCGAGCGCGGCTGCGGCGGGCGACGGCCCACACTGACCGAACGCCGCGAAGGGCGCGGGGCGCGCTGTCCCCCAGCGCGTCCGGCAGGTAGCGTCAGAGTATGCGCGGCGAGGGTGGAGCGGGGATGTCGTACTTTCTTGGTAGAAACTACGACACGATGGGCGCGAACACGGAACATGTGACTTCCGACCCATAGCTCGACGGAGAGCGCGTCCCCATGCTGGATGCATGACGCGAAGGCAGGCCAACGCGATCATCGGACTACTCGCCGTGCTGGTCCTTGCATTGGTGATCGCGCCAATCTTTCGCACGGTGGTCTTGCACCCGGTCGAGGGGTTCATACGCGACCAGCAGGAGCGCGCGCACTGTCAAGAAGTGCTGGCCGCGCCACCCACGCCGACGCCGACGCCGCCCAGTGCGCTCGGGCCGGACCCGAACGGCTACGTCCCCGGCTCCGTTGTCTTCGGAAATGAGGTCCCGTACTGCCAGGGGCTGCTCCATGTGAGCCCTCCGCCCACGCCCACGGCTACCGAGCATCCCCCGTTCGTCCCGGGCGTCTACCTCGGAGGAGGAGGAGGAGGAGACTTCTTTCAGAAGGAGGCGGCGTGGAACTACGCCGCCTGCCTTGCTTGGTGGGCGGATGATCCTCCCGCCCAAGGCAAGGAGTGCGCGGCGTACAGCCCGGGCCCTTCGCTGTCGCCGCAGGACTATCAGATGCTGTGGGGGCTCTTGCCGAGCCCTTCCCCTTCGCCTCCACCCGCAAGCAAGGCGCCGATCATCTGGGCACCGCCGTCCCTGCCCCCATTTGTGCCATAGCGCACGGCCGGGGTTCCGGCCGGACAGTTCGCGCGTCGCGGCGCGCGCTGCAAACCTGGCCACCTACCCGGTCATGGCATGGCGAACTTCGCTCGCCGCGCCCCGCGTGTGTTGCCTACCTCCGTGCCCATGCATGGCGCGCGCCGGGTCGGCGGCAGGCTGCCTAGGGGATGGGCCAGGGTGGGTAAGGACATCGCGCCATGGCCGCGGACTAGTGAACCCGTGCGGCGCGTGGCGTTATCGGCCGACTGGGCATACATCGGCCAAGGTGTGCACCGGTTGAGAGGGTGTCGGACTGCCGGACTTCAGGCGATCCGCTCGCCGACCCGCCACGGCGAGCGATGCACGGACGGTTGAGGGATGCCGGAATGCGCGGCCCACGCCTTCACGAGCGAGTCATTATCAGTCGCGGTCAGCATCTCGCCGCACGAGCATTCGATCCGATGCTCGCCAAAGCGAACGAGCGCGGGCAGGTGGACGCCAGAACGCCGACGCGCAAAGCGCCGGCGTTCGAGTGCCTCGGCGACCATCGCCGACTACTTCTTGGCCCCTGGCCATGCGCGCTGCCGTGCGACGCGCGCGTCGCGTTCGCTCGGCTCCGTGAACGCCGCCGGAGGCAGTCCCCAGCTAGCCTTCATGCCGGCCTCCACGTCGGCCCGCATCTGCGCTTCTGAGCGCTCGTCTTTGACGACGGGCTGCCCGTTCGCGTCGAACGGATGGGCGCCACCAGCCCACGGATTGCCACCCTGAGCAAGCGCGTTCTTGACGGCCTGCTCGGCGCTCATGCGCTCCTGTACGGCGATCGCGTCGCCGACGATGCGCTCTGCATCGCGAGGCGACGCGCCCGCCTCGATTGCTCGTTCGACCAGCATCTGCCGGAGTGCCAGGTCTGCCACCGGACTATTCCTCGCTCTGCCGGCGAGCCGGCACGGGCTGAACCGCGCCGGGGACGGGCGCGGCAGCCGGAGTCTGCTCAGTCGCACCCACCGGGCGATGCATCCCGCCCTTATGACGGAGCGTCACGCCCGGCGCGGGCGCCCTGTTGACCGCCGGAGTGGCCGGCCTGCCTGCCAGGTTGCCGTACTGCGTCGGGCCCGCAGCCTTGCCGCGGACCTTCGCGCTCGTGCCCTGTCGCTGCTGCGCGTTCCTCAGCGCTGCTGTTGCCATCTCTCGTTCTCCAATCTCGTTCTAGATGCCCCGTGGGGCTGAAATCCGGCCCACGCAGGCCGATTGCGCGTCGCTCGTCTCTCAGTGCCTCAAATCGAATGGCGCCCCCGCGAGCGGATCATCGGAGCCCCACCACGGATCGCGCTGCGCCCACCGGGAGAGCTTCGGGGCCGTCGGTTCAGTGGACGCAGGCGCCACCATCACGGCGGACGCGGGCGGATGCTGTCCGTTCCGGGATGGCTGAGGTGCGTAGGGCCGAGGATGCAGCCCGAGACGCTGAGCCTTGCGCCGGTACGCCCGCGCGGTCCGCTCTCGCTTCGCCTCGGGCTGCTCAGACGGTCGGTCCTTACGCCCGTTGGTCGGCACGCCGGGGATGGCGCGCTCGGCCAGGAAGGCGCGCATGCGGCGCAGCCGGCGACGCGCACCCGCGCCGCTGTCGTGGAACGGATCGGTGGCGATCATGCCGGGCGCCTTCGCGGACGCATGATGTACACGCGCCCTTCACGCTTCGCGCGCCGCAGTCTGTACGCCTGCATGCGGCACGCAGGCGAGCAGTACAGCGCGGCTCGCCAGCGGCGCGCCCGGAAGACCTTCCCGCACCTACTGCACATGCGCGGAGACTCCCAGCCGTCCGCCCGCTTGACGTACCGGCGAGGCGTGGCGGGCCCGTCCGACTCGGACTGCCGTTCCGCGGCCAGGCGGGCGCGGGTTGCCTCGCCCCACTGCCGGTACTTCTCGGCACGCTGTTGCGCGCGCAAGTCGAGCGCGGGCGGGATGAGCGGCGCAGGCGCGACCAGTGGTGACGGCTCTGGGAGCAAGCGCATAGCAACCCGCGACGGTGCATGTTCATGCACCATCTGGCGCGCTCTGTCCGTTCTAGCTGCGGCGTTCATGTGCATGAGTATACAGAGAACGCATGGAAAATGGCGCTCCGACCACACGCGAACTGCCGCCACCGCGCAGGCTGTCCGCCCGCCCGCCAGCCCGCCGACCAGGCGCCGACTGCCGCTCGCGTCACGCATCCCAGCCGCACGCTTGCACGCTTGCGCCACGCTTGCACGCCGGCATGTGCAACCGTCAAGACGGCCAGTGTCGGCGCGCCATAAGGCGCGACTGACACTTGCACACTTGCGCGAACCTTAGGTGCAAGTGTCAGCGTGCAAGCGTCAAACACCGCCAGAGACGCGCCGACTGGTCGCCCGACACAATCTCTCGGCCCGACGCCTGCACGCCGACCCGTGCAAGCGTCGGCCTCAGTCATCCTCGCGCCCTCTACCCGTCGGCCCGGCGGGCGGGACGGCCCAATACCTCCATTGGTGCGTGCGTCCTACCTGCCGGTAGACGGCGGTCATGCGCCCGATGTTGACGAGTTGCGCGATGCGCTTTCGCGAGTCTCGGCCCCACAGTGCAGACAGGTCAGCCCGGGTGAGTCCGTCTCCCGTACCGACCGCGGGCACGTGCTCCAGGTCGCGTTCGACGTCCTCCAGGCGCACCGCGTCCGCGTCTACCACGCTGTAGGACATGGTGGCCATGTCGAAGGCGAGGCGCAGCCGCTCAGGAAAGATGACGCGGCCCTGCACGTCGAGCCATCGGTCCGTCGAGCCTTCCTCCACGGTGGAAAGCTCGGCGCTCATGTCCACCGTGGCGAGGATCGCCGACGATCCGCGGATGGCTTCGCCGCCCGTCCCGCCACCCTTGCGCGTGTGGTGGACGACCACGATCCCGGCGTCGGTTTCCTGCGCCACCAGCTGCACGCCCGCCAAGGCGCGGGTCATCTCGCCGGCGTCGTTCTCTTCCTCCACGCCGGCCCAAATGGCGAGCGTGTCAATGAACACAAGCGGGCGCCCGTGTTCCGTCTGATTGTCGGCGGCCCAGCGTGCGACCACGCCAAGCGTGCCGGGCCAGTCGAGTTCGGCCCGGACGGCTGAGCGCCGGTCGAGAATGTCGAGTTGCTGTAGCCCCTGCGTCTTGTGAACGACGGCAACGCCGCCTTCCTCTGTCAGTAGCAGAGTCGGGCCGGGCAACACGCCGGCGTGCAGGAAGTGCCCGCCCGTCTCGCGCTTGCGCTGAAGGTCGGCGCTGAAGGTGGATTTTCCCTTCTTCGGCGGGCCCGAGAGTAGCGTCGTCCCGCCCGCGTAGACGAACCGATCCGCAATCCACAGGGGAGACGCGGGCACGCCGTCCCTGTACGCCTCGATACCAACGATGAGGTCGCGGTCCTCTGCGGCGAGGTCGGCTGCCGCGTCCGCGAGGATGGCGGCTACTTCAGCCTGGGCCGCCGGGTCCATCTGCCATGCCGCAGACGACACGCGCCAATCGGTCTGTCGGGCTTTCGAGCCTCGCGCGCCCTTCCGCTCGACACGCCGGATACCCATGCGCACCGTGTAGCGGGCCTCCCGCTCCGGGAGTCCGGCTTCCACGCCGGCGGGCACGAGTGCGGCGAGGATGTCCGCGTCGGAGAACCCTTCCTCCGCTGCCGTCCACGTTGACCAGGCGAGGATTGCGTTACGTTGTCCCGGCGCTGTCTCACGGACAAGTTGCGCCAGAGCGTCTAGCCCGCTGCCCGGGGCCCGGAGGATGACCGGTTGCGTCATGACTGCCGCTCCTCATCATCGGGGAGCGGTGGTGCCTCGCATGTGTGACCCGTGACCCACGTCGCCGCCAATCGGTACGCCTCGGCGATCCAGTGTTCGCCTTCGGCGATCTCGCCTTCTTGCTGGGCGCGGTCTCGCTTCACCGGACCGCGTGCAGTGCGTTCCGTGTGGTCGGCGGATCGCCGCCAGTCTTCGGAGAACTTGTCGTGTCCACGCGCACTGTCGAGCAGGTCGCGCGCGATCACGCATGCCCGGCACTCATGGGCGCCGATGTAGAGCCGCTGAGCGCTGACGAGCCGTACGGCGGCCATCTCGTCGATACTCTGGCCGCCCGTGAACTTCAGCATGTCGCGGTTCACGACGGGCCGCCAATCGTCAGCGACTCTGCCAGGCGCTGACGCTCAGCGGGTGTAAGGCTGTCAAAGCCAAGCTCGCGGGCCTTCTCCCGTGTGCGCGCGAGTCGCGCAGCGGCGCGCCCCTCACGGGCCGCCCGGGTCGCCTCGCGGCGCGCATCGGTGCCGACGATGCGCTGCCATTTGCGGGCAGCGGAAATGCGCCCGAGCATGGCGGCTCGGGCACTGTCGAGAGTGGTAGAACTGCGGGCCAACGAGGGCCACCCTCCCGAGTGGTCCCTGTCTGCGCCTTTCGGAAGGGCGCGAGGAGGAATGTGCCCGGGGCTGCCGCGCGCGCACGCGCCGAGAGTCAGCCTGCCCGGTGCCGTCGTTCCTGCGTTGCTCTGCGCCCGTCATGCACGGGGCGCTCTCTCAATGATCGCCCGTCGCAGAACGGTGTCAAGGCATTTTCCACAGATGTTGCGCGCGCAACCAAAGGCTCCGCGACGCGCGCGTAGCTGCTAGCCCCCAGCCTTCCTGTTCCGCTCGCGCCGCCTCGTCTCGTTGCCGTAGACGAACGCGCCTCCATAGATCAAGAAGTCGGCAAGGAGCGCAGTCACGCCCGGCCCCTCGTGGCCGTTCAGGATGAGCACGACAGACGCAACGAGGACGGCCAGACCAAAGACGATCCCTGCGACTAGGCCCCAGTTGGCGCGCGTCACGTCCGCATGGATGACGTGCTTCTCCAGGGCCATGCGATGGTCCGCCTGCTGCTCGAACTTCGTAAGCAACCGCTCGGCCATGCCGGGCACGATTGCGTCGTACCGTTCAAGGTCAGCTGGGGGTGGAAGCGGTCCCGAGTACTGGATCGATGCGAGAGTCGCGCGTCCGACGGGCTGTGCGTTCGGCGCGGGCCGTGCAAGCTGCCTAGAGCGTCTCGTCGCCACGGAGCGTTACTCGCGGGTTTCGCTGCGCAGTTGCTCCAAGGCTACGCGGAGGTCGTGCCCAAGGGCCTTCCAGTCTTGGTAAATGGCCCGTGCGTCAGCCTCCGCACCGTTGCGTGCGTAGTTGTACGTGTTCAGGGAGTTGGGGAGGTCTACGATCCGCCCGACACCTTCGATCAACGAGGGTCGCGCGAACAGGTAGTCACTTTGCAACTCGTCCAGATTGATGCTCACGTCTCTCCCTTTGCCGAGCCTAAGACTATACCCAACTAGCAACCGAAGCCCAATACCATCTGGCCTGATCCTCTCAAGTCGTCCCGACCTCGAACGGATGCACTATCAGGGCGGGACGGTTTCGCGGCCACCTCGGCCGCCTGGCCACCTTCCATCTCGCGCCCCGCAGACGCCGATTAGTACACCTTGGTCTAGTCTGGCTCCTCACCAGTGCACTGTGACGCCAAGTGTACCCGTGGACGCGGCGCCACCGCCCCGTGGCGCCCACCGGCCCGTCACGGCCGGGCCGCCGCCAGGACCGCCCCGAAGGGAAGCGCGCCCTGCCGCAGGAGCTCCGGCCGGTCGGCTCCTCTCGCGAAGCGGACGACCGTGGACGGCACGCCGCCGGGCGACGGCCCATCGTCGAGCACGACCGCGATCGTGGCCCCCAGCTGGCGGACGACCTCCGCCGCGTCCCGGGCATCCGGGGCGCCCGACAGGTTGGCCGACGTGAGGGGCAGCGGCCCGAGCGCACGGGCCAGGGCGCGGGGCACGGCATGGTCGGGCACCCGAAGGCCGATGTCGCCGCTCTCCCCGGTGAGGCTGGCCGGCAGCGTCACCCTGGGGCGGACGGGCACCACCAGCGTGAGGGGTCCGGGCCAGAAGCGCGCGGCGAGCCGGTGTGCGGCCGGCGGGAGATCCCCCACCGACGCGGCCTGCTCGACGTCGTCGACGAGCAGCGTGATGCCCTTGCTCGGCGGACGGCGCTTGGCGTCGAGGAGCCGCTCGATGGCTGCGGCGTCGAGGAGGCACGCGACGCCATAGACGGTCTCGGTGGGGACCGCGACCAGGCGTCCGGCGCGGAGCGCGGAGATGGCGGCACGGACGGCGGAGGGGTCGCGGGCGGGAAGCACCAGGGGTGCCTCGCCTCCGGCGGACGGCCCGGCGGGCAGCCCGGACGGCCCGGATGGCGGGCGAGGGGCCGGACCGCTCATGCCGCCTCCCGGCCCAGCACCAGCGCCTCGATCGCGAGCGCCGCCCCGTCGGCCTCGAGCGGCGCCGTCACGTGCCGGGCGGCCGCGCGCACCGGCTCGGGCGCGCCCCCCATGGCCACGCCGTGCCCGACCTCCGCGAGCATCTCGGCGTCGTTGTACTGGTCGCCGATGGCCATGACCTGCCCCGGTGGGATCGCCAGGCGCCGCGCCAGCCAGCGGACGCCACGCCCCTTCGTGACCCCGGGCGCGTTCCACTCCAGGTACTCCGGGTGCGACACCGTCACCTGGGCGCGCCCTTCGAAGGCGGCGCGCGCCTCGGGGAGCGAGCGCTCGGGGAGCGGCGCGGGACCCACGGCCAGGACCTTGGTCAGGGGCCCGCGCACGGCCGCCAGCAGGTCCTGGACGAACTCCGCGCCCACGCCCGAAAGCCGCTCGTAGTCCGCGGCGCTGCCGGCGGCCGCCTCCATCACCAGCCGGTCGTCGACGTTCACGTGCGGATCGAATCCGTGCTGGCGCGACCAGCGGATCGCGTCCCGGGCCACGACGCCGGGCATGGTCCGGTGGAGGAGCAGGCGCCCGGCGTCGCCGTCGCGCCCCGGCACCTCGCGGACGTACGCGCCCTGGTAGCAGACGATCGGCGCCGTGATCCCCAGTGTCCGGGCGAAGGGCAGGGAACTGCGGTACATGCGGCCGGTGGCGATGGTCACGACCACGCCCGTGTCGATCGCGGCCGCGATGGCCTGGCGGACGCGCGGCCGGATCACTCGGTCGGATCCCATCAGCGTCCCGTCGAGATCGAGCGCCAGGAGCCGCACGGGGAACACGCTCCGGGTCATCGCGACGGGTCGGGCGCCAGCGGGCCGCGAACCGGCCCCACCGCGGCGCGCACTGACGTCACCGCGGCGCGGGATCCCCCCGCCGTCATGCGGCCACGCTCCCGGTCGCGATCTCCGCGACCCGGGGGATCCCCGCGAGGTCGGGGTGGAACGTCAGCTCCCAGCCCGGCAGGGTCCGGCCCGCGGCGGCGCGGAGCCCGTCGTCCTCGCCCGCGCCGATCTCGAGCAGCGCGATCCCCGGGGGACGGAGCGCCGCCGGCAGCAGCGCGAGGAGACGCCGCACCGCCGCCAGCCCGTCCGCGCCTCCGTCGAGCGCGAGCGTGGGCTCGAAGCTGGCCGCGACGGGAAGGAGCGGGACGTCGCCGGACGGCACGTAGGGCAGGTTGGCCAGCACCAGGTCGAACGCCGGCTCGCCGGGCGGCAGCAGGTCGGCCTGCACGAACCGGATCTCGTCGGCAAGCCCGTGGGCGACCGCGTTCTCGACCGCCAGCTCGAGCGCGCCCGCCGAGACGTCGGTGGCCACGAGGTCGACCTCGCCGAGGATCCTCCGGTGGCGGAGGGTGGCGGCAAGGGCGACGGCCACCGCGCCCGAGCCGGTGCCCACGTCGGCCACCCGGAGACGGCCACTCCCCGGCCCCCGGGGCGCCGCCGTCAGGGCCGCGACCACGCGTGACGCTCCGATGTCGACCAGCAACTCGGTCTCGGGCCGGGGGATGAGCGCGCGTTCGTCGACCGTGAAGGCCAGCCCGTGGAACTCCTTGATCCCCCGGATGTAGGCGATCGGCTCGCCACGTTCCCGGCGGCCCACGAACCCCTCCAGCCGCCCGGCGGCGTGCAGGGGCAGCGGCGCCTCCGGGTGCGCGAGGACGCCGGTCCGGTCGATCCCGACCGCGTGGGCGACGAGCAGCTCGGCGTCCAGCCGTGCCGTCTCCGACCCGCTCCTCCTGAGCCGCGCGATCGTGCCATCGAGCGCCGCACCGACGGTGGCAGGCCGATCCGTGGCATCGCCGACGCCCGCGGCGGCGGCATCGGCCGGGCCGCCCGTCCCCTCAGGCTGCATCGCCCTCGCCAAAGTCGGCCAGCCGTTCCGCCTGGTCGGTCGCAATCAGCGTGTCGATGAGCCGGTCGAGTTCGCCGTCCAGGACCCCGGGCAGGTTGTGAAGGTCCATCCCCACCCGGTGGTCGGTGACCCGGTCCTGCGGGAAGTTGTACGTGCGGATCTTCTCGGAGCGCTCGCCCGACCCGACCATGCTCCGCCGCTTCGCAGCCTCGGCCTCGTGTGCCTTGCGCTGCTCGATCTCCAGCAGGCGCGAGCGCAGCACCGCCATCGCCTTGGCCTTGTTCTTGTGCTGGCTCTTCTCGTCCTGGATCGCCACCACCAGGCCGGTGGGGAGGTGCGTGATCCGGACCGCCGAGTCGGTGGTGTTGACGCTCTGGCCACCCGGCCCGGTCGAGCGGTAGACGTCGATCCGCAGGTCCCGTTCGTCGATCTCGACGTCGACCTCATCGGCCTTCGGCAGCACGGCCACGGTCGCGGTCGAGGTGTGGATGCGCCCCGACGATTCGGTCTCCGGGACGCGCTGCACGCGGTGGACGCCGCCCTCGAACTTGAGCCGGCTGTAGGCGCCGCCCCCGTGGACCTCGAAGATGACCTCCCGCAGCCCGCCGATCCCGGTCTCGCTGGTCGAGAGCGCCTCCACGCCCCAGCGGTGGCGCTCGGCGTAGCGCACGTACATGCGGAACAGCTCGGCCGCGAACAGGGCCGCCTCTTCGCCCCCGGCGCCGGCCCGGATCTCCACGATCACGTCGCGCTCGTCGAGCGGGTCGTGCGGGAGCAGCAGCACCTTGAGCTCGTCGAGCAGGCGCGCCTCGCCGGCCTCGAGCCGGTGGGTCTCGTCCCGCGCCATCTCGCGCATCTCGGGATCCTGTTCCTCGTCGCGCATCGCCCGCGCGCCGGCGAGCTCCCGCCGCGTGGCCTGGAGGCGATCCCAGGTGCCGACGATGGGCTCGATGCGTGCCAGCTCCTTGCCGATCCGCTTCAGCGCGTCCGGGTCCCCGGCAACCTCGGGGCGTGCGAGCTCCTCCTGCAGGTGCCGCGCCTGCGCGGACAGCTCGACCAGCCGGTCCTCGAGGCTCACGTGAGCGGCTCCTCGTCGAGCTGTTCGGAGTCACGGCCGGGAGGCGCCGGTTGCGCGGCGGGCCCGGACCCCAGGTCGCGGGCGGACGGTGGCTCGCGACGCGGGACGCCGGCGGCCACCAGCGATGCCTCGCGCTCGGCGGCCTCGCGCGCCGCCCGCGTCTCGGCGTTTGCCTGGGCCATGGTCCGGCGCGCCGGGTGCACGCTGCCCTCCGGGATCGCCTCGCCATCGGCGCGCAGCGCCTCCTGCAGCGACACGATGGCGACCTCGATCATCGAGTCGTCGGGCTGTCGGGTGGTGATCGACTGCAGCCAGATGCCCGGCATGAAGATCCAGCGGACGAGGGGCTGCGAGCGATGCTTCGCGCCCCACCGCAGGACCTCGTAGCTGACGGCCACGATCACCGGGATCAGCGCAAGCCGCCCGAGGATGGCCACCGCGAGCCCCTGCCCGGCCAGCAGGCTGAAGGCCAGGATGCTGACGACCACGACCACCAGCAGGAACTCGGTGCCGCAGCGCTGGTGCGCGGTGGGGTACTGGCGGACCCTCTCGGGCGTCAGTGGATCGCCATGCTCGAGCGCGTGGATCGACATGTGCTCGGCGCCGTGGTACTGGAACACCCGGCGGATCTCACCGGAACGGCTGATCAGCAGCAGGTAGGCCACGAACACCACCAGCCGGATCGCGCCTTCCAGCAGGTTCTTCCCGAGCGTCCCGACGCCCGTGGCCGCCGAGGCCGCGGCCTGCGTCAGGAAGAGCGGCAGTACGAAGAAGAGGGCGATCCCGAAGACCAGCGAGATCGTGAGCGTGAGGGCCACCACGCCGCCGCCGAGCTCGACGCCCTCCCCCGCCGCCGAGCTCGCCGCGGAGCGGGTCAGCCACTTCGTGCCGACCACGAGCGTCTCGTAGAGCACGACCAGCCCGCGCACGAACGGCCAGCCGGCCGCACGGTGCCGGTGGACGATCGAGTCGGAGAGCCGCTCGGCCTCCCAGACCACGTCCCCGTCCGGGTGCCGCACGGCAACCGCGATCGCGTCGCGACCGCGCATCAGGACACCCTCGATGAGGGCCTGGCCCCCGTAGTTGAAGCGTGCCATCGGGAGGGCCTCAGTCTACCGGCGCGAGCGCACGGCGGGCCGAAACGGAACGGCGGACCCTGCCGGGCCCGCCGCTGCCGAGTTCCCTGGAGCGTGTCGACGACGTGGCGTCAGGACCGCAGCGAGCGCTCGAGGCGCTTCTGGAACCGCTCCACCTGGCCTGCGGTGTCGACGATTGTCTGCTTCCCGGTGAAGAAGGGGTGGCACTGCGCGCAGACGTCGACGCGCAGCGTGGGGCGCGTGGACCCCAGGGTGAATGTTCGGCCGCAGGAGCCGCAGTGGGCCTCGGCCTGGTAGTACTTGGGATGAATCCCGTCTTTCACGATCGACTCCTGTCGGGCCTTCCGTCCGGGCGTGCCCGGCGGTGGTCCCGGCGACTGGCGCGGTCAGGCCTGCGCGGCGGGGGCCGCCTCGGCGATCACGCGGATGCGCTTCTTCTCGTGGGTCTCGTGCTCGAACTTCACGCGGCCGGTCACCGTCGCGAAGACGGTGAAGTCGCGGCCGAGCCCGGCACCCTCGCCGGCGAGGAACGTCATGCCCCGCTGGCGGACGATGATCGAGCCGGCCGGGACGAGCTGTCCGTCGCCGACCTTGACGCCGAGCCGCTGGCCGACGCTGTCGCGGCCGTTCTTGGAGCTCGACCCTGCCTTCTTGTGTGCCATCGGCTACGCGTCCTTCCTGCTGCCCCGGGACCTGGGCTTCGCCTCGCCCTCGGGCGCAGGTGCCTGGGTGCGCGGCGCGCGGACCCGCGGCCTGGCCGCCGGCTTCTCATGTTCGGTCGAGGGCTTCGCGGCTCCCCGCCGGCCGCCCGAAGCCGTCGCGGCCTCGCCCGCCGTGGTCGATGGTGCCTGGGCGCTCGCCAGCTTCTCGGCCAGCGCCTTGTCGGCGGCGGCGCGTTCCGCGGCCTCCTCGGCCGCGGCTGCTTCCAGGCGCTCCCGCTCGGTCTTCGCCGCCTCGGCGAGCTTGAGCGCGCTGCGGGAGCCGTGGACGATGTCCGCGACGCGCAGGACGGTCAGCTCCTGGCGATGTCCGTGCTTCACCCGGCTGCGGGCCTTGGGCCGGTACTTGAACACGACGACCTTGTCGCCGCGGTCCTGGCGGAGCACGCTCGCACTGACGCGCGCCTCATCGACGAGCGGGCGGCCGATCGCCGTGGCGTCGCCGTCGGCCACGAGCAGGACGTGGTCCAGCTCGAGGGTCTGGCCGGGCTCCGCGTCCAGGTATTCGACTTCGATCTCGCTGCCGACTTCGACGCGGTACTGCTTCCCGCCCGTCTCGATGACTGCGTACATGGGTCCCCTGAACACATGATGGCGCCCGGCTGTTGCCGGGGCGCGACCGTTGATGGTATCGCCCGAGCGCCGCGTCGTCAACGAACGGCTGGGTTCCTGTGAACGGCTGGGTTCCGGGCTGCGCCGCCGGATGGCGTCCGGACCCGCGGCGAACGGCCGCGAACGGCCGCGCATGGCGGCGCACGGCGGCGATCTGCGGCGACCGCCCCGCAGGCGGCGCACCGGGCGCGGGCCACCGGATGGTACGCTCTCCGACCGGTGCGTCTCTCGAGGGACGGGGAGACGCAGCGGAGTGGCGGAGACCGCGCGTGACCAGCGAGCCGGACCTCTACCAGGTGCTCGAGGTGCACCCGTCGGCGGACGCGACGGCGATCCGGTCCGCCTACCGCCGCCTCGCGCGGCGCTTCCATCCCGACGTTGCCCCGCTGGCGCGGCCCGACGACGTGCGCCGCATGAGCGAGATCAACCGGGCCTGGGAGATCCTCCGGGATCCGGCCCGGCGTGCCGTCTACGACCACCAGCGATCCATGCCGGCCAGCGGGTACGTGGCACCTCGCCCGGCGGCGCGCGCCTCGGGCGCCGGCGGACGGCCTTCCGGGGATCACGGGCGGGGCGCCGGCCCGGCGTCCGCGTCCGCGTCCGCGTCCGGGAACGGGAACGGTACGCGGCCCACGGCCCCCGGGGACGGTGCGGCGGGAAGCGCAGGTCCCGCGGGGCCGCCACCCGGCCACCCGAGCGGTCACGTGCTCGGATTCGGGCGTTACGCCGGTTGGTCGCTCGGCGAGATCTCCCGCCGCGACCCCGACTTCCTCGAGTGGCTGGAGCGCACGTCCGCCGGCCGGCCGTATCGGGACGAGATCGACGCGCTGCTCCGGCGCCTGGGCCGGCGACAGCCGGCGGCGGACCCGCTGGCACGACCGGGCCGGTTCCGCGGCTGACCCGCCGGCGCCCCACGGGGCTCACCGCCCGGGGAACA
>JAJYNP010000264.1 GCA_021786265.1 Chloroflexota bacterium
CACCAGCGCCGCGGCCTGGTAGAAGAACGTGTCGCTCGACTGGGCGTAGGCGCCCTTGACGGTCAGCGGCCCGAAGCCGGCCCCGTTCCAGTCGTTGAACCGGTAGCTGCCCAGCATCAGGTAGGGGTACGTGTCGAGGGTGGCCGTCGGCGTCAGCTTGCCGTCCGCAAGGACCGCGCTGCCCGTCACCAGCTTGTAGGTCGACCCGGGCGGGTAGATCTCGCCGATCGCGTGGTCGAGCAACGGCTGGTTCGGGTCGTCGATGAGCTTCTGGTAGTCGGCGGTCGAGATGCCACCGGCGAACAGGTTGTCGTCGTAGGTGGGCAGGCTGACCATGGCCAGGACCTCGCCGGTCTGGGGGTTCATCACGATGACGACCCCCTTCTTGAGCCCCGCCGCCTGGATCCCCCACTGGAGCGCGCGCTGCGCCTGCTCCTGCATCTGCAGGTCGATCGAGAGCTGGAGCGTGTCGCCCGCCTGCGGCTGGGTGGGCGTGGCGAGGACCTGGATCTGTCGCCCGGACGCGTCGCGCTCCACTTCCTGCACGCCGTACGTCCCGCGCAGCTGCTGTTCGTACTGGGCCTCGATGCCCGCCTGGCCGAGCACGTCGTCGGGCAGGTAGCCCTGGGCCTGGAGCTGGCGAAGCTGCGTCGCGTCGATGGGCGCCGTGTACCCCAGGACCTGCGCCAGCAGCGAGCCGTACGTGTACTGCCGGCGCGCCTCGGCGACGACCTCGACACCGGGGAGGGCCAGGTGCTCCTCGGAGATGAGCCGGGCCACGTTCTCCGGTACGGCGCTCGCGATCCGGACCAGGTCGAAGCGCGAGCCGGGGTTGCCGTCGATCGCCTCGTTGATCGCGGTGGTCGAGATCCCGAGCATCTGGCTGAGCCGCGCGACCACCACGTCGCGCTGGCTGTAGGGCAGGTCGGCGGGCCGGATCTTCACCGCGAAGGAGGGCACGTTGACCACCAGCGAGCGCCCGGCGCGGTCGGTGATCAGCCCGCGGCTGGAGGGGATGGCCTGGAGCACGGTCATGTTCGCCGCAGCCTGGCCCTGGTAGTAGCCGCCGCTCGAGATCTGCAGGTAGAAGAGCCGCACGGTGAGCGTCGAGAGGACGAGCACGACCGCAAGGCCGAACAGGGCGAAGCGCGGCAGCAGCCGGGTGGTCCGCGGCCGCTCGTCGAGGAGGGGGGTCATCCGGTCACCAGTCGATCCGGTCGTACACGCCCCAGCGGAGCCAGATCCACCGGGCGAGCAGCGCGAGCGGGACGGCAAGCACGGTGTTCTCGATCGCGGCCGGCAGTGCGGAACCCACCGGGTTGGCGGCCGGGACTCCGCCCAGCGCCGCCGCGACCAGCAGGGCGAAGGTGAGCTGGAACACGAACGTCAGGGGGAACGTGACGGCGATCGCCGTGACCAGGCGGTTGCGGCCGGCGAACCGGGCGACCAGCGCCGCGATCCCGGTCGCGACGAGGAGCGCGACCACGCTCGAGCCGACGGGCCGAGCCGGCGCGCTGAGCATGTCCAGTGTCAGCCCCCCCACGAAGGCCCACACGAACCCCGCCTCGCTGCCGATGGAGACGCACACCACGAGGCTCGTGACCAGCACGATGTCAGGTCTGGCCCCGCCGATCATCGCGAACGGGGCGACGCTCGTGTCCAGCAGCGCAGCCACGATCGATCCGACCACGGCGAGGGCGACTTGCATCGTGCCGTTCCTCGTGGGTGTCGCGCCTGACGGCGCGGAAAGAAGCTGGGAGATCGCAGCACGCGCCAGGGTCATCGCCCGGCAGAGTATACAGGCAGAGCCACCCGGCCCCACCATCGTTCCATCCGGGCCACGCCGGTCTGCGACCCGGTGCCGTGCCCGTCCCGGGGCGGCGAGCCGCGCGGTCCCGGGGCGCGGCCTCCGCCGCTGGGATCCGATATCCCCGGAGGAGTGTCGAGTCGATTGTTCCACGTGAAACAGCTGGCGGCGGTGGGCAACGGAAGGCGGGTAAGGGCGAACAAAGGCCCGATCGGCTAGAATGCGGGCGGTGGGCGCGAACGGACGGGAGACCTCACGGGGCGACACGGTCGCGTGCGCCAACCAGAAGGGCGGCGTCGGGAAGACCACCACCGTGGTCAACCTGGGCGCCTACCTCGCACTCAACGGGCACCACGTGCTGGTGGTCGACCTCGACCCACAGGGCAACGCGACCAGCGGCCTGGGCATCGACAAGTCCTCGGTCAGCCGCTCGATCTACGAGGCTCTCTGCGACGAGGCCACCGCGGACGAACTGCTCGTCCCGACAGGGATCGAGCACCTCGATCTCATTCCCGCCGCCCTGTCACTCGCGGGTGCCGAGGTCGAACTGGCCCCGCTCCCGCAGCGCGAACGTCGCCTCGCCCGCGTGCTCGCGCCGCTCACCGCCCGTTACGACCACGTCCTCATCGACTGCCCGCCCAGCCTTGGACTCCTCACCGTGAATGCTCTCACCGCGGCCGCTTCCGTCCTCGTCCCCCTCCAGTGCGAGTACTACGCTCTGGAGGGCCTCAGCCAGCTCGTCGCGACCATCAACCTCGTTCGCGATCACCTGAACCCCACGCTGGCGGTGCGAGGAGTGGTCCTCACCATGTTCGATTCCAGGACTCTCCTGTCCGTCGAGGTCCGCGACGAGGCCCGGCGCCACCTCGACGGCGCCGTGTACGACACCATCATCCCCCGCAGCGTCCGGCTCTCCGAGGCGCCCAGCTACGGGCTGCCGATCGCCCTCTACCGCCCCGACTCCAAGGGCGCAGAGGCCTACCGGGCACTCGCGGATGAGTTCATCCGGCGCGACGTCACTGGGCCCGACCGGGCATCCGGACGGGCCATCGAGTTCGGTACCGCGCCACGCGTAGCCGCTCCGCAGGTGGTCTCGTGAGCGCCCGGACAGGCGGGCTCGGCCGCGGCCTCGCCTCCCTGATCCCATCCGCGACCGCCGCGATGGCCGCGCCGGCGGAGATCCCGCTCGACCGCATCCGGGCCAACCCCTATCAGCCGCGCAAGTCCATGGAGGACACCGCGCTCCAGGAGCTCGCGGCCAGCATCGCCGAGCATGGCGTGCTCCAGCCCGTCCTGGTAACCGAGACCATCGACGGGTACGAGCTGATCGCCGGTGAGCGGCGCCTTCGCGCAGCCAGGATGGCAGGCCTGAGCCGCATCCCGGCGGTGGTTCGGCAGCTGGCGGGACGCGAACAGCTCGAAGTCGCGCTGGTGGAGAACATCCAGCGAGCGGACCTCAACCCGCTGGAGGAGGCCGAGGCCTACCGGCAGCTCACGGACGCCTTCGGAATGAGCCAGGACGATGTCGCACGCCGCGTGGGCCGGGCACGGTCCACGATCGCGAACACGCTGCGCCTGCTGGACCTGGCTACCGCCGTGCAGACCGCGGTTCGAGACGGCACCATCACCGAGGGGCACGCTCGGGCCATCGCGTCCGTCGACGGATCCACCGAACAGGAGGCCCTCCTCGCCGCGGTCTCCCACCGAGGCCTGTCGGTCCGGCAGACGGAGGAACTGGCCCGCCGCCTGAAGGCGGCCGCCGCAGTCCCGGCAGACACGGAGGTCGATCCCGCCGGGGACTCGCGCCAGGATCCCGAGACCGAGCGCATCGAGTCGGAGCTCCGGACCGCCCTGGGAACGAAGGTGAGCCTGACGCGCTCTCGAAAGGGAGGTCGCATCGTGATCGAGTACTACGACGAGGCGGATCTCGCGCGCCTCTACGAGAAGCTGCTCGGCGGCCTCGCGTGACGGGTCCCACCTCTCGTCGGGCTCCGGCAGCCGATCCCACGGTGGACGTCACGCGCCGCGGTCGAGGCAAGCCGTCCCCCGCGGCGCCGGCCTATGACGCCAGCAGCATCCAGGTGCTGGAGGGGCTGGAGGCGGTCCGTCGCCGACCCGGGATGTACATCGGCTCGACGGACGGGCGCGGCCTGCACCACCTGGTCTGGGAGGTCGTCGACAACTCGATCGACGAGGCGATGGCCGGCTACGCGACGCGGATCGACGTCATGATCCACCCCGACGGCAGCATGTCCGTGGTGGACGACGGGCGCGGCGTTCCAGTGGGGCGCCACCGCACCGGCAAGGATGCCCTCGAGGTAGTGCACACGATCCTCCACGCCGGCGGCAAGTTCGGCGGCGGCGGCTACAAGGTGTCAGGCGGCCTGCACGGCGTCGGCGTCAGTGTCGTCAACGCGCTTTCCGCGTCGCTCACCGTCGAATCCGCCCGCGACGGCAGGGTGTGGGGCCAGTCGTACGAGCGCGGCAAGCCGGCGACTCCCGTGCACGAGATCGGTCCCTCCGGCGGCCGACACGGCACGACGACGCGGTTCATGCCGGATCCCGAGGTCTTCGAGACCGTCGACTGGTCGTTCGACACCATCGCCCAGCGCATGCGCGAGTCCGCCTACCTCAACAAGGGGCTGTGGATCCGGCTGGTGGACGAGCGCACCGAGCCCGCCCGCGAGCGCTCCTTCTACTTCGAGGGCGGTCTGATCAGCTTCGTGCGGCACCTGAACAAGAACAAGGAGGTGCTGCACGCGCGCCCCATCTACGTCGAGCGCCGCGAGGGGCAGACCGCGATCGAGGTGGCGCTCCAGTACAACGACACCTACACCGAGACGGTCCTGGCGTTCGCCAACAACATCAACACCGTCGACGGCGGGACCCATCTGACCGGCTTCCGCGCGGCCCTCACGA
>JAJYNP010000375.1 GCA_021786265.1 Chloroflexota bacterium
AGGTCACCGCGCTCGACACGACCGGGGCCGGGGACGCGTTCAACGGCGCCCTCGCCGCGGCGCTGGCGGCCGGCCGTTCGCTCGAGGAGGCGATCCGCCGGGCGGTCGTCGCGGGCGCCCTCGCCACAACCCGGGCCGGGGCACGCGAGGGGATGCCGTCCACCGCCGAGCTGGAGGCGGCGCTCGCGTACTAGTACTACAACACCAGTTATGGCTCAACTCTCGGGTGCTCCCGCAGCCAGCGTCGGGCGTGGCTCGCCCGGGCCGCGGCCTTGCGGCGGCGCTGGTGATCGAGCCAGGCGATCGCGGCGGCGGCATCCCAGCGCTGCCGGGGCAGCACGACCTCAAGCAGCTGGCGCACTTCCGGCACCGACGCCGGGGCTCCTTTTTTTCCCCCATTCGTGCTGCACCGACTTGAGGAAGGCGAGTGCCATGAGGGACAGCGTGATGTGGTGGTACCAGCCGCGGTAGCGGGTGAGCTCGTAGTGGTCGAGCCCGACCTCACCCTTGGCCAGCTCGAAGTCCTCCTCGATGGTCCAGCGCAGGCAGCCCACCGCGGCCATCTCCGTGAGCGCGATCGTCTCGGGGGCGTTGGAGAGATAGCACTTGATCTCGGCCGCTTGATCGGATCCCACCGGCCGACGGGCCATCAGCCAGCCCGCCGCACCGGGTGCGTGATGGAGCTTCTCCACGACGCGGAGGCGGGCGAACTCGTACTCGCGGGGCCCCTTTGCCCCCTCCGTGACGCGGTGGCGCACCCAAGCCTCCGGGGCCAGCTCGCGGACGATCGCCTCGACCGCTCGGGCGGGCGGCGTCTCGGGCGTCGGCCGGGCCTTGGTGCGGGGCCGCCCGGCGCGGCCGGATCGCGGCGGCGTCCGCCAGGCGGGATCGGCGGTCCAGACCTGCGCGTCGCGGCTCACCTCGAAGCAGTACCAGCGGCCCTGCGCGGCGACGAGGCGGCGCAGGTCGTGGCTGTCGCCGTAGGCGGCGTCTCCGGTCACCCAGGCGAAGGGCAGGTGGCCCCGCTCGGCCGCCCTGACCAGCATCTCCGAGGCGAGCTCGAGCTTGGTCCGAAAGCCCAGCTCAGGGGGCACGCCCGCCCGGGGCGAGGTGCGCTTGGCGGGATCGGCGAGCCAGCCCGCGTGCAGGTACAGCCGCCGGTCGACGAGCGTGTGGCCGTGCGCGCTCGCGTAGCCCAGGAAGACGCCCACCTGGCAGTTGTCGACCCGCCCGAGCGTGCCCGAGTACTGGCGGCCCACCCCGGCCGAGTGGACCCCCTTCTTGGGAAAGCCGGTGTCGTCGAGCACGAGCACGCCACACGGGGTGCCGAACTGCTCGCCCACGAAGCGCTGCAGCTCGCCGATGCAGCCCTCGTCGTCCCAGGGCGAGTCGGACAGGAACTCCTGGAGCTTACGGGGCGGCGCGCCGACCCGCTCGGCGATGTTCTCCGCGTTCTTGCGCTCGATCGGCGACGCGAGCCCGATCAGGTACCGGCGTCCGAGGGCACGTCCCTCCGAGCGGCGGAAGAAGCGACCGAACCGGGCGTGGAACCCTTCCAGTGCCGGCAGCAGGGCCCCGAGGTCCTCGGCGAGCATGGGCGACCCTCCGTGCGGGCCACCAGAAGGAGCGTTCGACCGCGCAGGTTGCCCGCTCGGACGGTCACGATAGGCCCATGGGATCAGCTCGTCAATAACCGGCGTTGTAGTACTAGGAGCGTGTGTCGGTAATGCCCCCCTTTTCAAGAATCATGCTCATTACGCGTAGGGCTAGGTTGCGGTGCTCTGAAGCCTCGAACTGAGCACGTAGGTCGTGAGCGCAAGCAGCGCCGATGGCAGCAGAAAGACCCCACCACCACCGATGAGCACGCCAAGCGCGGTGAGAAGAAGAAGCGCGCCGGTCGCCCCGCCGATCAAGAGCCGCGCCCCTGACAACCGCGACCGGGCGACAAGAACCGTCCCGATGGCGACCGATACAAGTGCGGCCAGCGCCACAGCCAAGCCAACGTTGATGCGTGTATCTGAACCGAAGAGCTCAAAGATGGTCGCTGTTCCACCCTCGCTTGTGCCCGCAGTCGTCGACGTGCTGCTCGTGTACAGCGGCACCCAGATGATGACGGCGACAGTCCCAAAACCAACCGCCGCTGCGGCGACTCCGGACGCAACCGCGAGTTTTTGAGCAGAGATCGCGGCTACCTGCGAACTGGGCGGAGCCCACACGTCCGTCAGTAAGAAGGCGACGGCCGCGGGCATTAGGTACCAGCCCGCCTCGAAAGCCGCGAGAAAGCAGAGAACAATGAGGAGGCCATCGAACAAGAGCCGCCATGCGCGCTGCGTCGCGACCATGGCGATACCCCGGAATGCCCCGAACACCACCGTCCATCCGGCCCCAAGGACCAAGGCGTTTCCGGGGCCGAAGGCCTCAACGAGCAGAGCCAATGCCGCAACGACGAGCAGCCACGGTCCGACCCTCAGGATCTGCCTCATGCGTGTGACCTGGCCATCCTAGGCCGCCGCCTCACTTCCCAACAAAGAATACGTAGTGGAGGGGTGGGCAGGGAAGGGGATCTTCCGTGTACCAGGTGTTCACACCACCGCCGACATGGCCGTCTCCGAACCCGTAGACGTTGTTTGCGTAGTAATAGGTGTCAGTATGGCAAAGGCTCGTCGCGAAGTGGTCGTTCGTGTAGACCGTCGCGACGGTGTGCGACCCGTTGTAGTAGCTGCCGATTGAGTGAGAGACCTCCTGCCAGCCGGTCTCGCTGAGCCATGTGCGAGAGTCACGGCCCGAGAACGAGGTCACGTAGGTCCCGTCGTAGGACCAGTCGATGTGGTCCCCGACCGAATTGACGCTCAGCCCAACGATGTCCTCCCAGACGGTAATCGCGCCGCCCCCAGTCGATGAGGTCGTCGTCGATGAGATCGTCGGCGACGCACCTGCTGCCGTTCCGAGGTCAGGCGCATGCGCGGCGCTTGCGGCCGTTTCTTGGGCACCATTGATCGACGGGAACCCAGGCACCTGTCCGACTGCAACGAGCTGCCGGCGAGCGACGGAATCGACCGCCACCTCTACCGCGGCGACCACGCCCTGCGTCGTCTCGACGAAGAACGTGTGGTGGCAGGCCCCGTCGGTTGCCATCACGCCCTGGACCACGTAGTAGCGAATCCCGGTCATCGTCGCAAGGGTGGTGGAGACATCGAAAGTCTGAACGCCCGGTCCGGCGAAGTTCTGCGGGCCGGTAGCCGTCACGTTGCCAGTAACGCGGAAGCCGGGTGCGCTCGCGGTGACGGGAACGGCAGTCGTCACCAACAGCACTGCAACTAGGAGCAGGTTGCTCGCGCGCCCAAGCCGCCGCAGCCAAGCCTGATACGGGGCGGGATGCCGCAAATGGCGGACCGCCGCACCAACGGGCGGAACACCTGTGTGGTCATGGAGTGGAGTACCTCCGCTTGTCGCAGGCTGTCATCGCCGAGGTGTGCCTATCCATGGGCGCCCGCGGGAGGGTGGGCGACAAGGCGGCCCACAGACTATGCATCTGACCCGGGACGAGTGTCAATTGCATTGGAGCACAGGTGTGGAACACAGGAGGTCATCGGCGATTGACAGGGGGGTGATGGTGGTCTGGTGACCAACGAGGAGCCCGTCACCGGGTAGGTCGAGGGTGCTGACCACTCAATGGCTCGGGAGGCCCCTCGATGCATTTGTCACCCGAACGCCCGGCGAACGTCACGGGGCGAGGTGTTCCGGCTCGTCGAGGCCGGGATGACCGTCGTCGTCGCCTGTCTCGCGGCCGGCGTCAGCCGCCGTTTCTACTACCGCTGGCTGCCCGCCTGGCGGGCTGACCGGGAGGCCGGGCTCATCGACCGGAGCTGCCGGCCACACTCGTCCCCAGGCCGCCTGTCGGCCACCCAGCAGCGCGAGATCGCCGGGCCCCGGGCGGCGACCGGCTGGGGCCCGGCCGGATCGTGGCCCAGCTCGGGCTGCCAGCTTCGACGATCCACCGGGTCCTCCGTCGCCTCGGCCTCCTCGAGCGCCGGCGCGAGCGCGTCGCGATCATCCGCTACGAGCACGCGGGCGTGGGCGACCTGCTCCACGTCGACACCAAGAAGCTCAGCGGGATCACGAACGGCACCGCGCGACCGGCGACCGGCGCGACCCGCCTGGGTGTACGCCGAGCTCCTGCTCGACGAGAAGGGTCGGACGGCCGCCTCCTTCTCGTCCGGGCGCTGCGCTGGACGTCCTCCACGTTATGCTCGACGACCGGAAGGCAAGTTGATTCCGGCGCGCGTCCTAGCTGCCTCGCGCCGGCCGGCCGTGGGAGTGCCGCGACAGACATGTCGTATCATCCCCGGACACGCTGGTGCAGCCATCCCGCAGCTGCTGCCGGGTGCTCACAGCAAGGACATCGTGGATGCGCATCTGGGCGACACTCGATCGACACTTCTGGGTTGCCGCTGCCGGGGGGACATTCCTGACGCTGCTGGTCCTGGGTGTTCCGACCGCCGTCATCCCGAACCCGTTCTTCATCCGGATGACGCCGACCGAGCCGGTCAACCTCTTCGTCTGGCTGATCACGGCTCCGCTCATGGGCGCGCTCCTGGCCACGTACGTGTCGCGCGGCCGGCTCGACACGGGCGACGTCCACGCCGACGCCGGGAGCGTCCGGGCGTCGGTCGGTGGGATCGCCGCCTACCTTGCGATCGGCTGTCCGATC
>JAJYNP010000109.1 GCA_021786265.1 Chloroflexota bacterium
GCCCCGCTTCACGGAGGCGACGCTGGTGAAGGCGCTCGAGGAGAAGGGGATCGGTCGCCCGTCGACCTACGCGGCGATCCTCTCCACCATCCTGGATCGCGGCTACGTCAAGCTCGTGGATCGCCGTCTCAGGCCGGAACACATCGGGGAGATCGTGACCGACCTGCTGGTCGAGCACTTCGGCGAGTTCGTGGACCCGGAGTTCACGGCGCGGATGGAGGAGCGGCTCGACGAGGTCGCGCGCGGCGAGCGCGAGTGGGTGCCCATGCTGCGCGAGTTCTACGCTCCGCTCCGGGACCGCGTGGACGAGAAGCGTCGCGAGCTGCGCCGCCGGGACTTCACCACCGAACCGTCGGACGAGGTGTGCTCCCTCGGGCACCCGATGGTGATCCGGCTGGGGAGGTACGGGCGCTTCCTCTCGTGCTCGCTGTACCCCGAGCACCAGGAGAGCCGCCCGCTGGCCGGGGAGGAAGGCGACGCCTCCGCCACCGGGAACGGCGGCCCGGTCGGGGACCGGCAGCTCCCGGGCGTGGGTGAGACGTGCCCCGAGTGCGGCCAGGGAACGCTCACTGAGAAGCGCGGCCGGTTCGGGCCGTTCGTGGGCTGTTCGCGATACCCCGAGTGCACCTTCATCAAGAAGGAGGGGCCCCCACCGCCACCGCCCCTCGCGTTCGAGGCGGGCTGCCCGAGGTGCGGGCAGGGTCACCTGGTCGCGAGGCGCGCCCGTCGCACGGGCAAGGTCTTCTGGGGCTGTTCCCGCTACCCGGCCTGCGATTTCACCACCGATTTCGAGCCGGTGGGCGCGCGGCACGAGGCCGACGCCGGACCGGTGGGACGCCGGGGCGAGGGCGGCATCTGCCTCCTCTGCGGCGCGGACGTGCCGCTGCCCGAGGGCGACCTGGTCGGGAAGAGCCTGCCGGGAGGTCCGGCGGACCCCGGGGCGCTGGCCCCGCGCCGCCCGCGGCCGCCCAGGCGCGCATCCGGCCCCGGTCGGGCCAGGCCGCGCCAGGCGGGCCCGCGGCGCCGCGCCGCATCACCGCGGGCCGCGAGCGCCGACGCCGGGACGGCGTGAGCCCCGACGACGCCCTCGCGTCGTTCCTTCGGGCACTCTCCGCCCGCGATGCGTCTCCCCACACGATCCGCGCGTACCGGACCGCGCTGGCGGATTACCTCGAATGGCTCGGCTCTCCGGCGTCCGGGCTGCTGACGCGGCCGGGGCATCCGGAGGACGTGGCCTGGGAGCGGCCCGGCCGGGCGGTCCTGCGCGGGTACCTCGGCCATCTCGCGGAGCGGATGACCAGGCGCTCGGTCGGGAGCCGCCTGGGGGCGGTCCGGTCCTTCTACCGGCACGCGCGCCGGTCGGGCTGGGTCGATGGCGACCCATGGGCGGCCATCGCCACGCCACGGCAGGGGAGCCGGCTTCCGAAGGTGCTGGAGGTCGGCCAGGTCGAGCAACTGCTGGACGCCACCGACGTGCACGCGGGGGACGCCCGCCAGGCACTCCAGCGGGCGGGGCGCACGGTGCCGCCCGGAGGCGAACGCGCCCGGTCGGTCAGGCGGCGCGACGCAGAGGCGACCCTCACGCGGCGCGAGGTGGAGGCTGCCGTGCTTGCCGTCCGCGACCGGGCGATCATCGAGACGGCCTACGCTGCCGGCCTGCGGATCAGCGAGCTCGCCGGGCTGCACATCGCGGACCTCGATCTGCGGCGGGGCGAGGTCCGGGTCCTGGGCAAGGGCCGCAAGGAGCGCGTCTCGCTGCTGGGCCGCCCCGCGATGGACGCCCTGGCGACCTACCTGGGTGACGTGCGCCCGGTCCTGCTTGCCCGCACCGGCACCCCCGACGACGGGTCCGTCTTTCTCAATGCGCGGGGGGGCGCGATGGGCGTGCGCGGGATGCGGCTCCGCATCGACCGGCTGGTGCGGCTCGCGGGCCTCCCGGAGGGCGTGAGCCCCCATACGCTCCGGCACTCGTTCGCCAGCCACCTGCTGGAGGGCGGTGCCGATCTCCGCGTGGTCCAGGAGCTGCTGGGCCACAGCAGCCTCGCCACCACGCAGCTGTACACGCACGTGTCCCCGGGGCGTCTCCGCAGCGCGTATGTCACCGCCCACCCCCGGTCCACGCGCGCGCCGGTGCAGGCCGCGGACGTCCCTGCCACCCCCACCGACGCGCGCCGGGATCGCGCGCCCGATGGGCCGCTGCCGGCGTTTCGGCCGGCGCGACCGTGACGGACGCGGACGCGGGGGGAGCCGGGGCGGCGATCAGCGGCAGGATGCTGGCGCGTGCCGGGCTCGTGGTCACCGGCGCGTACCTCGCGTCGCGCATCCTCGGGTGGGTGCGCACGGCGGCGCTGCTCGCCGTGTTCGGCGCCGGCCGCGACATGGCCGCCTACCTCGCCGCGTTCCGCATCCCGGACGCCATCTTCCAGCTGGTCGCCGCCGGCGCGCTCAGCTCGGCGCTGATCCCGGTGCTCTCGGGACTGCTGCACGACGGCCGCCACCGCGAGGCGTGGCGCCTCGTGTCGAGCGTCGTGAACCTGATGCTGATCGGGCTGGCCGCTGCCGGCGTGCTCTTCTTCCTCGCCGCGCCGTGGATCATGCCCCTCATCACCCAGGACTTCACGCGCGAGCAGATGGACCTCGCCGTGCAGCTCTCCAGGATCATGCTGCTCTCACCCATCCTGCTGGCCCTCTCGGCGGTCGCCACGAGCGTGCTGAACGCGGGCAACCGCTTCACGGCTGCCGCCGTCGCGCCGCTCCTCTACAACCTGTCGATCATCGTCCCGGTGATCCTGCTGGGGGGCCGCATGGGAGTGACGGTCGCGGCGGTGGGCGTGGTGATCGGCGGGCTCCTCAGCCTGCTGGTCCAGGTGATGCCGCTCGACGCGATGGGCTACCGCTATCAGCGGGTGGCGGACGTGGCCGACCCCGAGACGCGCGAGGTGGTGCGCCTGGCGGCCCCGCGCGCGGTGGGGCTGGGCGCGACCCAGATCACGTTCATCGTCAACACGCTGCTCGCGACCGGCCTGGGGACCGCGGCGCTTCCCTGGTACAACGCGGCGTTCACCGCCTACCAGATCCCGATCGGCGTCCTCGGGCTGCCCCTCGGCGTGATCCTCCTGCCGTCGATGTCGACCGCGCTCGCGGCCGGCGAGCACGTGACGTTCGGACGGCTGGTCACGCGCTCGCTGCGGCTGCTGCTGTTCGTGATGCTCTTCCTCGCGGCCGTGGGCATGGTGGTGCGGACGCAGGTGGTGGACCTGCTGTTCGGGTACGGGAACTTCGACCGCGCGGACGTGCTGGCGACGGCCGACGCGCTGCTGTTCTTCCTGGTGGGGCTGGCGGCCGACTCGCTCGTGGTTGTGCTCGCCCGGGCCTTCTACGCCGATCGCGAGACGCGCATACCCGTGGGTGCCGCGCTGCTCGCCGTCGCGATCAACGTGGTCGTGTCGGTGGCGACCGTGGGACCGCTGGGCCTGCGCGGTCTCGCCCTCGGGATCGCCGCCGGAGCGTGGGTGGAGGCGGTCCTGCTGACGGTGCTGCTGGCCCGGCGGACCGCGGGCCTGGATCTCGGCCGCCTGGCGCTCGCGGCGGTCGTGTTCGCGATCGGTTCGCTGCTGGCGGCGGCCGCGGCCGGCTGGGTGCTCGGTGTCGTCGGGAGCGTGGTGGGCGTCACACCCGGCCGCGTGCTGGTGCTGGTCGAGCTCGTGGTCGCCACCACCGCCGGTGCCGCGGTCTACGCCGCGTGGTGCTTCCTCGCGCGCGTCCCCGAGCTCCCGGACTCCCTGCGGCTGCTGCGCGACACGCTCGGGCGGAGAATCGCCTGACATGGATGCACCCGCACCCCGGCCCGACCCCGCGACGCTCGAGGCCGATCCCTCGGCCTGGGACGGGTTCGTGGCCTCGACCGCGCTGGCGCCGTACCTGCAGGCGACCCCCTGGGCGGAGGTCAAGGCACGCAACGGGTGGCGTGCCCGCCGGGTGGTGGTCGGCGGTCCCGCGGGTACCGTGGGCTGCCAGCTGCTCACCCACCGGATCGGACCGCTGCCCTGGTCGGTGGGGTACGCGCCGCGCGGCCCGGTGGCGGCCGGGCTCGACGAGGAGGCGGTCC
Source organism: Chloroflexota bacterium (assembly GCA_021786265.1). The sequence continues at coordinate 4,109 of JAJYNP010000109.1, forward strand.
ACCGCTGGACCGGTGCCCTGCGACGGGCGGCCGTCGAAGCGCGGCTGAGCCACGTGGTGATCGACCCGGAGATCGAGGCCGGAGGCCCCGAGCTGGACTGGTTCAGGACCGCGGGCTGGCGGCCCTGCCCGTCACCGCAGCCGGCCCGCTCGCGCTGGATCGACCTGGCGAGGCCCGAGGAGGCGCTGTGGGGAGACCTGCGGGGCAAGTGGCGGCAGTACGTGCAGAAGGCGCGCCGCGCCGGGATCGTGGTCATCGAGGCCGGGGCCGATCGGCTGGACGACTTCTACGCGATCTACGTGGACACCGCGCGGCGGGCGGGCTTCACCTACCGGACGGCCGCCACGTACCGGGCGGTCCACCACGCATACGCGGCACGGGGCCGGGCCAGGCTGCTGCTCGCGCAGGATTCGTCGGGCCAGGCGCAGGCCGCGCTGATGCTGGTCGGGTGGGGCCGCCGGATCGTCGAGCCGTACGGCGGCATGACCCGCGCCGGTGCGGAGTCGCGGGCGAACTACCTGCTCAAGTGGGAGGCGATCCGCTCGTCGCGCGACGCGGGGTACGCCGTGTACGACCTCTGGGGGCTGTCGCATGCCGGG
>JAJYNP010000328.1 GCA_021786265.1 Chloroflexota bacterium
GCGGGAAGGGTCATCGGTCGGCCCGGCGGGTCACGATCAGCCGGTGGATCGGGCGGTCCACCGCGCCCCAGGTGTACTTGTACCCCTCGTTGCCGCGCAGAAAATCGAAGACCCGGCGCCCCTCGCCCAGCCCGTGCCGCAGGTAGGCGGCGACGCCGATGATCCCCGGCGAGAGCGCCCGCGCGTCCGGGTCGCTGCCCGCGTTGTAGTAGTAGACCGTGTCGCGGTCGTGGAACCCGACGCACATGAAGACGACGTTGCCGCCCACCCGCAGCCGGCCGATCCGCAGCGTGCCGTCCGGGCCCTCGAGCTCGGCCAGCCGGCGGAAGAAGCGGCGGCTCCGCGCGCCACCCTCGGTCTCGGGGAAGAGCCCGTCCTCGCCCCAGCGCGCCTGGTGGATCGCGATGAGCTCATCGACCGCCGTCGCGGGATCGGCGACCTCGTCGAACTCGACCGGCCCGGTGGCCTCGGCGCGCCGGAGCTTGCGGCGGATCTCGTGCCGGTTCCTGGTCGAGAGCGTCTCCAGGTACGTCTCCCAGTCGTCGGTGTCCACCCGGAGGACGGGGCAGACCTCCTCGAGCTCGCGGGCGACCTCCCAGCCGTAGCGGTCGGACGCTGCGCAGAACGCCGCCTCCAGCGCGTGAAACGCCGGGTCGTCCGCGCGAAGACGCCGCAGGTCGACCACGTCCCAGTCGTCCGAGCCGTGCAGCAGGCCGGGGCCCGCGGCGAGCGCCTCCACCACGGCCGCGGCCACGTCCGGCAGGTCGGTGGGGTTGCAGAGGAGGGTGGCGTAGTCCGCGTGGTAGCTGGCGGCGAAGAAGATCGCCTTGGCGCGGTCCGGGACCGGCGTGAGGGCGGTCCGCGGTGCGTGGCGGATTGCCGTGTGGAGGATCGCGTCGTCGGGCTCCACCTCGTGGCGGTGCATGAGCGGCGCGATGGCGACGATGGCGGCGGGGTCGAGCTGCGGGCCGGCCGCCTGGACGCCAGGGGCCTCCGTGCCACGCTCCCGTGCGGCCCCCTCGCCGGGCTCCCCGCCGGCCTCCAGGCACACCATGTAGTCCTCGTGCGCCGCCTCCCCGTAGCCGTCCCACCACGCCCGGTGGAACTCCCAGCGGCTGAACGGCGTGGCGCACGCCGTCACGGCCAGCAGGCGGTCCCAGGCCTCGCGCGGGATGGCGTCGAACGGGACACGCCGGGCGACGAGCCGGGGGCGGGGGCGGGCACCCGGCGCAGCAGCGCCGTCGGTGGGCACGGCGGTGCCCGGCACAGCGGCGCCCGGCACAGCGGCGTGGCCGGCGGACTCGGCGGCGTGGCCGGCGGACTCGACGGCGCCGTCGGCCGGCTCGGCGGCGTCCTCGGCACATGGGGCGATGGGTGGCGTCACAGGGGAATGCGGTACCTCAACAATCTCGTCCGGAGCATAGCGCAGGTGCCCACCGAGGCTCGTTCGCGCGTCAACGATCCGCGATCTCCACCAGCCGCGACCATGAGCCCATGCATAATCGGTTGCCGCTTGCGCGTGGACGACCAGATCGCGGAGGTGCTGGCGATCTCGTTCATCCATACAGGACGACTCCCTCGGATTCGGCCTTTGCCCGGATGTCCTCACGGACTACGGTTGCGTCAACCACATTGACGTCGCGGCGCAGGAGGTCCTCCAGAACGCGTCGCAGGGCGAGCTCGTCCTCGAGCGATCGCCGGACCCCTCGCTTCTGTCGAACCATGATGTCGATGTCCGAATCCGGCCGGAAGTCGGCATGGACGGCCGAACCGAAGACCCGCATCTCTTCGGGCCCGAACTGACGGGCGATGCGCAGGAGGGCGCTGCGCGACGGGCGGTGGACCGTCGGATGGAGCTGGCCCAGCAGGGGTGCGTCCGACGATCCTTGGCGCGACGGGTCCGGGAACGACCGATCAACGGAGCCGACGATCACGCTGCTGTGGCTCGCGCGTTCGCGCACCGACCGATCCTCCAGCAGGCGTTCGCGGAGCTCGTCGTGCCCTGACGTCGGCAGCAACGTGAGGTCAGTGTTGGTATCCGCGCGTTCCAACCGTCAAGCGATCCTCGGACAAGCTCACGGTGCCGCGTATCGTTGACATGCAAGTAGGGCCGACGCAGTCTGAACCAAGGCGCGGTGAGATTGACCCGCTGAGATCGGAGCGGTAGCGTTTCGTCATGACCATCGACTGGCACAAGCGTGTCGAGACGAACCCGGACGTGCGAAGCGGTCAGCCCACCATCCGAGGGATGCGGGTGACCGTGAAGGACGTGCTGGGCTTTCTGGCCGCGGGCATGACGGTCGACGAGATCCTCGCCGAGTACCCCTATCTCGAGCGGGAGGACATCCTGGCCGCCCTGGCGTACGCAGCAGAGGCGCTCCCCAACCACGCCACGGCATGAAGCCGCTCTACAACGGCATGCTCCCGCCGAGCATGGTCCGACGCCTCGCCGACGTCTGGCCGGATGCCAAGCACGTCGTGATCGAGTACGGGGAGAAGTGCCCGGACGAGCGCGTGTGGGCAGAGGCGAAAGCCCGCGGCTACACGATCATCACCAAAGACTCGGACTTCTCCGATCCTCGGAAGTATCCGGGTCCACCGCCGCAGGCCGTCCGCCTGAAGATCGGAAACGCCAATCCGGCCCAGCTCGAGGCGTATCTGCGCGAGCACGCCGCGGAGATCGACGCGTTCGTCGCCTCCGAAGAACGGTACAGAGAGATCTGACCGGCTTCGCCCTGACCGTCGGCGGCGTACCGCTGCGTGCCGCGAGCTCGTCCCCCGCCGGATCCGTGATCGCCTGCCCCCGCGGTGGGCGGCCCGCGCGCTCAGGCAGGTAGGCCCGGACGATCTCGGCTCACTGGTGCCCTTTCCGCGACGCTTCGAGTTCCTTCCGCGACGCTTCGAGTTCCCGACCTGCCTGATCGCCCGCCCTCGTCGCCGTCGCCACCGGCGACATCTACCGCCACGCCGCCGCGGTCGTCCGACGCGAACACCCGAGTGAGGAGGGTCCGGCGACTAGCCCGCCTACGTGGCTCTGCGTCCCACCGTGTCACGAGTAGCAGCTCCGTCGCGTCCCGGCCGGCGAACTCGAGCGCGCCGGGCGCAATCCGATACGCGGCCGTCGGGCCTCAGAGCGATCCGCGGGGAGCCGCCCAGCGCACCGGCTGACCCGTGATCTCCGCGATCGCCTCGTAGTCGGCGTCGTAGTGCACCAGCGTGATTCCGGCACGTTCGGCGGCGGCCGCGATCAGCAGGTCGGGGTGCTTCACGCTGCGCTGCATCACCCCCGGACGGCTGCCCAGCGCGCGGTACACCTCCCGCGCCCGCGCCCAGCACGCGTCGCCCATATCGACCCACGGCAGCCCGCGCAGCCCGTCCTCCACGAGCGCGAACTCGGCCGGGTTGCGGGCCGAATGCAGGAGCTCCAGGGCGACCATGTCACAACCGGCGATGTCGCCTGCGTCGACGGCCGGGATGAACCAGTCGCGCAGCGCCGGATGCGACTTGCGCGCCCACACGCTGGTATCCGCGAGTTCCACCTCAGTCCGTCCGACCGGAGGCCGCAGCGGAGTCCGCGGCGGACGGTTTCGCGGGGGACGGCTCCTCGAAGACCCGCGGCGATCGCATGGCGTCGAGCGACTCTGGGGTCAGATCCGGGAGCTCGAGCCGCGCCAGCCGGGCGCGACGCCGCCGCGCGACCACCTCCGCGAGTGCCGCGTGCACGGTCTCGGTGGTGCGGGTCGTGCCGAGCGCAGCCGCGGCCTCACGGACCAGGTCCTGGTCGAGATCGAGGGTAGTGTGCCTGCGCATGCCCGATATGGTAGCAGAAGGACATGCCAATTATAAGCATTATAAACTGTTATTTCTATGCATCACGCGAGGACCAATTCGCGCATCAGCGAACCCGCCTACCGGCAGAGAGGGACGTGGCGTGCGCCATTCCTCCGGCCTGCGGCGACGCCTTCCCCACCTGCTAGGCTACGGCTCGATGAAGGGCCTCGTGCTGGCAGGCGGGACGGCGACGCGCCTCTACCCCCTCACGCTCGTCACCAACAAGCACCTCCTGCCCGTCTTCGACCGCCCCATGATCGACTACCCCATCGAGACTCTGGCCGGCATGGGGATCCGCGACGTCCTGGTGATCGTGGGCGGCAAGAGCGTCGGTGACATCGTCGAGCTGCTGGCCGACGGCAAGGCCTTCGGGCTCGACCTGACCTACCGATTCCAGCGCGGCGCCCTCGGCATCGCCCACGCGATCGGGCTGGCGCGGCGGTTCGTGGGCGACGACCCGTTCTGCACGGTCCTGGGCGACAACGTGCTGCTCGGCGAGCCACTGGCGGAGGTCGCGGCGGCGTTCGAGTCAAGCGACTTCGGCGCCGGCACCCTCCTCTACGAGGTGCCCGACCCACGCCGGTTCGGGGTGGCGGAGTTCCGGCGCCCGGACGGCTCCCCGTCGGACGGCACCCGCGAGGACGACGTGCTGATGGGCTTCGAGGAGAAGCCGGAGCGACCGAAGTCGAACTTCATCCCGATCGGCGTCTACTTCCTGCGGCCCGACGTGTTCGACGTGATCGAGCGGCTGGTGCCCTCGGCGCGCGGCGAGTTCGAGATCACCGACGTGCTCAACCACTACCTGGCGTCTGGCGGCATCTTCTGGCGGCGCTACGGGGGGCGATGGACCGACGCCGGGACGGTCGACTCGCTGATGGTGGCGACCCGGCTGGCGGCCGACGACGCGGCGCGCGGTGTGCTGGCGCCTCCCCGCGGGGTGGACGGCCCGCGATGAGCCCCACCCGCCACCGCGGAGCCGGCTCCGGCCGCGTCCTGGCGCCCGAGCGACCGGCAACCCGGGCGATGTCGGCCGCGGCCCGCGACGCCGCCGAGCCCGGCCCCTCCGGCCGCAGGAGCGCCGCTCCGCGGCCCGCCACCAGGCGCCAGCGGGCCGGCGACCGCGCCTTCCACTCGCTGCTCGTTGCCGGCGGCGCCGGGTTCATCGGCAGCGCCTTCGTGCGCAACCTCCTGCGGACGGACCCCGAGGTCATCGTCACCGTCCTCGACAGGCTCACCTACGCCGGCAACCCCGCCAACCTCGCGCCCTGCGAGGCCGACCCCGACCAGGCCGGCCGCTTCCGGCTCATCGTCGGGGACATCGCCGACCCGCTCGCCGTCGCCCCGCTCGTCGCCGACGCCGACGCCGTGGTCAACTTCGCCGCCGAGTCGCACGTGGACCGCAGCATTCAGGACCCCACCGCGTTCCTCCGCACCGGCGTGCTGGGCGTGCACACGCTGCTCGAGGCCGTACGGCACGCCGATCACCCGGTGCGCTACCTGCAGGTCTCCACCGACGAGGTCTACGGCGAGGTGCCGGAGGGCGCAAGCACCGAGGACGACCCGCTGCGCCCGCGCAGCCCGTACGCGGCGGCCAAGGCGGCCGGGGATCTCCTGGTCCGCAGCTACGTGATCACCTACGGGGTCGACGCCGTCATCACGCGCGGCTCGAACACCTACGGCCCCTACCAGTACCCGGAGAAGGTGATCCCGCTCTTCGTGACCAACGCGATCGACGGGCAGGCGCTCCCGCTCTACGGCGACGGGCGCCAGCGCCGGGACTGGATCCACGTGGACGACCATGCCTCGGGGATCGAGCTCGTGCTGCGCCGGGGCGAGCGGGGCGGCGTGTACAACATCCCCGGCGTCGCGGAGCTGACCAACCTGGAGCTCACGCGCCGGATCCTGGCGCAGGTGGGCCGCGGAGAGGAGCTGATCCGGCACGTCGAGGACCGGCCTGGCCACGATCGGCGCTACAAGATGGATGGCGCGCGGATCGCGGCGATCGGGTGGGCGGCGCAGGTGCCGATCGAGGAGGGACTGGCGGCCACCGTGCGCTGGTACCGCGAGCGCGAGGACTGGTGGCGCCCCCTCAAGTCGGGCGAGTGGCGCGGCTACTACGCGCGGCAGTACGGGGCGCGGCTGGCGGGGAGCACGCCGCACGATCCGGAGGCGTCGTGAGGGTGGCGATCGCCGACGCCGGCGCGGGCAACGGCAGCGGCGGGCGCGGGAGGCAGCCCCGGTCGTGAGGATCGCCGTCACCGGAGCGGGAGGCAGGCTCGGGAGCGCCCTGGTCGCGGCGTTCGCCCGGGAGGCACCCCTGGCACGCGCGGTCTCGGTCGAGGGATGGTCGCGGCCCGCGCTCGACCTGGATCGCCCGGAGACGCTGGCGGCACTGGTGCGGGCGCGCCGCCCCAACCTGGTGATCCACGCGGCGGCCTGGACCGACGTGGACGGCTGCGCGGTCGAACCGGAGGTGGCAATGCGCCGCAACGGCGAGGCCACGGCGGCGCTGGCGGGGGCGTGCCGGGAGGCCGGCGCGAACCTCCTGTACGTCTCGACCAACGAGGTGTTCGACGGTCGCCGCACCGACGGACGGCCGTACGACGAGGACGACCCGGTGGCGCCGGCGAACCCCTACGGGCGGAGCAAGCGGGCGGGCGAGGAGGCGGTGCTCGCCGGGGGCGGAGCGGAGGTCATTGAACCCCCCCTGGCCGGCCGGGCGACCGGGGACGGCGGAACCGCGTGGCGCACCGGCGAGCACGGGCGAGCGGCGGCTCCCGATCGAGCGGCCGATCGCGACGGCCCCCGCGGCTGGGTGGTGCGCACCGCCTGGTTGTACGGCCCTCCAGGCGCCGACTTCCCGGCGAAGATCATCACCGCCGCCGTCCGGGCCGCGGCCGGGGGAACGGTCCTCCGGCTCGTCGCCGACGAGATCGGCTCTCCCACGCGCGCCTCGGACCTGGCCTCCGGGATCGTGGCCCTCGTGCGTGCGCGGCCCGCGAACGGCATCTACCACCTGGTGAACGCCGGCCACACGTCGCGGGCCGACTGGGCCGAGGCGGTGCTCCGGGAGGCGGAGATCCGCGTCCTGACCGAGCGCGTTCCGGGATCGACCTGGCCGCGAGCCTCCACGCCTCCGCCGTGGGGGGTGCTGGGCACGGGCCACGCGGCGCAGCTCGGGATCCTGCTGCGCGACTGGCGGGCCGCGCTGTTCGACGAGGTGCCGCGGTACCTGGAGCTGGCGGCCCAGGCACGGCGTGCGCTGGAGGTGACGAGATGACCGGCTGGCCGGGCGGGGAGCCCGGGCGACTGGACGGCGTGGCCTGGGGCCGGTTGACCGCGCATGCCGACGAGCGCGGCGCCTTCCGCGAGCTCTGGCGTGCCAGCTGGTCGGCCGAGCGGTTCGTCCAGGCCAACCTGTCGACCAGCCGCGCGCGCGTCCTGCGCGGACTCCACTACCACCGCCGCCAGCTCGACCGCTGGACCGTCGCCAGCGGGCGCGCGTTCGTGGCCCTCGTGGACGTGCGCCCCCTCCTCGCCGACCTGTCCGCCGCGCCTCTCGTGGAGACGCGCGTGCTCGGCCCCGACGAGTGGGTGGCGATCCCCTCCGGCGTCGCCCACGGCTTCTATGCCATCGAGCCCATCGAGCTGCTCTACTTCGTGACCACCGAGTACGACGGCACCGACGAGCTGGGCTTCGCCTGGGACGACCCGGAGGTCGGGGTCCCCTGGCCCGACCGCGACCCCATCCTCTCGCCCCGCGACCGCTCGAACCCGCCGCTCCGGGAGCTGGTGCGCTCGCTCGGTGGGTGAGGCCACGCGGGTGCTGCTACTCCCGTTGTTTCAGCAGGCGACAGGACTTAGGCTTGGGTTGGCGACGCCGAGCCAACAGGCGAGACGGAGATGGGAGACCACGACATGGCGGTCCGTTGGCCCGCCCCGATCGAGGTGGTGCGGCGCTTGATCGAGGTCTCGGAGCAGCGCGGGGAGCCGATCGGCAGCCTGATCGTTCTCGTCGGCGGCAGCGCGATGGCGGCTCATGGGATCCGCGGCGAGTCCAGGGATGTCGATGCGTACTCCCCGGTGGTCAGCGACGAGGCCGTGGCCCAGGTGGAGGCCGAGCTGCGCATGACGTACGGCGATGGCTTCCGGATCGACCTGACGACGGTGGAGAACATCTGGGGCCTGATCATGATCCGCGATCTCGCCCGGGCGCCGCGCGTGACGCAGATTGTGAGCCCCGGTGGTCGTACGCACACCGTGCGCGCCCTGTCGATCGAAGATCTGTACGTCCTCAAAGTCGCTTCGGGCCGACGGCGCGACAATGACGACCTGCCGCTTATCGCCCCGCGAACCAGCGCAGACGCCATCGTCGCCCGGTTCAACGCGCTCCTTCCGGGGATCGGGAACCGCGCCGCGATCCCGGCGATCGCGGACGCGCTGGTCAGGAACCTCGCCGCGCACTACGGCCTTGCCCCGGCTCGGATCATTCAGCAACTCGCCGTGAGCAACGGCATCAAGGCAGATCTGCGCGAGGCGCACGCATGACGGCAGACGCGATCGAGCAAGCCATCGAGGACGAGGAACAGACGCTTGCCGAGACCGCCACGCTGCTCCGCTCGGCGGTAGCCTGGAGTCGGTGGCCGGTGGCTGCCCGACGCGCCCTTGCGCTGGCCCTGGATGAAGGGGCTGCGGAGTCCGAGACCTCCGCATGGCAGGCGCGCATCCTTCGTCGCCACCTGTTCGGTCCAGATGCGTGGAATTCGCCGCTCCGGGCGCCGTCCCGACCTGCGACCATCGACATCCGCCGCGCCGAGCGCCTCCGCATCGACCTGCCACGCCTCGTGTCGCTCCGGGCGGGCGCGTATCTCACGGCTCGTCGCCGGCACAACCAGCCACCCGAGCAGGAGTCCGTCGCGCTCGCTGTGGAAGCGCAGCACGCGACACGACCGCAGCGTTGACCTCCCCGACCGGAGCACCGGCGCGCCTCCTGCTCGGGGCCGTGCCCCAGGACCCGTCGACCAGTTGACGTGTACTCAGTAAGTTGAGTAATTTTACTCACTATGTTGAGTAACGCACCTGCATTGCCGCCGTACCGGCGCCCCGCCTTCGCGACGCTGCTCGGCCGGCTCCGCGAGCCTCGACGGTTCATCCAGGTCGTCGCCGGGCCCCGCCAGGTGGGCAAGACCACACTTGTCCGCCAGGCGGTCGCGGAGCTGGAGGCTCCTGTTGTCGTCGCCAGCGCGGACGATCCCGGTCTGCGCGATCGCGCCTGGCTCGCCGCGCAGTGGGAATCGGCCCGCGTGCTTGCGCGCACGCAGCCGACCAAGCAGAGCGTCCTGGTCCTTGACGAGATCCAGAAGATCCCGGAGTGGCCGGAGATCGTGAAACGCCTGTGGGACGAGGACACGGCCACCGGCGCCGATGTGCGCGTCATCCTGCTCGGATCTGCGCCGCTCCTCATCGCCCATGGGCTATCGGAGAGCCTGGCCGGCCGCTTCGAGCTGATCCGGCTCAGCCACTGGAGCTTCGCCGAGATGCGCGCGGCGTTCGGCTGGGACCTCGACCGGTTCGTGTTGTTCGGCGGCTACCCTGGCGCCGCATCCCTGGCCGACGATGTCGGTCGGTGGCGCTCGTACGTGCTCGACTCGCTCATCGAGACGACCCTGTCACGCGATGTCCTGCTGCTGAACCGGGTCGACAAGCCGGCGCTCCTGCGGCAGCTCTTCCGGGTCGGGTGCGACTACTCGGCGCAGGTCGTCTCATACACGAAGCTCACCGGCCAGCTGCGCGACGCCGGCAACACGACCACGCTCGCGCACTACCTGCACCTGCTCGGGGATGCCGGTCTCCTGACCGGCCTGGAGAAGTTCTCCGGCTCGAAGGTTCGCAGGCGCGGGTCGAGCCCGAAGCTGCTCGCCCTGGACACCGGGCTGGTGACCGCCATGTCGGGAGCCGACCCCGCGGTCATCCGGGGGCGCGGCGAGCTCTGGGGCCGGCTGGTCGAGACCGCGATCGGCGCGCATCTCGTGAACACGGCAGCGCCCGGGATCGAGGTGAGCTGGTGGCGCGACGCCAACCGCGAGGTCGACTTCGTGCTGTCAGACGGTCGGCGAGTGCTGGCCATCGAGGTCGCGGGCGGCAGGGTGAAGGACAGCCTGCCCGGTCTCGAGGCGTTCACCAGGCTCGCACCAGCCTCCCGGCCGCTGCTGGTCGGTGCGCAGGGGCTCCCGCTCGAGCAGGCCCTGCTGCTGACGGCTGCGGACCTGCTGGGCGCTGGATAGGGTGTGTGGCCGGCCGGGCGCACGATTCGGGACGCGGATTCGCGCGGCGCTGGTGGCCGTCCAGCTGTGGCGGGAGGCGCTCTGCGACGTAAGCGGAGCGAGCGGTCGTGGTGCAGGCTGGCGCCACGAAATGGTCGCACGACGGGTCAGACATTGCGAATCACCTTGCACGCCGGCGCGCGGCCGAGTATCACTGCCGCGGAGGGTCACCGGGGAGTGACCCGCAGCCAGGGAGGTTCGGATGCTCACGCGCCTGTTCGACCGCGAGGAAGGCCAGGGCCTCGCGGAATACGCCCTCATCCTTGCCCTCATCGCGATCATCGCGATCGTCGCGCTCATCTTCCTGGGCAACCAGGTCAGCTCGATCCTGAGCACCGTCGGCACCTCGGTCTGAGCCGCGCCAGGGTGCGGTACGTGGGCCCCGCCGCGCGGCGGGGCCCATTCGATTCGCCGACCGCCTGGCCCTGCGTCCCCTTACATGTTGAACGCCCAGTACACCAGCCCCAGGTTCACCAGCACGCTCCAGGCGATGCCGAGCTGCCAGACCCGGCCCACACCCCGCCGGGACGCCCAGATCGCGCAGAGCACCAGCCAGAACGGGACCGAGTCGAGCAGGTAGCGGTAGCCGAACTGCACCCAGCCCCCGCCGTAGTAGAGCAGCGTGGGCAGCAGCACCAGCAGCCCCGTGAGCGCCAGCACGCGGGCCTCGGACGAGCGGAGGAGCGACCAGAGCCCCACCAGCAGCGCCGGGCTGGTGAGCAGCACCGACATGCCCAGCGTGCTCGGCACGAAGAACGGCGGCGTCGAGGTCAGCTCGTCGGGGCCCTTCAGGAACAGGTAGTCCAGGTTCATGGGCAGGTGGACGATCGAGAAGAGCCCCTGCTCGCGCAGCGTCTCCAGGAACGGCGGCAGCGCCGCGAGCTCGTAACCGGTCTCCAGCGGCGACCCGAAGCGCGCCCAGTTGTACCAGAAGAAGATCAGCCCGAACGGGACCGACGCGACCGCGACCGTGATCGCCGGGGCCAGCCCGTCCCGGACCGCCCGCCGCAGGCCCGGCAGATCGGTCGGCCGTCCCGCGACCACCCAGGCGTAGTAGGGCAGCGCGAACAGCAGCGTCGAGCGAGTGAGGAACGCCGCCCCGCCCAGGACCCCCAGGAGCCAGGGCCTCGGCCGCTCCCGGCGCGTCTCGATCAGCGCCCAGAACGTCAGCCCCATGCCCACGATCTCGGCCGTGTGCCAGACCCCGCCGCGCTCGGTGACGTTCCACAGCACCGTGCCGAAGCCGAACAGGACCGTGAGCCAGAGCCGGTCGTCCGCGCGCCGCACCCCGAACGCGCCGATCGTCACCCACGCCAGCGCCACGTCCACGCCGGCCAGGAACGCGTTCACCAGCGGCTCGATCGCGATCGCCTGCCCCACGCCGATCAGCGCCACCAGCGGCATGAAGAGGAACGCCGGGAAGGGATCGAACGGCACGTAGACGCGGCCGTCCAGCACGATGATGTCGTTGATCGGCGGCCGCCAGTCCACGTTCAGCCAGAGCCGGCCGTGCAGGAACGCGTCCGCCATCAGGAAGAAGTCGGGCCGGCCCGCGTCGAACCACCCGCCGTTGATCACGGTGGGTACGATCCAGGCGTCGACCAGCACCGTGTACAGGACGAGGGCGACGGGCACGCCGATTCCGACCAGCAGCCGCATCCCGGGGGTACGGAACTCGTTCGCCTCGCCCCCCCACTCCGCGGTCGGGCGTGTCACGCCGGCTCGACCTCCTCCAGCGCACGGTCGGCCCGTCCGGCCTCGCGCAGCGCGCCCAGCCCCCAGCGCACGCGGCCCAGCTCGTACCCACCGAGCAGCGACACCGGCACCACCGTGCAGGCGTGGCTCAGGATGCCGAACGCGAAGGCCGTGGGCGCGTCGAGCCCCAGGGCGGTCGCGATCACCACCACCCCGAACTCGAACGGACCGATCCCGGCGGGCGCGGACGGCAGGGCGGCGCCCAGGTTGGCGGCGACGGCCACCGCGACCAGCCCGGCCGGCGGCAGCGAGATCCCGAGCGACGCGCTGGTCACCGCAAAGAGGCCGGAGGTCGCGAGCCAGGCGGCGAACGAGAGCGCCAGCGCGGCGAGCACGCGCCAGGGGGTCGCCGCGTCGAGGAGGGCGTGGAAGAAGCGACTGACGACGTCGGCGACACGGGCCGGGAGACCGGCCGGGGCGCGCGCGACCATCGCGTCCAGCCACCGGCGCACGATCGCGTGCGGCACCAGCGCGACCAGCGCGACGACCGCCCCCGCCCCCAGCGCGATCAGCGCGAGCGTGACCACGATGGCCCCGTGGATGCCGGCCATGGCGCAGGCGATCGCCCCGAGCGCGGCGGCCGCCACCACGTCGAGCGCGCGCTCCATGGCGATCGACCCGAGCGCCCGGCTGCGGCCCACCCCCTCGCGCGTCCCGAGCAGGTGCGCGCGCACCAGCTCGCCCAGGCGCGCGGGGAGGATGTTGTTGGCCAGGTAGCCGATCACGAGGTAGGTGAACGTGCCACGGTAGCCGGGCCGGGGCTCGCGGGCCAGCAGGATGTGCCAGCGCACGGTGCGCAGCGAGAGGTCCACCGCGAACGGGACCAGGATCAGCGGCAGCAGCTGGACGCGACTGCGGCCGAGGACCGCGATCACCCGCCCGAGATCGATCTCCCAGAGCAGGAACGCGACGACCAGCAGGCTGACGCCGAAGCCGACCAGGGCCCGCTGGCGCGCGTTCACGGGGAGACCGGGCGCTCCGGCTCCGCGGCGCGTGGGACCAGCCGCACGTCACGGCGGAGCCCCCAGCGGTGGAGCAGGTACCGCGCGACCACGCCGAGCGTCCCGAAGCCATAGCGCACCGAGCGCCGGAACCCGACCGACGACGCCTCCCGGAAGTACCGCGTGGGCACCGCGACCTCGGTGATCCGGAACCCGGCCGCGACCACCTGGGCCACGAACTCCTGGTCGAACACGAAGTCGTCGCCGTTCCGGTCCCAGGCGACCGTCCGCAGCAGACGCGCGGAGTACGCGCGGAACCCGGTGTGGTACTCGGAGAGGCGGAGCCCGAAGGCGAGGTTCTCGACGTCGGTCAAGAAGTGGTTGGCGAGCCACTTCCACGGTGGCATGCCGCCGCCGAGCGGGTCGCCCAGAAAGCGGGACCCCAGCACCATGTCCGCCCGGCCATCGAGGATCGGAGCGATCACCTGCGGGATCCGGGTCGGGTCGTACTGGTAGTCGGGGTGGACCATCACCACCACGTCGGCGCCGGCCGCCAGCGCCTCGCGGTAGCAGGTCTTCTGGTTGCCGCCGTACCCCTTGTTCTGGGGATGCACGATCACGTCCAGGCCAAGACGCTGCGCGATCTCCACGGTCTCGTCGCTCGAGACATCGTCGACCAGGACGATCCGGTCCACCACGTCGCGCGGGATGTCGTGGTAAGTGCGCTCGAGGGTCCTGGCGGCGTTGTAGGCCGGCATGACGACGATGACCAAGGGATTACCGTGCCTGCGGGTAGATGAGCACGTGCATCCTACCGGACGACACCCGGGTCGGCCGCGGGACGAAGGAGCGGGCGCGGATCAGGGCGGACGATCCGTCTGAACACGGGTCGTCGCCGACATCACATGGACTACAGTCTCGGGCGTGCCAAGTGCGTCGGCCCCCGGCCTGATCGACGACCGCGCGTCCGTCGAGCCATCCAGCCGAGGCGGCGCGGGCCACCGGCTGGACGTGCACCCGTCGCAGCGGCTGCTCGCCGGCCTCCTCCTGGTCGGCATCCTGATCGCAACGGCTGTCCGCGTCGTCCTGCTTCCCACCGCCGGCTTCCGCCCCGACCTGGACCAGTTCGTGCTGTGGGTGCACGACATCGCCACCATGCCCCTCGGCGATGCGTACCGCCAGAACCTCTCGTTCCCCCCGGTGATGGCGTACGTCTTCGCCGCCCTGGGCGCCGCTGATCCGGCATTCCGCACGGCGACGACCGCCGCCGATCCATGGATGCGCGTCCTGATGAAGCTGCCGGCCACGCTCGCCGACGCAGGGCTCGCGGCCGGGGTGGCGTATGCACTGCGAAGCCGGCCAGGGTGGGCGGTCGCCGGAGCGCTCGGGATCCTGCTCCACCCCGCGGTGCTGTACCTGAGCGCGTGGTGGGGCCAGTTCGAGTCGATCTACCTCCTGCCGGCCCTCGTCGCCTATCTCCTCGCCATCTCGGGTCGCCCGGTCCCGGCCGGTGTGGCGCTCGCGATCAGCCTCATGACCAAGCCACAGGCACTGCCGTTTCTGGTCCCGTTCGCGGCCTGGGTGCTGGGCCGGTACGGGGTCCGGGTGGCCGTCGCGACCGCGTTGGCCGGTGCGCTCACCGTCGGCCTGCTGTGGCTCCCGTTCCTCGCCGCGGGCGGCCCGCTCGCCTACCTCGGCAATGTGGCCATGTACCAGGGGGAGACGTTCCCCGTGATCTCGTTACGCGCCTGGAACGCCTGGTGGATCCTCCAGGTGCAGGTCACCGGCGGGTTCGTCAGCGACGCAGGGCGCATCGCGGGGCCTGTCACCCCCCGGCTGATCGGGCTGGCCATGGCGGGCCTCGGCGAGGCGATCGTGTTCCTCGCGGTGTTGCGACGTCCGACACCCCGCGCACTCGCCCTGGGCCTGACGTGCGCCACCCTGGTCGCGTTCTCCCTCCTCACCACCATGCACGAGCGATACGCCTACGGGGCGGTCGTGTTCCTGGCCCTGCTGCTCCCGGAGCGCGGCCCTCGACTGGCCTGGATCGCGTTCGGCATCCTCTTCACGCTCAATCTCGTGGCGGCCATCCCCGCCACGCCAGTGCTCGCATCGGTCCCGTTGGGGGGCGCGCTGGGTATCGCCGGCTCCCTCGGCATGCTGTCACTGACGGCTGCCTGCCTGTGGCTGCTGCTCCGGGCACCGCCGGTCGGCGCGGCAGGCAGGATCCCGGGCGAACCCGTCCGCCTGCCCAGCCAGGCCGCGACGGGGATCAGCACCATGGGCAGGTCGCCGAGGGAGTAGTACCAGGCCACGGACGAGTGGCGCATCACGGTCGGGTAGTCGAGCCACAGGCCCAGCAGCGGCAGGTTCGCCAGGGCGAACACGACTGCCGCGATCCACCACCGGCGCCGCCGCACGCCGATGAACGCCAGCGGCAGCAGCGACGGCTTCATGAGGACAAGGACCGACGGCCAGGCCCACAGCAGTCCCGCCGCGACGAAGGCGGTGACCCACATGTCGGAGTTGCCGTAGATCGTCTCGGAGATCGTCTTCGGGAAGAAGACAAGGAAGGCGAGGATCGGCCACGACCAGCGGGCCGGACGGAGCCGCCAGACCGCGTAACCGACGATGCCGATCGGGATGACCCACCACAGCCAGAACGGCAGCCAGTGGAACGGGACGAACAGGAACAGGGCCAGCGGCGGGTACAGGACGTCGACCTCGGTCCGCACCACGTAGGGCCCGCTGAGCTGGTGCGCCAGGTACATCTGCCCGGTGTCGAGCCATCGCTCGCCGACGGCGCGATAGAACGGGAAATCGAGCCCGATGGCGTGCTGCTCGTCGATGAACGCCCAGAGCTCCACGAACTCGTAGACGGCCAGCGCCAGGAAGACACCGGTGGTGACGAAGACGAACCGCCGCCGGCCGACTGGCCCCGGCAGGGGCAGGCGGGACCACGCGGTGCGCAACCACCGCGACGCGAGCGCGGACGGGCCCGTCATCCTCGACCCCCACGAGCCATGCCGCCGTGCCGGCGCGCAAATCGTCCACGGAACGCCACCAGGTACCAGCGCAGGTAGTGCGGCAGCCAGGCCCGCAGCCGGAAGTGGCTCTCGCCGGCCGTGCGGTCGCGCCACGTGGTGGGAACCTCCGCGAGCATGCGCCCCGCCAGCGTCGCCTTCACGCAGAGCTCCAGGGCAAGCTCGAACCCCGCCTCGCTCTCGATCGTGACGGAGTCCAGGAACACCCGCGAGTACAGCTTGAAGTTGCTGGTCGGGTCGTGGATCGGGAGGCCGGCGAACCAGTGCAGCGAGAGCCCGGCGGCCCGGCTCAGGGTGCGCTTGAGCAGCGGCCCCCCGACCTGGCGCCCGCCCCGCATGTACCGGCTGGCCGCGACCACGTCGGCGCCGAGCCCCGCCAGGCGCACCATCGGCTCGACATCGCGCGGGTCATCCGAACCGTCGGCCATGGTGATCAGGACGTAGTCGCCCCGCGAGGCCGCGATGCCGGACTTCATCGCGTTGAGGACGCCGCGGCCCAGGTCGTTGCGAAGCAGGCGGACCTGCGGCAACTCGGTGGCCAGCGCGCGCACCGGCGGCACGGTCGTGTCGGCGTCGAAGTCGTGGACCACCAGGATCTCGTGGGGGGTCTGCAGCGCGGCCGCCAGCGCCCGCAGGACCGGCACGACCCGGTCGCCCTCGTTGTAGACCGGCATCACCACGGACAGCTCGGGCCCCGCGTCGCCGGGCAGCGACGATCCCGTCACTCCGGCACCACCGCGGGATCCTGCCGCAGGGAACGAGCCCCGGTCGACAGCGAGGCCATCCCCATCCCCGACGCGCTCAGCGCGACTGCACCGCCAAGCGCCGACGGCGCGACGGCCATCACGTGCGCCAGCACGGCGAGCGAGAACGCCGGAGAAGCCGCCACGCCGAGCGCCGCCGCCGTGCCCGCCGCGGCAAGCTCGAACGTCCCCAGGTACCCGGGCGCCGAGGGGAGCGCCGTGCCGAGTACGGTCACCGCCGCGATCAGCAGGGCGGCGGCAGGCGCAAGCGTCATGCCCAGGGATTGGCCTACGAGCCAGAACGTGGTCGCGTCCAGGAGCCAGCACGCGCCGCTGATCGCGAGGGCCAGACCGGCGGCGGGACGCTCCTGCGCGGCGTCGGCACCCACCGCCATGAACCGGACGAAGCGCAGGACACCGGCGACCGCCCGCGACGGCAGGCGGCTCTCTGCGCGCGCCAGGATACGCCCGAGGAGCCCCAGGCCTCCGGTCAGCAGGGCGGCCACCACCACGACCCCGGCGATGGCGGCGAGGCCGGCGGCCTGGGTCAGCCAGGCGGGCGCACCCAGCACGAGCGCGGCGCCGAACGCAAGGACCGCCAGGCTCGCCGTGTCCAGCACGCGCTCGAGCACCACCGTCCCGAACACCACGCCGGAGTCGAGGCGCTCGGCCCGGGCCGCAAGATACGCCCGGATCGGCTCACCCAGCCGGGCGGGGAGGACCGCATTGCCCAGGTACCCGATCAGCAGGATGGGGAGCAGCGTGGCCAGGCGGATCGGCGTGGCGGGACGCGCGATGGCGAGCAGGGCGCGCCAGCGGACCGTCCGCAGCACGAGCTGCACGCCGATGACCCCGAAGATCGCAACGAGCGGGAGCGGATCGGCGCGCTGGAGCCGCGTGGCCGCGGCCTGCACGTCCACCCCGCGGAGCGCGACATACAGGGCCACGACGCTGACGACCACGCCCAGGGGCGCGGCGAGGTGGCGCCGCAGCCCCCGCCCGGAACCGGTTGCGTCCCCGGCGCTCACCGTCGTTCACCAACGTACAGCGTCTGGCCGCCCAGCAGCCACCACGCGGGCGGGAAGCGCAGGTACGCGCGCACCAGCGCCGGGCGGTACGGAAGACGACCCTTCGTCGTGTAGGGCAGGAATCGCACGACCAGGTGGCGCGTCCGGAAGCGGGCCGACTCGGCCGCCTCGACCAGGCTCCGCTCGGTCAGCGCGACCTTGTGGTCGATGAAGTCCCAGTACGCCGCACCCACCAGCCGGATGTTCGGCTGGAGGATCACCACGCGTCCGCCGGGGCGCAGCAGCTCCCGGACCACGGCGAGCTGCTCGATCACTGCAGCGGCCGACGGCAGGTGTTCCAGGTAGTTGCTCATGAAGGCCGTGCCGAAGTGCGCCTCGGGAAGGACACCGGCGAGTGCGAGGCCGTCGGCCTGCACGAACCGCACATCCCCCGGGAGATCGACCGAGACGTCGCGCACGTCCGTGGCCCACTTCTCGACCGCCTCGACGTGCCGGATGAAGTAGCCCCGGTCGCAGGCGAGGTCCAGCACGGGCGCCTCCCGCAACACATGGCGCTGGAGGTACGCTGCGATCACGGCCCACGCGGCATCCTTCGCCCGCGCCTCCCGGTCGCTGAACCGGTGCGCGTAGACGTCGCCCAGGGCGGGCGTCAGATCCGGCCCGCTGCCAGCTCGTCCCTGATCCACGGGATCACCTCGTCGAGCATCTCGTCGAGCGTGGTGGCGGCCTCGAAGCCGAGGACCTCGCGGGCCTTGCGGACGTCCGGCACCCGCATCTGCACGTCGTGCTCGAATGGCGGGTCGCTGACGAACGCGAACGGACGGTCGCCGTGCACCTTCCGCCAGACCAGCTGCGCGAGCTCCAGCACGGTCGTGCGCTGCTCCGTCGAGAGGTTGAAGTCCTGGTTGATCGCCGCGGGCGACTCCATCGCCAGCCGGATCCCCCGCGCCAAGTCGCCGCCGTACGTGTAGTGCCGGACCTGGTTCCCCTCGCCCAGGATGTGCAGCGGGTCCTGGCCGCGCAGCACCTTCTGTACCAGGTCGGGCACCACGTGGCTCATGGCCAGCTTCACGTTGCCGCTCATCACCTCCGCGTCGCGGACCGCGCGGCGCTCGCCGATGCCCACGCAGTTGAACGGCCGCAGGATCGTGTACGGCAGCCCGTACTGCTCCCATGCCCCCTTCGCGAAGTACTCGCTGGCGAGCTTCTGGAAGCCGTAGGTCGACCGGGGTGGCGGACTGCTCAGCTGGGCGCCCTCGGGCGTCGGGAAGACGGTCGCCGACTCGAACACCATCGAGCTCGAGATCACGATGATCCGCTCGAGGTGCCCGCTCCGACGGGCCGCCAGCGCGGCGTCGAACGTGGAGGCCAGGATCCGCTCGTTCTCCGCCAGCAGGTCGTAGGCGAACTCGTGGAAGTAGCTGATGCCGCCGATCATCGCGGCCGCCGCCACCACCTGGTCCACGCCGGCCGCCAGCTCGCGCACCAGGCCGGTGTCCTTGGCATCGCCACAGACGAACCGGTATCGCGGGTGCGCGTCGTAGCTCTTGACCGCCTCGCCGTACTTGCTGAAGTCGTCGAGCCCTACCACCTCGTGGCCGGCGTCGAGCAGTTCGGGCACCAGGTATCCCGCGATGAACCCGGCGGCGCCGGTGACCAGGACCCGCACGCTCCCTCCCGTTGACGATGACCGGGACCGACTCGAGCGCCGCTTCCCCGCCGGCTATCCTAGCCGACGCCTCCGCCTCTGGCCACGATCCCCGTGACCTCGATCGGGCTCACGGCGATGCGACTGTGCAGCAGCCCCCCGTGTCGTAAAGTGCCCCTTCCGAAAGCCCCGCACGATCGTAAGCTGCCGTCTTGACTCCGGAAGCTCCTCGGGCGAGCGGTGGAACGTGGAACGCCCGATCCTCATCGTGCCGGCGGGCGTTCTGCTGGCGCTGCGGGGCTGAGCGGAACACGGACGAACCCGGCAGCCACGGCGGTATCGTTGCCATGCACCGTGACGGTGATCCGGACACCAGGGAAAGCCGAACACGAGGGGGCTGTGAGTCCGCAACCGATCAGCCGATCCCGCGCCCGGTGACGCACGCCGACGCGCTGGCCGTCGCTCGCCACGCGGGTACGGCATCTGGCGCAGCGGTGGGTGCCGCCGCTGCCCGCGCGTGGAGCCGGCTCCCCACCGCGCTCCGCTGGTCGCTCGTGCTGGGCGCCGCGGTCGGCATCCAGCTCCTGCGACGACCGGAGACACTGCTGCGGCCGGAGTTCTTCCAGGAGGACGGGCAGGTCTTCTACATCGGCACGTACTTCGGCAGCCCGCTCGAGACGATCCTCCGCCCGTATGCCGGCTATCTCCATCTCGTGCCCCGGCTCGTGGCGCTCCTCTCCCGGCTGGTGCCGGTCGCAGACGCTCCGCTCGTGACCAACACCGCCGCCCTCCTGGTGACCGCCGCGGTGGCCGCGTACCTCGCGAGCGGCAGGCTGGCCGACGCCATCCCGTCCGCGCGTCTGCGCTGGGCGATCGCGGCGCTGGTCGTGTTCCTCCCCAACTCGCACGAGACGCTCGGCACCATCGCCTACGCGCAGTGGTACCTCGGGATGTACCTGCTGCTGGCCGCGTATGCCACCTCGCCCAGAAGGCGGGCAGTCGAGGCGATCGATCTCCTGACCCTGGGCGTGGCGTCGTTTACCGGGCCCTGGGGACTGTTGCTTGCGCCGCTGTACGCGTGGCAGGCCCGCCCTCGGCCGGCGACCCGCCAGGCCGGGACTGTCCGCGATCCGGCGCCGGAACGCCTGCACTGGGACGGGGTCCGGATCCGCCGGGCGCTGGCGGTCTGGCTCCCATCGCTCGTGCAGCTCGCGTACATCATCGTGACACCGGCCCCCAGCGTGGGCAATGGAACAGCGACCGTTGCGGGCGCGGTGGGGGCGTTCGGGAGTCGGTTCGTGGATGCGCCGTTCCTGGGCGCCGTCTGGACATCGTTGCTGCTCCAGGCCGGCCTGCCGTTCGCCCTCCTGGCGGGGCTGACCGTGGGCATCGGCGGCCTGATCGTTGTAGCCTCCCGCGCGCTCACGGTTCCCGAGCGCGTCGTGGCCCTGTACGTCCTGGGCGTCGCGGTAGTGACGACGATGGTTCGGGAACGCACCATCCTCGGCGGCTTCCTCGACCCGGGGGTAGCCGAGCGCTACGTGGTGGTTCCCGGGCTGGTCCTCGCGGCGGCGGCCGTGAGTGCGCTCATTCGTGGCAGAGGGGCACCACGAGTGGCCGGCATGATCCTGGTGGCCCTGCTGACGTTTGGCATCGTGGGTGACTTCCGGATCCCGCCTCATCCTTCGCTCGACTGGCCACAGCGAAGCCAGTGCATCGGCGGGACGGCGCCGTGCACGGTGCCCGTGCAGGACCCAGCTATCTGGACGATCCACTGGCCCGGCTCGGCAGGCACATACATGCAGTAGCCACTGCGGTTTCGAACCCTGACTGCGCGCACCGCGCCAGAGCTCCCCGCCCCAACCCGTCCGCGCCCGTCAGATCCCGATCCGGCTGGCCGCCGCACCCCACACGCCGACACGCCCCGGCGTTGACGAATCACGCGCACAGCGTGATAGTGTGGTCATGGTACGGCTCGTCGCCTCCGAACACGCCCTGCGTTCCCTGCTCGCCCTGTCCCAGCGTCCGGCGGGCGTGCGAACGGCCGAGCTTGCGGCCATGCTCGATGCGCCGTTCACCAGTGCCGAGCGAGCACTCGAGATGCTCGCGGAAGACGGCCTGGTCGACCGTTTCGACCGTCGCGCGCGCCTGGCCGACTCGCCCCGCGCTGGGGAAGCCGTCCGGTTCGCGCTTTCCTTCCTGCGGCCCAATGACGTGCTGGAGACGCTGGCAAGAGCGAACCCCGCGGTCGAGTTCTGCGGCTCGGACGGCGACGGAATACTGCTGGTCATCCGGCGGTTCGCTGAGCCGGCCGACGAAGCGCGTCTCGACCGGGCGGTCGAGCTGGTGCGGACGTTCCATCCAGACCGCCGGATCGAGCGCGTCGATAAGGCGGACCTCCGCGAGCAACTCCTCGACGATCTCTCGCCGCGCCGCCGGGCACAGGCCATGCGCGTCCTCGCCGGCGAAGTCGATCGGACGTTCCCGGACCGGACTCGCCACGGGGACGTGGATGCGCCTGCTCTCGGACGGCTGCATCCCACGCTTCCCACGCCCAGCCAGCGGCGCCTGGCCGATCTCGCCCGACGGCATCGCCTGCGGCGAATCCTCGCCTTCGGTTCGGCGACTCGGGCCGACTTCCGCCCAGACTCCGACGTGGACCTGCTGGTCGAGCCGGCCCCCGGCCATGCTCTCGGGTTACGTGAGCGGGTCGATCTGATCGTCGAGACGGAGCGCCTCTTCGGGCGCGACATCGACCTGCTGGCGGCTCCGGTGCGGAGGCCCTCACTGGCGGCGCGGATCGCGCGCGAGGCGGTGGTGCTCTATGACGCCGCGCGATAGGGAGATCCTCACGTTCATCGCCGAGAGCGCCCGGCGGATCGGCGAGTACGTGGATCGCGCCGGACCCGCATGGGTCCAGGACGACATGGCGCTGGACGCGGTCGCGAAGCGGCTCGAGCAGATCGGGGAGCTCGCGAAACGTCTTTCTCCGGCGACGCTGGAACGTGTGCCGGACGTCGACTGGAAGGGCGTGAAGGGGATCCGAGAGGTCCTGGTGCACGACGACGAGGGCTGACGCCTCGCCGCTGCCGTGGCTCAGACTTCGATCCGTCCGGCCACCGAGCCCCACACGTCGACCACCGGCCGGCCTCCCAGGTCGAGATCGCGGTAGACGCGGTGCGGCGCCCCGACGACCAGCAGCTCGGCTTCCGCCAGCACCCGATCGAGCGGCACCAGCTTCGGGTCGCGGACGTACGGGTCCGTGCAGAGGACGCGGGCACCCTCCCACGCCAGCAGCTTGCGCAGCTTGTAGCTGAGCGAGGCGCGGGTGTCATCCGACTCGGCCTTGAAGGCCATGCCGAGGATCCCCACCGTGCGGCCCCGCAGATCGCCGTGGCGTGCCTTCATCTGCCCGACCAGGAAGGCCGGCAGCCCCTCGTTGATCTGCATCGCCGACTGGCCCATCGGGAAGTGGTCGGCGGTGAAGGCGGCCAGCTGCATCGTGTCCTTGAGCAGGCAGGGGCCTGCCGCGAAGCCGGGCCCGGGCAGGTCGGCCGCGCGCGGATAGTCCTGCCGGATGGCGTCGAGCACCGCCTGGTAGTCCACTCCGGCCGACTCGGCGATCATGAAGAACTGGTTGGCGATGGCGAACTTCATGTAGCGCCACGTGTTGGTGAGGAGCTTGGCCAGTTCGGCCTCGCGGGCGCCGGTTCGGATCACGTCCGCTCCGAGTTGCCGGAACAGCGCCTCGGCCCGTTCACCCGCGGCCGCGCCGTCCGCCCCCACGATCTGCGGCAGGGTGGTCAGCTCCTCGAGCGCGTGCCCCTCGGCGATCCGTTCCGGGCAGAACGCGACATCCACGTGCAGCCCGTGGTCGGCCAGCGCCTTTGTCACATACGCGGTCGTCCCCGGGTACACCGTGCTCCGCAGGACCACGAGCGCGCCGTCCCGGATGCGCGGCGCGATCTCCCCCAGGGCCCGCTCGAAGATGGTCATGGCCGGGTTGAAGAACTCGTCGATGGGTGTGCCGATCACCACCACGACGACATCGGTCCGGGCGAGCATGGCGGGGTCCGTGGAGAGCTCCAGCCGGCCCGCGTCGAGCATCTCCCGCAGCAGCGGCTCAGCGCCGGCCTCCATGAACGGCACCTCGCCCCGGCCGATCCGCTCGAGCGTGTCTGCCGAGATGTCCTGGATCCCGACGCGACGTCCCGCCCTGGCGAAGCTCAGCGCCAGCGGCAAGCCGACGTGACCGCCGCCGCCGACGACCACCAGGTCCAGGAGGCCGACCGCTCGCAAGCCCCGATCCCGGGTGCGGGCGGCCGCGCTCGGTCGCGCGACCCGCTGCCCACCCGACGACGGCGGACCCTTGACCGCCACGGCCAACCCTCCTGTACCCCCGCGGCCGTCCCAGAGTGGCCCGGTGACGCGACCTTACCCTGTTCGTGCACGCCCGCCTATGGTACCGATGCGCCACCATAGGCGACCGCAGGCTGGTGACTCGACAAGCGGAGGAGGACGCGTGGCCAAGGCAGCGGTAACCGTCCGGCCCGCCGGTCTTCTCTGGCTGCGCAACTACTGGAACGCGCGCCGGGCGCCTGTCTGGCTCGCGGCCGCGGCGGTCGTCGCCTGGCTCCAGTTGCTGACGATGCCGGCCCGGCACTGGACTGACTTCGCGTCGTTCTACGCCGCGGGGAAACTGGCCTTCAGCCCACAGGTTGCGGATCTGCGCCCGATCATCGAGTACGAGCTCTCGCACGGCCTTGCGGCGACGCCGTTCCTGTACCCGCCGGCGGTTGCCCTGCTCTACGTGCCGTTCACCTGGCTGCCGTACGACCTGGCAGCCGCGCTGCACGTGCTCGTCCAGGCGACGGTGCTGCTGGGTGCCGCGCTGCTCGGGGCCCGCCTGTACGGCATTCCCAGGCGTTGGGCCATCCTTGGCACCGTCGCGTGGGCTCCCGCCGCCGCAGGCGTCATCTCGGGGCAGAACTCGGCCGTCTTGCTGCTGCTGACGCTCGCGGCTGCGACTGGACTCACGGGCAACCGATGGTTGCTCGCTGGCCTCGCGCTGGGAGGAGCCACCTACCGCCCCCACCTGGGGGCGCCACTCGGCGTCCTGGCTGCCTGGCGCAGGGCATGGCGCCCCGTCGCCGTCGCGCTCGGGCTTGCCGCCGCCCAGTACGTCCTTGGCGTTGTCGCGACCGGGGGGATGCTCGCCTGGCCGGTGCACTGGCTGGCATCCGTGGTCTCCGAGACGGGGACGGACTTCCGCGCCGTTGGATGGCAGGCGCTGAGCCTGCCGGGTCTGCTCGGACGTCTGTCCATCGACGGGAGCGCCGAGGGTTCGCTCGCTGGACCCGCACTGGTCGGATACGCGGCAGGTGCAGCCGTCATCCTGGCGGCGCGGCGGCCGCTGCGCACGTGGGATGCCCCCCGGGCCGTGGCGCTGACCTGCGTCCTCGCCCTGTTCGCCGGCCCACGCGGATGGTCGTATGACGGGACGTTGCTGCTGCCCGCCGCTGCCGTCCTGACCCGTGACGCAGCCGTGAGGGGTTGGCCCTGGGAATACCGATGGCTGCTGGCTGCCACCTACGCCCTCGCGTTGGGCTGGCCGCTCGGTGTGCTCATCGGCTTCAACCCGGAGGCGGTCATCGTGCTCGCAGCACCGTTCGTCCTGCTGGGATGGGGGCCGTTCAGGCGATTCCGGGCCCCTGGATCCGGCGCGTCGATGAGCTCCGCGGCAGCTGGCGCCGGTGAGCGATTGAGCAATCACGCGCGCAGCGTGACAGTGTGATCGTGGTACGCCTCGTCGCCTCCGAACTCGCCCTGCGTTCCCTGCTCGCCCTGTCCCAGCGTCCGGCGGGCGTGCGAACGGCCGAGCTTGCGGCCATGCTCGACGCGCCGCCGGGCACAGGCCATGCGCGTCCTCGCCGGCCCCCGGCCATGCTCTCGGGTTACGTGAGCGGGTCGATCTGATCGTCGAGACGGAGCGCCTCTTCGGGCGCGACATCGACCTGCTGGCGGCTCCGGTGCGGAGGCCCTCACTGGCGGCGCGG
>JAJYNP010000189.1 GCA_021786265.1 Chloroflexota bacterium
CGTCGCACGGGGGCCTGCGCGTCGCACGGGGCCGAGGCACGGTAGTCTGCGCCCGATGAGGGACGACGAGTCCCGCCGCGTCCGCGGGCGTTCATGGACGGAGACAGGATGGCAGAGCGAACGCAGCCGGAGCAGCGCGAACCTGGACGGGATGCGTCGGCCGGGCAGCCGGGCGAGGCGACCGGCGACGGGGGCACTCAGTCGGGCGGAGCCACCGGCGGCGGGAGCACCCCGCCGGGTGGAGCGACCCCCGGCGGCGCACCTCTGTACAAGGGCGCGCCCCTCGACCCCGAACGCGGGCCGGGCCTCGGCTGCTTCTGGAGCCAGGTGGTGGTCCTCGCGATCCTCGTCGTCGCGACCCCGATCGGCGTGATGAACGCGTGGCCCGGATGGCTCACGACCGTCATGCTGTTCCTGACCCTGGTGCTGCTGCTCCTCGCCGGCCAGACGGTCATCTTCCTGCTTCGCCTGGTCGCGGCCGACCGCCGGACGCGGCGCCGCCCGCTCCACGGCACGACGCCCACCATCGGCGAGCTGGACGACGCTGCCGCGACACCGCACCCGACGGCGGGCCCGGATCCGGACGCGCCGGCGGGCACGGGGGCGCCGACGGACGAGGCGGCGACGCGCGATGACGCTGAGTCGGAACCCCCCGGCGTGCGACAATGAGCGGGTCACCGAGCGTCCACTGATCGTGGTTGATCCGGAGAGATCCCCGTGCCCGTCCTTGCCACCTTCTTCTCGGTCCGGCGCGGCCGCGACGCCTTCTTCAAGTTCTTCATGCGGACCATGTTTCCGCGCCAGATCCACGACTACGAGACGAAGTTCAACGTCCGGTTCCTCGGCTGGTACAACATCGCCCACGGCTGGGATTTCGACAACCTGATCCTGTTCCAGCTCCCCGACTACGCCTCGCTCGACAAGCTCGAAGCGGACGAGGCGACCCGCAAGATCGGCCACCGCGCCGGGGAGTGGATGTTCGAGCGCCACCATTCCATGCTCCTCCGGGAGCGCATGGGCCCCGACCTCGAGTACCACCCGTAAGGAGCGCACGATGGACCTGAGCCGCAACCAGGCGCTCGGCGAGATCGCCGCCGACGCCGCCCTCGAGCGCCGCGACTTCCTGGCCAAGGCCGCCGAACAGCTGCACCGGTTCCTCGACGCGAATGCCGCGCGGATCGAGGACGCGGGCGGTCTCGTCCTGATCGACGAGGATCCGGACTACCTGGCCGTGGCCCCGGACGGGTCGTTCCGCTCGCGCACCCGGTACCAGGACGACAACGGCGAGTGGGTCTCCGAGACCGAGGTCATCGATTCCCCGTCCGAGCTGGTCGAGCTGTACAACCCCGCCGAGGTCTTCGCCGCGTTCGCCGAGGCGGCACGCGCGGCGGCCGGCATGGGCGAGGAGCCGACCGGCGCCGAGGAGCTCATGGAATCGGCCGGGATCGCGCCGGACGAGACGGTGGCGGAGGAAGGCTACGCGGTCGCCGCCGACGAGGGCACCTACGCGGCCGCAGCCGACGCGTGGGCGGCCACCAACGCGGAAGAGGCACCGCCGGCCGACACGGACGAGGCGGCCGCGCGTCTGTACGACCTCGCGCTGTCGTTCCAGGAACGCAGCCAGGAATCGGAAGCGCGGCTCATCGAGCAGTTCGAGTCGGGGGCGCGGCCGCTCGCGGGTCGCGTGGGCGACCTGATGATCATCGACGACGAGGACGAGCGGCTCACCCTCACCGGCGAGGGCAGGCTCATCGCCGAGGTGGTGCCGGAGGACGAGGAGGGTCGCTGGCGGCGCCTCGACTCGGCGGCCGACCTGGTCGAGTTCTACGACCCGACCGACGTGTTCGGCGACGTGGCCGACGCGCTGGCAGACGCGTTCCCGTCGGCCATTGCCGAGGGCGACGGGGACGAGGGCGAGGAAGACGCGGACGGGGCCGGCGACGGCGACGGGCGGCCCACCGGGGACTGAGGGCAGGAAACCCCGCCCAATGCGCCTCCTCGACGCCGAACTGGTCGACTCGCGGGAGATCCTCCCCCGCCAGTGGATCCAGCGATACCGGGCCCCGTGGCTGGCGTCCGGCTCCCGTGCCGGCCAGTTCGTGCACGTCCGGACGCCCGATTACTCCGGGCTGGTGCTCCGGCGTCCGATCAGCATCAACACGATCGACCGGCTGGCCGGCGAGATCACGCTCCACTTCCGGATCGCCGGAAAGGGCACCGAGCTCATGGCCCGCGCGCGGCCCGGTGATGCCGTCCCGATGCTCGGCCCGCTCGGCCGCCCCTTCGAGGTCGATCCACGCACGCACCACGTCCTGCTGATCGCCGGCGGGCTGGGGATCGCGGGCGTCCGCGCGCTCGCCGACGAATCGCTGGAGGCGGGCCGCCAGGTCACCCTGCTCTTCGGGGCCGCCTCGGCGGCGGACGTCTACCCCTCCTCGCTGCTGCCCGACGAGATCGAATACGTCGTCGCGACCGAGGACGGTTCGCTGGGACAGCCTGGTCGCGTGACCGACCTGGTGCCGCCGTACGAGGCGTGGGCCGACCAGGCGTTCGCGTGCGGACCCCGCCCCATGCTTGCCGCGCTCGCGGCCCTCGCCGCCGGCCGGCAGGCGCGGATGGGCGTGGCCCGGCTGGGACGGAAACGCGGCAGCGGCAGACCGGTGCCCCTCGGGTCGGCCCAGGCGCGCCGCCGGTCCTGGCTCCAGGTGTCGATGGAGCAGCACATGGGCTGCGCGGTGGGCGGTGGCCCGGCTGGGACGGAAACGCGGCAGCGGCAGACCGGTGCCCCTCGGGTCGGCCCAGGCGCGCCGCCGGTCCTGGCTCCAGGTGTCGATGGAGCAGCACATGGGCTGCGCCGTGGGCGCGTGCCTCGGCTGCGTGGTGTGGGGCGTGGAAGGGCCGGTGCGGGTCTGCCGCGAGGGGCCGGTCTTCGCGGCCGAGGAGATCGCGTGGGAGGCGGCGGGTTGAGGCACAAGCGCTCGGTCGTCACCAGCGGGCCCCGCGCCCGGGATCCGTATGCGGGCACGCCCCGGCTCGGTGTGCGTGCCCCCCGGACGAAGCCCGTGGCGACGCCGGCCGGCCCCACCACGGTCGTGCCCGTCCCCGCGCGGGGGCCGGCGCCCGCGGACGCGGCCGCTCGCGGCCCCGACGCCGTCGCCGTCGACCTGTCGGTGGACCTGGCCCCGAAACGGCCCGGGCACCTGGTGCTCCGGAACCCGGTGCTGGTCGCATCCGGCACCTTCGGCTACGGCATCGAGTACGGCGAGGTCCTCGACGTCGAGCGGCTCGGCGCGATCTGCTGCAAGGGCACCACGCTGAAGCCGCGCGCGGGCAATCCACCGCCACGCGTGACCGAGACGCCGGGCGGGATGCTCAACTCGATCGGGCTGCAGAACCCCGGCGTCGACGCGGTGATCGAGCGCTACGCGCCGCTCTGGGCGGGCTGGCAGGTCCCCGTCATCGTCAACGTCGCCGGCGAGTCGATCGACGACTACGTGGGAGTGGTCCGGAAGCTGGACGGGGTCCCCGGTGTCGCCGGCATCGAGCTCAACATCAGCTGCCCGAACGTGGGCAAGGGCGGGCTGCAGTTCGCCGTCGACCGCGAGGCTGCCGCGGCCGTGACCGCCGCCGTCCGGCGCGCCACGGACCTGCCGCTGCTGGTCAAGCTGTCGCCCAACGTGGCCGACATCCGGCCGATCGCCAGGGCGATCGAGGACGCCGGGGCGGACGCGATCACCGCGATCAACACGCTCTCCGGCATCGCGATCGACCGGAGCACCCGCAAGCCGCTGCTCGGCAACGTGTACGGCGGGCTGTCCGGGCCGGCGATCCGGCCCGTGGCGCTGCGGATCGTGTACGAGGTCGCGCAGGTCGTCGACATCCCGATCGTTGCCATCGGAGGCGTCACCGCGCTCGACGACGTGCTGGATTACCTCGCGGCGGGGGCCGTCGCGGTCCAGGTCGGCACCGCGATCTTCGCCGATCCGGAGGTGCCGCTGCGGATCGTCGACGAGCTCCACGCGTACTGCGCCGCGCGCGGGCTCGCCAGCCACCTGCCGCTCGTCGGGTCTGCGCTCCCGGCACGGCCCAACCGGCCCTCCTCGAAGGGCGTGGAGTATCGACCATGACGATGCAGGGCCCGGACGTGGCGGGCCGGGTGGAGGAGCTGTTCATCGCCTCCGGCGCGCTGCGCCAGGGGCACTTCCAGCTGAAGAGCGGCCGTCACGCGGAGCGGTACCTGGAGAAGTTCCAGGTGCTGCAGTACCCGGAGGCCGTGTCCGAGCTCTGCCGGTACCTGGCGGCACTGGTCCAGGGGCCGGACGGCCGAGGGGTGGACGTGGTGGTCGGCCCCACGACCGGCGGGGTGATCCTGGCCTTCGAGGTCGCCCGCCAGCTGGGGGTGCGCGGCATCTTCGCCGAGGAGATCCGCGACCCGGACGGCACCACGCGGCGGTTCCGACGCGGGTTCAGGCTTGCCGAGGGCGAGCGCGTGCTGCTGGTGGACGACATCCTGACCACCGGGGGCTCGCTGCTGGCGATGCTGCCTCCGATCGAGGCGGCCGGGGCCGAGCTCGCAATGGCGGCGGTCCTGGTGGACCGCTCCGGGGGCCTCCGGAGCGTGACGTCCCCCGTGAGCGGTCACGCATTCCCAGCCACGGCGCTCTGGACGCTCGAGCTTCCCACGTATGAGCCCGGC
>JAJYNP010000126.1 GCA_021786265.1 Chloroflexota bacterium
CATCGCCAGCATCGACGGCGCCGGGATGACCTCCTGCGTCGTCCACTTCAACAAGGTCTACGAGGGCTACCTGACGCTCGTCGAGCCGCTCCTGCCGGCCCACTACATCAGCACGGTGTCCGTGGCCGACGCGGTCACGAAGCTCTACCCGTTCGACAACATCTCGTCCGGCGTGTACAGCGGTCCGTACATCCCGACCGAGCTCAAGACCAACGCCCAGATCACGTACGTCCCGAACCCCAACTGGCAGACGATCAGCGGCCACGCGCCCTACCTCGACAAGCTGATCTTCAAGTACTACGGGGACCAGGACGCACAGATCGCCGGCTTCAAGGCAGGCGAGTCGGACATCGCCTTCAACATGGACCAGGGCACGCTGCCCAAGGTCCAGGACATGGGCGACCAGCTGACGGTGCTCGACGCCCTGTCCTACGAGCTCAACCAGCTCAACAACGCCTCGCTGGCCAAGAAGTTCGGCGCGGCAGACGTGCCGACGATCAAGACGGCGATCCGGATGGCGTACAACAAGAGCGAGATCACCGACCGGATCATGGGCGGGACGGTCAAGCCCTCGAACACGCCGTACTCGCCGCTCCTCTACTACTTCAAGGAGGAGCCCGCGATCACGCAGGACCTCGCGCAGGCCAACCAGCTGCTCGAGACCGCCGGCTGGGTCAAGGGCACGGACGGCATCCGCGCCAAGAACGGCGTCAAGCTCGAGATCACCGGCTGCACCACCCAGAAGCAGACCCGCATCGACACCCTGACGCTGGTCGCGTCCTGGCTCTCGCAGATCGGCATCAAGATGGACGTCAAGCCCGTGCCGGCCAACCCCGACTTCTTCGGCGGCTGGGACCAGACGTCGGCTGACACGCCCTGCAACCTGCAGCACGGCAACTACGACCTCGGCGAGTTCGCGTGGTCCTACAGCCCGGATCCCCTCGGCTCGTACCTCGTGTACAACTCCAAGGGGAACCCGGACAATCCGCCGCACCAGGGCCAGAACACGACTCGCACCAACGATCCCGCGATCGACAAGGCCTGGGACACCGTCAAGACCTCCGTCGACCCGGTGGTGATCAAGGAGGCGCTCGGGACCTTCCAGGACCTCTACTACAAGGACGTCGTGGAGATCCCGATCTACAACTGGCGGCAGGTCTGGCTGTCCAACAACAAGGTCCAGAACTACCTGCCCAACCCCACCCAGTACGGGGTGACATGGAACACCGGCGACTGGTGGATCAAGTAACCGGCTCCGGGCCGGACTGACCCAGCCGACCTGAGCGAACGGGGCTGCGGAGCCCGTGAGGGTCCCGCAGCCCCGTCGTCATCCGGTCAAAGCACGGCAGCGCAGAGGGCATGACCAAGTACGCCGTTCGCCGCCTGCTCCAGGCGATCCCGGTCCTGCTCGGGATCTCCGTGATCATCTACTCCATCCTGCTGATCGCGCCGGGCGGCCCGGAGGCGCGCTTCGCGCAGAACCCGCGGATCACGGCCGCGCAGATCGCGGCGTTCCGGCACCGCTGGGGCCTGGACCAGCCGATCCCCGTCCAGTACTGCATGTGGCTGGGAGCGTGCGGGGACAAGCCGTTCTTGATCAACGCGCTGCCGGGCGGCACGATCGAGCTGGCCGGCGTCAGGATCGAGCTGCCGGGAGGCGACAACGGCGTCCTCCACGGCGACCTCGGCTATTCCAGCACCGACGGACGGTCCGTGGCCGCCGTCATCGGCGACCGCCTGCCGGCAACGCTGATCCTGGCCGGAACGGCCTGGGTGATCTGGGTCATCATCGCGTTCATCTCGGGCGTGTACGCCGCGGTCCGGCGCTACAGCCTGTTCGACTCGGCGATCACGATCTTCAACTACGCCGGCCTGGCGTTCCCCACGTTCTGGCTGGGCATCATGCTGATCACGATCTTCGCCGGCACGCTGCACCTGCTGCCGGCCGGGGGCATGTGGAATGTCCGCGTGGTCCCGCCGTTCGGCACGCCCGATTACTGGGCGTACTTCGGCTCGCATCCGCTGGCGGCGCTCGGGGACCTGGGCACGCACCTGATCCTGCCCGTATTCACGCTCGTGGTGGTCAGCATCGCCTACGACTCGCGCTTCGTGCGCTCGAGCATGCTGGACGCGCTCAACCAGGACTACATCCGAACCGCGCGCGCCAAGGGCGTGCCCGAGCGGACCGTGATCTTCAAGCACGCGCTGCGCAACGCGCTGTTGCCGGTCATCACGAACCTGGGCCTCGAGATCCCGTTCCTGTTCACCGGCGCGTTCGTCACGGAGACGATCTTCAGCTGGCCGGGCATGGGCTACCAGTTCATCCTCTCGACCGGCAACTACGACTACCCGGTGCTCATGGGTCTGCTGTCGGTGACCGCCCTGGTCACGGTGTTCGCCAACCTGCTCGCCGACCTCATGTACGCGGTCGTCGACCCGCGCGTGAGGTACGACTGACGTGGACCGGAACATCGACTCCCTCCGAGGCGAGCCCGTCGTCATCGACCTCCCGGGGCCCGAGCCCGGGACACCCGATTTCGAAGTCCAGCTCGAGTCGCTGAGCCAGTGGCGGCTGGCGTGGCGGCGCTTCAAGCGGCATCGTCTGGCCATGGTGGGAGCGGCCATGTTCCTGGGCATGTGCGCGGTCGCGATCATCGGGCCGTTCCTGCTGCCCTACAACTTCTACACGATCCCGGCCGTCGACAAGGTCGTGTACGCCGGCCGTCCGCCCTCGCTGGCGCACCTCTTCGGCGAGACCGGCGGCCTGCAGCGCGACGTCCTGACCCTCGTGGTGAACGGCGCGCGGCTTTCACTGCTGATCGGCGTCGGGGCGTCCGTCTTCAGCGCCATCCTGGGCGCCACGGTCGGGGGGATCGCAGGCTACTTCGGCGGCTGGATCGACAACCTGCTCATGCGCATCGTGGACATCATGCTGAGCCTGCCGCTGCTCTTCGTGATCCTCGTTGTATCGAAGTTCCTGGGTAACGGCAACTGGTACATGATCATGGCGATCTTCGCGGTGTTCGGCTGGCAGGGGATCTCGCGCCTCGTGCGGAGCCTGTTCCTGTCGCTGCGCGAGGAGGACTACGTCGACGCCGCCCGCGCCGCGGGGGTGGGCGACCTGCGCATCATCTTCCGGCACATCCTTCCCAACGCGATGAGCCCGATCATCGTGGCCATGACGCTGGGCGTGGCGAGCGTGATCATCAGCGAGGCCTTCGTGAGCTTCCTGGGGTTCGGCGTCCAGGTGACCCAGCCCACGTGGGGCAACGTCCTGTCGAACTCGCTGAACTTCATCACGCTCGGCAATTGGTGGTGGCCCCTGTTCCCGGGCCTGGCCATCATCGTCACGGTGCTCGGCATCAACTTCATGGGCGACGGGTTGCGCGACGCGCTGGATCCGAGGGCGAAGGAATGACGGGGCCGCAGACCATGGTCACGGAGGCACCCGGGGCCGCCGCGGACCTGCTGCTCGACGTGCGCGGCCTGCGCACCTATTTCAAGGTCATGGACGGCACGGTCAAGGCCGTGGACGGCGTCGACTTCTCGCTCGCCAGGGGACAGACGATGGGGCTGGTGGGCGAGTCGGGCTGCGGCAAGAGCGTCACCGCGCTCAGCATCATGCGGCTGATCGACGACCCACCGGGGAGGATCGTGGACGGCGAGATCCTGTTCGACGGCCGCGACCTGCTGGCGCTCGGCAACTCCGAGATGCGCGATGTGCGCGGCAACGACATCGCGATGATCTTCCAGGAGCCCATGACGAGCCTCAACCCGGTCTTCACCGTGGGGGACCAGATCGCGGAGGCCGTCCGGCTCCACCAGGACGTCGGGCCCGCGGAGGCGCGCAACCGCGCGATCGAGTCCCTGCGCTCGGTCGGCGTCAACGCGCCCGAGCGTCGCGTCCGCCAGTACCCGCATGAGCTCAGCGGCGGCCTGAGGCAGCGCGTGATGATCGCTATGGCGCTCTCGTGCAACCCGAAGCTGCTGATCGCCGACGAGCCCACGACCGCGCTCGACGTGACCATCCAGGCGCAGATCCTGGAGTTGATCAAGGAGATCCAGGCCAGGACCGGCACGGCGCTGCTGCTGATCACCCACGACCTCGGGGTCGTCGCCGAGACGGTGCAGCGGATCGCCGTGATGTACGCCGGGGTGATCGTGGAGCAGGGTACCGCCGAGCAGGTTCTGCTGGATCCGAAGCATCCCTACACGCAGGGCCTCCTGAGCTCGATCCCCGCCAGGCAGCGCCGTGGCCAGCAGCTCTCGGTCATCAAGGGCATGGTGCCGAACCCGTTCCGGATGCCGCCGGGCTGCAAGTTCGAGCCACGGTGCCCGTTCGCCTGGGACCGGTGCCGCAGCGCGGAGCCCGCCCTCGAGTTGTCGGCCCGCGACCAGCGCTCGGTACGCTGCTTCCTGCACACGGCCGAGGGCGAATCGCGCCGCGCTCGCTACGAGCAGGCCGCCGCTGCGGCCGTGCGCGGGGCGCTGGCGCAATGAGCGCAGGACCCGGGTCCCCTTCGATCGGCGCGCCGGGGGCCGCTGCGGCGGGGCACGGGACCGCCGACGGGGCGCTGCTCGAGGTGCGCGACCTCAAGACCTACTTCCCCGTGCTGGGGGGGCTGCTGCGGCGCACGGTCGGGCACGTGTACGCCGTGGACGGCGTGAACCTGGAC
>JAJYNP010000254.1 GCA_021786265.1 Chloroflexota bacterium
CCTGCAGCGTCCACTCGATGCGCTCTCCCGTGCCGGGACCTGGTCGCTCGCCGCGGGGCTCGAGGCCTCGCCCCTCGACCCTGCGCGGCGCTGGCACTTCGTCCCGGGGCGGCACGCCGGCGAGGAGGTCGGGCCCGGCGACCAGCTCGGGACCGTGGCGGAGGGCGCGCTCGAGCACCGCATCCTGGTGCCGCCGGGCGTGGCTCCCGGACGGCTCGTGGCGATCGAGGAGCGCGACGCGACGGTCCTCGACCCGGTCGCGACGCTCGAGACGGCGGAGGGGATCCGGCGGCTGACCCTCGCCCACCCCTGGCCCGTGCGCGTCCCCCGGCCCGCGCGGCGCATCCCCGCGGACGCGCCGCTCGTCACCGGCATCCGCGTGATCGACATGCTGTTCCCCGTGGCGCGGGGCGGCGCGGCCGTCATTCCCGGCGGCTTCGGGACCGGCAAGACGGTGGTCGAGCAGTCGCTGGCGCGCCTGTCGGACGCGGACATCGTCGTCTACGTGGGGTGCGGCGAGCGGGGCAACGAGATGGCGGACCTGCTGGCGAGCTTCCGCGAGCTGCTCGACCCGCGGACGGGTGCGCCGCTCATGGACCGCACGGTGCTGGTCGTCAACACGTCGAACATGCCGGTGGCGGCCCGCGAGACGTCGATCCAGCTGGGGATCACGATCGCCGAGTACTTCCGGGACCAGGGCTACCACGTGGCGCTGCTGGCCGACTCGACCTCGCGTTGGGCGGAGGCGCTCCGCGAGATCAGCGGTCGGCTGGAGGAGCTGCCCGGTGAGGAGGGCTTTCCTGCGTACCTGGCCAGCCGGCTCGCGGGCTTCTACGAGCGTGCCGGGCAGGTGGCCACGGCGGGACACCCGTCGCGCCGTGGCTCGATCACCGTCGTGGGCGCGGTCTCGCCGCCCGGTGGCGACTTCAGCGAGCCGGTGACGCAGGCGAGTCTCCGGCTCGGTGGCACGTTCTGGGCGCTCGACACGGAGCGCGCGCATGCCCGCCACTTCCCCGCCATCGGGTGGCTCCAGTCGTACTCGCTGTACGTCGAACGGCTCACCCCGTGGTACCGGGCGCGGGTCGGAGCGGACTGGGACGCGCGGCGGGCGGAGGCGATCGGCCTGCTCGCCCGTGAGCGCCAGCTGCTCGACATCGTCGAGCTCGTGGGCGTCGACGCGCTGCCCGACGAGGACCGCCTGACGCTCGAGGCGGCCCGCCTGATGCGCGAGGTGTTCCTGCAGCAGCATGCGCTCGACCCGGTGGACGCCTCGCGCCCGCTGGACGTCCAGTTCGCGGCGCTGCGCGCGGTCCTGGCCGCGTGGCACGGCATGGTCGCTGCGCTGCGTCGTGGCGCGACGATCGACGAGGCGACGTCCGCGCCCGCGCTGCGCGAGCTGGAGCGGATCAAGTCGTGGTCGGGGGAGGGGATCGTGGCGCGCCTCGACGGGCTGGCGGCGCGCCTGGAGGGTGTGCCGTGACGCTCTCGGCGCACCGGGTCACGGGTGCGGACCGCCTGGCGGGGCCGCTGCTCGTCATGTCCGGCCTCCCGCAGGTGGCGCTCGGGGACGAGGTGCTGGTCACCGGCCGCGACGGACGTGTCCGGCACGGTCGTGTCCTGGAGCTCGCCGCGGACCTCGTGGTGGTGCAGGTCTACGAGGGGACCTCGGGCCTGGACCTCGGCTCCACGGCCGTCGAGCTGACCGGCGGGCCGTTCCGCCTGGGCGTCTCGGCGGCCATGCTCGGGCGCGCGATGGACGGGCGAGGGCGCCCCGTGGATGACGGGCCGCCGATCGTCCCACTGCGCGCGGTCGACGTGAACGGGAGCGCGATCAACCCGGCGGCACGGGCGAACCCGGCCGACTTCATCGAGACCGGGATCGCCGCGATCGACCTGCTCGACAGCCTGGTCCGCGGCCAGAAGCTGCCGATCTTCACGGGCGCCGGCCTTCCCGCCGACGAGCTCGCCGCGCGGATCGCGACCGGGGCGCGGCTCCTCGGATCCGAGCGGTTCGCCACCGTCTTCGCGGCGATGGGGATCACGCGCCGGGGGGCGGACGCGTTCCTCGACGCGTTCGCGTCGGCGGGCTCGCTCGACCGCCTGGCGCTCTTCCTCAACCTGGCGGACGATCCCGCCATCGAGCGGCTGCTGGCGCCGCGGTGCGCGCTGAGCCTGGCGGAGTACCTCGCCTTCGACATGGGGATGGACGTGCTGGTCGTGATGACCGACATCACGGCCTACGGCGAGGCGCTGCGCGAGCTCTCCACGGCGCGCGAGGAGATCCCGGGCCGGCGCGGCTACCCGGGATACCTGTACACCGACCTGGCGACGCTCTTCGAGCGCGCCGGCCGCGTCATCGGGCGGCCCGGCTCCCTCACCGTGATGCCGATCGTCACGATGCCGGACGACGACATCACCCATCCCATCCCCGACCTGACCGGCTACATCACCGAGGGGCAGATCGTCCTCTCGCGCGAGCTGCACGCGCGCGGCATCTTCCCGCCGATCGACGCGCTGCCCTGCCTGTCCCGGCTCATGAACGCCGGGATCGGGGAGGGCAAGACGAGGGCGGAGCACCGCGTCGTGGCCGACCAGCTGTACGCCCTGTACGCGCGGGGCCGGGAGCTGCGTCGCCTCATCACGGTCATCGGCGAGGCCGCGCTCAAGGAATCCGAGCGACGGATCCTCGACTTTGCCCACCGCTTCGAGACCGAGCTGATCGGGCAGGGTCCGCAGCGCCGCGGCATCGACGAGACGTTCGAGGTGGCCTGGCGGCTCCTGGCGATCATTCCCCGCGAGGAGCTGACGCGCCTGCCGGACGAGCTGGTCGACCGGTGGTGGCACCCGGAGGAACCCCGGGCATGAACGGCAGCCGCAGCCGGATGGCGCTGCTCCTCGGGAAGGCGCGCCTGGAGCTGGCGCGGCAGGGGCAATCCCTGCTCGAGCAGAAGCGGGACGCGCTGCTGCGGGAGTTCTACCGGGAGGTGCCGCTCGTCTTCGCGTCGTACGAGGAGCTCGACCGTGCCGCGGCCGCGGCCCGCCTCGCGCTGGTCGAGGCCGAGGTTCGCCTCGGCGACGTGGTCGTGTCGGCGGCGGCCGCGCTGCCCCCGGATCGCGAGGAGGGGGTCGAGCTGCTCCCCCTGACCGTGCTCGGCGTTCCCGTCCCGGCGGTGGCGCCGCGCGACCTGGTGCGCACGCCGGACGGACGGGGCCGAGCGCTGGCGGCGTCGGGGCCCGCCCTCGAGCTGGCCGCCCTGCGCTTCGAGGAGGAGCTCACGATCGCGATCCGGCAGGCGACGGTGGAGGCGCGCGTGCGGCGGCTGGCACGCGAGATCCGGCGGACGAGGAGCCGGGTGAACGCGCTGCGGACGCGGATCGTCCCGCGGCTGGAGGACGAGACGCGCGCGATCGAGCTGGCCCTCGAGCAGCGGGAGCGCGACGACCGGTTCCGGCTCAAGCGCGTCAAGACGCGTCGCGCGGCGCGGGTGTTCAGGCCTCCCCTCGGCTGACGCGCCGGCCCAGGTCCCCGGCGTGCTGCGTCGGGGCCCGGGGGCGCGCGGTGAGGTGACCGCGCCGGGTCGAGGTGCCGATCGCCTAAACCGTGCAGGCAGCCTCTTCCGCTGCGTCGTGCGGCGCGGCCTGCGCTCGAGTCATCTCTTCGGGTCGGGAGCCGGATGGGATTGGCCGGCGG
The DNA here is from genome assembly GCA_021786265.1 of Chloroflexota bacterium. The sequence continues at coordinate 3,692 of JAJYNP010000254.1, forward strand.
TGCCGGCCGTAATCGCATCGCAAGGTTCCGGGCTCGACACTGCCGGGCGTGAAGTCCGCCACCCCACCGTGGGGCGTCAGGCCCCGGGGTGACGAAGCGGCTTCCCCGGCCGCGAGATCCGCGGGCCGGGCCAATCTCGACACCCATGTCCAAGGAGATCTCACATGCGCAACGTCCCAGCCGCCCTTGCCCTCGCCGGCACCCTGCTCCTCGGGGGAGCGGCCGGCGCGGCCATCCTGCAGCCCGCCATCGCCAACGCTGCGTCCTCGACCGCCGCCCCGAGCGCGGCTGCGGCCGGCTCGGCCACCACCACTACGAACCCGTCGAGCGGCTCGACGGTGCCGTCCACCACTACGACCCCGTCGACCGGCTCGCAGCCGTCCGCCGGCTCCCTGCCGGTCGGAGGCAACGGCACCCTGCCGGTCCGGGGCCACGGGTTCGGTAATCCCGGCGAGACGGTGAGCGACCTGTCGGTCGTGGCGAAGGCCATCGGGATCAGCCAGACCGACCTGCAGACCGCGCTCGACAACGGCCAGACCGTCGCGGCCGTGGCCAAGGCCCACGACGTCGCTACCCAGACCGTGATCGACGCGCTCGTCCAGGACGGGCTCGACGAGCTCGCGGCCGACGTGACGAGCGGCAGGCTCACGCAGGCGCAGGCCGACGCGCAGAAGGCCGCCGTCACCCAGCGCGCCACCGACCAGGTCAACGGCACGTTCTCGGGTGGCCCGGGGAGCTGCCCGGCTCGCTGACCCATCTCCCATCCCGCGCGGTCATCTCGACGGGCTCCTGCGGGCGACTCCTCCTCCCCGCCGGCCGACTCCGTTCGGGTCCACGACCGCTCACCACGCGAGAGTGGCGGGCACGTCCCGCCGCTCTCGCGTCCTTCTGGTACGTGCCGTCCGTCCGGGTGTCCCGGCGCGCTCAACTCCTCGCGAAGTCGGCGACGAGCGCGGCGAACTGGGCGGGCACG
>JAJYNP010000342.1 GCA_021786265.1 Chloroflexota bacterium
CCGCGCCGAGGTCCTTCTTGCCGCGGGATTTGCCGGCGGCGGCGAACTTGGCGACGGCGCCGCGCGGCGTCGCCTTCGAGGCCTGGCCGCCGGTGTTCGAGTAGACCTCGGTGTCGAGCACGAGGACGTTGACGTTGCGGCCGGAGCTCAGCACGTGATCCAGCCCGCCGTAGCCGATGTCGTAGGCCCACCCGTCGCCGCCGACGATCCAGATGCCCTTGTGGACGAGGTCGCCGGCGAGGGCGAGCAGGTGTCTGGCGTCGGAGGCGGCTGGGCCGTCGACCCGGCCGAGCGCCTCGCGGAGCTGCGCCACGCGGTCGCGCTGGAGGGCGATCCCGGCCTCGGTCGACTGGTCGCCATCGAGGATGTCGCGGACGAGTGTCTCGCCGACGATCGGCGCGAGCCGCTCGAGGAGCGTTCGGGCGTGGCTGGTCTGTGCGTCGAGCGCGAGGCGCATGCCGAGCCCGAACTCGGCGTTGTCCTCGAACAGCGAGTTGTTCCAGGCCGGTCCGCGGCCCTGGGCGTTCACCGTCCAGGGGGTGGTCGGCAGGTTGGCCCCGTAGATCGACGAGCAGCCGGTGGCGTTGGCCACGATGATCCGATCGCCGAACAGCTGGGAGACGAGCTTGAGGTACGGCGTCTCGCCGCAGCCGTTGCAGGCGAGGGAGAACTCGAACAGCGGCTCCAGCACCTGGGCGCCCTTGACGGTGTCGTGCGGGATGAGGCTCCGGTCGAGCGGCGGGATGGACTGGAAGAACTCCCAGTTCGGGCGCTCCGCGTCGCGGTGCGCGTCCGCCGGCTCGAGGTTGATCGACTTGTGCCGGACCTCCGTCTTGCTCTTGGCCGGGCACACGTCGACGCAGACGCCGCAGCCGGTGCAGTCGTCGGGCGCCACCTGGATCGTGATCCGGTGGTCGACGAGCTCGCGCGACTTGAACTCCTTGCCCTGGAAGCCGGCCGGGGCGCCGGCGACGGCAGCCGCCGGGAAGACCTTCATCCGGATGGCCGCGTGCGGGCAGACCATGGCGCATTTGCCACAGTCGATGCAGATCGATGGATCCCAGATGGGGATCTCGTGCGCGATGGCCCGCTTCTCGAAGGCAGTCGTGCCGGTGGGGAACGTCCCGTCCACCGGAAACGCGCTCACCGGCAGCAGGTCTCCCCGACCCGCCATCAGTTCCGCCGTGACCTTCCTCACGAACTCCGGTGCGCCGGCCGGGACCACGGGCGGGATCGGGACGCCGGTCGCGGCGCTGCCCAGCGGCACCCGGTTCAGTCGCTCGATCGAGCGGTCGATGGCGGCGAAGTTGCGCTCGACCACGGCCTGGCCGCGCTTGGCGTAGGTCTTCTCGACGTTGGCCTTGATGCGCGCGATCGCGTCGGCCGCCGGGAGGACGTTGGCGAGGTGGAAGAAGCACGGCTGCATCACCGTGTTGATCCGGTTGCCCATCCCGACCTCGGTCGCAACGGCGAACGCGTCGATGACCCACAGGTCGATGGACTTCTCGATGAGCTGCTGCTGGACCTCGCGAGGGAGGTGGTCCCAGACCTCGGCCGGGCCGTACGGCGAGTTCAGGAGGACGGTGGCGCCGGGCTTCGCGAACCCGAGGACGTCCGTCTTCTCGAGAAGCCCGAACTGGTGGCAGGCGACGAAGTCCGCGGCGTCGATCAGGTAGGCCGAGCGGATCGGCTCCGGCCCGAACCGCAGGTGCGAGACCGTGAGCCCGCCCGACTTCTTCGAGTCGTAGACGAAGTAGCCCTGGGCGTGGAGGTCGGTCCCCTCGCCGATGATCTTGATCGAGGCGTGGTTGGCGCCCACGGTGCCGTCGGAGCCCAGGCCGAAGAAGACCGCCTGGACCTCGCCCGCGGGTCGCGGCCGCCGGAACTCGGTGTCGATCGGCAGGCTGAGGTGCGTCACGTCGTCATGAATGCCGATCGTGAAGTGGCGCTTCGGGTGCTCGCTCGCGAGCTCGTCGAACACCGGCTTGATCATCCCCGGCGTCACCTCCTTGGAGGCGAGGCCGTAGCGACCGCCGATGATCCGGGGCATCCTCGCGAAGGGTCGCTCGTCCCCGTCCATCCGCTCGGCAATCGCGGTGACGACCGCCTGGTAGAGCGGTTCACCGACCGCGCCCGGCTCCTTGGTCCGGTCGAGGACGGCGATGGCCCGCACGCCGTCCGGCAGTGCGGCCACCAGCTGGTCGACGGGGAACGGCTGGAACAGACGGACCTTCAGGACGCCGACGCGCGCGCCCGCGGCGTTGAGCGTGTCCACGGTCTCCTCAACCGCGCCGATGGCCGATCCCATCACGACGATGACGCGATCGGCCTCGGGGGCGCCGTGGTAGTCGACCAGCCCGTAGCGCCGACCAGTCCGGGCGGCCAGCTCGTCCATCACCCCCTGGACAATGCCGGGAACGGCCAGGTAGTACGGGTTCGACGCCTCGCGCGCCTGGAAGAACGCGTCCGGGTTCTGGGCCGTGCCACGGACGACGGGGGCATCGGGCGTCAGGCCGCGGCTGCGGAAGGCGAGCACGTCGTCGTCGCGAACGAGCGCCCGCATGTCGTCGTCGGTGAGCAGCGCGATCTTGTTGATCTCGTGCGACGTCCGGAAGCCGTCGAAGAAGTGGAGGAACGGGACGCGGGCCCGAAGGGTCGCCGCGTGGGCGACGAGCGCGAAGTCGTGGGCCTCCTGGACCGAGCCGGACGCCAGCATCGCCCAGCCGGTGGCACGGGCGTGCATGACGTCGCTGTGGTCGCCGAAGATCGACAGGGCGTGCGTGGCGATCGTCCGCGCCGCGACGTGGATGACGGACGGCGTCAGCTCGCCCGCGATCTTGAACATGTTCGGGATCATCAGCAGGAGGCCCTGCGACGCGGTGAACGTCGTCGCGAGGGCGCCCTTCTGGAGCGCGCCGTGCATCGCGCCGGCCGCGCCGGCCTCGGACTGCATCTCGACGACGTCCGGCACCGACCCCCACAGGTTCGGGCGTCCCGCCGCCGCCCAGTCGTCGGCGTGCTCCGCCATCGGCGACGCGGGGGTGATCGGGAAGATCGAGATCACCTCGCTGAGCGCGTAGGCGACTCGCGCAGCCGCCTCGTTGCCATCGAGGCAGACCCAGTGCTCGTCCATGTGGTCCTTGAGCCTCTTCATGCGATCGCGGTGGTGCCGAGCCCGGTTCGACCGGGGGCAGGCACGATTGCGCACGACTGTCCCACCGCCCGCGACATGAGCGAGCGCAGCAGCCGTCGATCTATTCTCGGCCGCCCGACTGACCCTCGGACCCTGCCGGATCGCTCGGCCTGGGCGGTCCAGAGGGTCCGGTTGGGCATACCTGTGGGGCATCAACCGGGATGGCACGCACTGGTGACACGGAATGGCAGCCGCTCGTCCGAGCTCGTGACAGTGCGGGGCGCTCAGGTCCTCCGCCCCGTAGCCCAGGGATGGACGGCCGGACAGGGCACAGGCTCCGCGCACCCGACCAGGGGCTGGGGTCCGACTTCGGGACCACAGCCCCTACCCCTGCTGTCCTCCACGGCGCACGCTGTCGCCTGATCCAGGGCGGGAGGCGAGACGATGACCCAGCCGCTGTACGCGTTCCCCGGCGCGACGGACCTGCTGACCATCGAGCTGGAGCACCTAACGCGCCTTCCCGATGGTCGGGCCGTCGAGTGGGAAGCGCTCGGGCAGGGCGAACCGCTGGTGTGGATCGAGGGCGGACCGGGCCTTCCCGCGCACCTCGCCCGCGCCGACGTCGAGCCCGTTCTCGACCGCTTCCGGTGTCACCTCGTGAACGCCCCAGGATGCGGGCGGACGTCGCCCCCGGCCCGCGTCGAGGACCACGACCTGCGCGGCCACGTCGAGTTCTGGGAGGCGGTCCGCAACGCGCTCGGCCTCGAGCCGGTGACCGTCATGGGTCACTCGTGGGGCGGGCTGGTGGCCTCCGCCTGGGCGGCCCTCCATCCCGAGGCGGTGCGCCGGCTGATCGTGGTGGACGGTCTCGCCGGGAACGGGTCGGTCGACCTGGCCGATGCCGACACCGAGCAGCAACGCGCGCTGGATCGGCTGCGCGAGCGCCCCTGGTTCGACGAGGCGTACGCGGCTTATCGGCTCGCCAGGTCGCGGGAGCACCCGACCGAGGCCGATGACGTCGCAACGTTCCGCGCGGAGCTGCCCTTCTACTTCGCGGAGCCGGACTCCGAGGTCTCTCGAGTGCACATCACCCGCCTGCGCCGGGAGATGCGCATCAACGAGGAGGTCAACGATCTGTGGTTCCGGAAGGGTGGCTGGATGGACGCCGACTACCGGCCGCTGTTCGGCTCGATCGCGTGCCCGACGCTCGTGATGGTCGGCGAGCACGACTGGATGTGCGGGCCGACCTGGGGGCGGTCCCTCGCCGCCGCAATCCCGAACGCCGAGCTCGTGGTCCTGCCCGGCCAGGGCCACCTGCCGCAGTACGAGGCGCCAGCGCTGTTCCGCTCGACGATCGGCGGCTGGCTCGAACGGCAGTGACCCGGCGTTCGATCGCTCCGCCGCTCCTTGCCCTCCACCCCGGCCCCGATGTACAGGGGAGTGGACCCCGCACCGCGCGGGCCTCTTGACAAACCCCTTGACAGAGACGCGCTTCCCCCCTTGACAAGCCTCCCAACCCCTTGACAAG
>JAJYNP010000296.1 GCA_021786265.1 Chloroflexota bacterium
ATCTGGTGTCCCGCCAATGGCTACTTCTGGGATGCGCCAGGCGCGGGGCGGTACAAGACCAGGGCTATGGGATGGGACCTGGACGAGAGCGGCCAGGTCGGCCAGGGATCCGCAGAATCGAACAGCGTGGTGCTGCCCTAGACCGTGACCGGCAAGCGTCCTCGCGCGAGGACTGCCTGGGGGAGTCTCGCGCCAGGCGAGACTCCCCCAGGCCCGCTGTTGTCGTCGCGCTCGTAGGGATGCGGCGGACTTGACCCGCGCCGCTGAAGTGATCCGTGCGACGATCCGTACGGTGACGATCTGCTGAGGAGAGGCGACGGGGCTTCGGGGGCCCGGGAGGAGCGATGAGGCTGGGTTTCCATCGGCAACGCGGACCTGCGTTTCATCGCCCCTGCCCGGATTTCCAGGATGTCGTGGCCCGGGCAACCGCTGGACGTGGTGCCGCGGAGGGAACCGACAGCCTGGATCTCCTCGTGGCCACGATGGAACACAAGAAGGGCGCCGCCCTGGCACACAAGGCGGGACTCGAGGCTTCCACGGTATCGCGCGCCGCCCGCGACGCCCGGACAGGACGAGATCCGGGACCCGGACTTTCCGCCGACGCGAAGACCGTGATCGAGGCAGCGTTAGAGCGCGGCCTCGCCGCACGCAGGGACCCTGGCGTCGGCGAACTGCTTCTTGCCCTGGCGACCAGCGAGTGTCGTGCCCGGGATGTCCTTACCGCTGTCGGGATCAGCCTTCCGCGGCTCGTGACCGTCGTCGGAGGCCCCCCGCTGGCGTAGGCACCCTGCGGACCCCCTTCGCGTGTTCCTTCGTGGCGCGCCTCGCTGGTCGTCGGCCGCCCAATCCCCGGCGCCCGGGCAGCGGCCCTGTCCTCCGGTTCAGTCCTGACGCCCTGACCCGGTTTCCGCAGCTGATCGGCCGCCGAGGCAGACGAACAGGCCGATCTGAGCACGGAAAGGGCCGCCAAGAGCCTCTCCAGACGCCGAGCGCATAGATGTACTACCGTGCTGCGTCGGTCTTGACGGGCTAGGTAGGTCCTGGGAGCATCCTGAGCATGTACCTGCGGACCACCCGGCGGCACAACCCTGATGGCACCGAGGTCCGCTATCTGTTGCTTGCGCACAACGTGTGGGACTCCAAGACCCACCGCTCGATGGTCCGCATCCTGTACAACTTCGGCCGGGAGGATGCGCTCGATCGCGATGCGATCCGCCGCCTGATCGGCTCCCTGGCCCGGGCCCTCCCGCCGGAGGAGGCGCTGGCCGCATAGGCTCCCGAACTCCACTTCCTCGAGTCGCGGGCGCTGGGCGGGGCCTGGGCCCTCGATCAGCTCTGGCGGCGCGTGGGCCTGCACGAGATCCTGACCCGCCTGCTGCAGGGCCGGCGGCTCGACGCGTCCGTCGAGCGGGTGCTCTTCGCGATGGTCGCCAACCGGGCCCTGGCGCCTGCCTCCAAGCTCAGTTGTGCGGGCTGGGTGAGCGAGCACGTCGCCGTTCCGGGCCTGCCCGCCCTCAGCGATGATGCGTGCTACCGCGCGATGGACTGGCTCCTCGAAATCGAAGGAGCGCTCGCGGAACAGGTCTACTGGGCGACGGCCACGCTCCTGGACCTCGAAGTCGACCTCCTCTTCTTCGACACCACCAGCACCTCCTTCGAGACCGACGCCGCCGACACGTCATCCGACGGTGCGCCCAAGGGCTTTCGGGCGTACGGGCACTCCAAGGACCACCGGCCCGACCTGCCCCAGATCGTGCTCGGCCTCGCGGTCACGCGCACCGGCATCCCCATCCGGGCCTGGACCTTCCCCGGCAACGCGAGCGACCAGGAGCTGATCCGGCAGGTGAAGGACGACCTCCTGGCCTGGAAGCTCGCCCGGGTGGTGTGGGTGGCCGACCGGGGCTTCAACAGCGCGGAGAACCGCCGCTACCTGCAGCGCGCCGGCGGCCACGCCATCACCGGCGCAAAGCTCCGCGCGGGCTCGAAGGAAGCCCAGGCCGCCCTGGCCCGCCAGGGCCGCTACCAGCGGGTGAGCGACACCCTCGAGGTCAAGGAGGTCGTCCTCGACGCGGGAACCATGCGCGATCGGTTCGTGGTCTGCCGCAACGCCGAGGAAGCGGCACGGGATGCGCTGGTCCGGCAGCAGCTCCTCGACCAGCTCGAAGCCGCGATCGCGGGCTCCGACGATGCCTCAGCGGCGGTGCGCGAGGACCTCGCCCGCCGCCTCCGCGAGAAGCCCGCGTACCGGCGCTTCCTGCGGGCGACGAAGGCAGGCCTGCTGCGCATCGATCATGGCGCGGTGGCTGCCGAGGCGCGCCTGGATGGCACGTTCCTCCTGCGCACCAGCGATCCCTCGCTCAGCGCGGCCGAGGTCGCGCTCGGCTACAAGCAGCTCCTGGAGGTCGAGCGCGCCTGGCGCGACATGAAGACGACGCTCGAGCTGCGCCCCGTCTACCACCACAAGGAGACGCGCATCCGCGCCCACGTCCTGCTCTGCTGGCTGGCCATGCTCCTCGTGCGGATCGCCGAGAACGCCACCGGCGAGACCTGGCGCACCCTGCGCGACGAGCTCGAGAAGCTCCACCTGGGGCGCTTCGCGGGCTCGGCCGGCGAGGTCCGCCAGCGCACCGAAATCACGGCGCGCCAGGCCGCCATCTTCACGGCGCTTCGGGTGGAGGAGCCGCCCCGCTTCTTCGACCTCACCCCCACCCGGGTCGCCGCCACCGCCTGACACCCGGACCCGATCTCGGCCAAGGCCGGCCCGCAGGTAGACGCGTGAGTTCCAGCTGCGGAACCCCGGTTGGTCGGAAGATTCCTTTCCGCCAGTCTGGTTCTGCGTCGCAGTCCTCGTCCCCGACGGCCTGAAGGTTCAGCCATTCGACCGGCATGCTGACGCCGACGGCCAGCTGCGGGAGCTCGGCCTGACCGGCGTCGTGTGGCGCGAGTGGCTCGCTGCTGTCCTTCGCCAGCACGAGGTGATCGACGAGCACGCGCGAACGCTAGGCACGCCAGATGCGCAGGGGCCGATGCTCGAGAAGGCTCGCGCCGCTGCTATGGTGTTGCGCACACCGTGTTCGTTTTGTCCGGGCCCCGACAGCCTTCGGGCGCGGCTCAACGAGCTGTGGGATGACTACGCGCCGGCCGGGGAAGACTGGAAGCGACAGATATCGCCTGTGCAGCGCCTGCACGGTCCAAGACGTCAGCAGCGTGCGCTTTGGAACGCCCTCACTCCGTTCCACGGCCGGCTCGCACCGCTCACCGTCTATCTGGTCGAATACCTTGAGCCGGTGGTGATGCCCGTGCCTCCAGCAACTTGTCTCATCGCGCCAGCCAAGGACCCCGAGGAATATGCCAGCCGACTGGTGGCAGTCGCCACCAGTCTCGCGACAGACGCGTCAGTCCAAAGCATGGAGGGCATCTCTCGAGCGCCCCGAAATGAGGGTCCACTGCTGAATCGGTGGGCGAGCTGAGCAGGTCACAGCAGCGCACGCCGTCTGGTGCCATGGTATGGGTTGTCAGACTCAACCAGGGCGAGGAGACGGCGTGCGCGGATTGAGGGTATGGGCCCGCTTGCTGGGTGTCGAGCGGGCGGGCGTGGACGACGCGTCCCTCGAGGAGCGGTCCGGCTCACTCGTCGTGCGAGTGCGGCTGCAGCGCCGGGATCGCCACCGCTGCGGAATCTGTCGGCAACGCTGTCCGGGCTATGACGCTGGGGACGGGCGACGGCGCTGGCGGGCGCTCGATCTTGGAGTGACGAAGGCGTAGCTGGAGGCCGACGCGCCGCGGGTCCGCTGCCCGCGCCACGGGGTGATCGTCGCCGCGGTGCCCTGGGCCCGCCATGGAGCAGGGCACACCCGAGCCTTCGACGATCAGGTTGCCTGGCTCGCGACTGGATCGAGCGGGTCGTCCGGCGACGGGCGCCCGAGGCCGTCCTCTGCACCGACCCCTTCCACGTTGCGGCTTGGGCGACCGAGGCCCTCGATGCGCTCCACCGCGAGGTCTGGAACCAGGCTCGCCGGAGCGGCGACCGGGTGCTCTCGGCGGAGATCAAGGGGGCTCGCTGGGCGCTCTACCGGCGACCGGCCGAGCTCACCGAGGGCCAGAGCGCCCGGCTCAGCCGGCTCGTCCGACTCAACGCGCCGCTCTATCAAGCGTACCTCCTGAAGGAGCAGCTGCGCGAGGTGTTCGCGCTCCGGGGGCCGAAGGGATCGCGCTGCTGCAGGCCTGGCTCGCCTGGGCGCTCCGCTGTGGGCTGCCGCTGTTCGTGGAGGTCGCCCGCAAGGTCCGCCGCCATTGGGAGGGCATCATCGCCGCGCTCACCCACGGTCTGTCCAACGGGCGGGTCGAGGTGGTCAATACGCGGGTCCGCCTGCTCACCCGGATCGCCTACGGCTTCCACTCGGCGCGCGCCCTCATCGCGCTGGTGATGCGCAGCCTGGGCGGCTACTGCCCGCCGCTTCCCGGCCGCTGAACGCCCACGGATCGGTCAGAAGCGCCTGCTTTCCGGGACGCCGCCGAAGCCCAAGCCGCCGGTGCCGTCACGAACGCCGCGCCTGGAGGCGACACGACCCCTATCATGGACAACAGATGGTTGACTCGCCGGCGTCCCGGACCCTCCCCGGTTGCCCCCTCCTTGGGCTGCCCGACGGAACTC
>JAJYNP010000173.1 GCA_021786265.1 Chloroflexota bacterium
AGGTGCCGTTCCAGGTGACGCCTTCGGGCACCTGCTCCTTGGCCAACGGCTGGAGCTGCTCTTCACTGAAGGCTACCGGGTGCACGGCGATGAAGCGCGGCATTGGAAACGACCTCCCTGGACCTGGTGGGGGCCACCCAGCGACCCCGAGCATTGACTTCCTGGACGCGGCGTGGCCGTAGGTGAGTGTCTCGACACGGCGGCCCGCCGGTCGGCCATGACGCGCCCGTCCTAGATCAGATCGGCGATCGCTCCTTTCCACTCGCCCATCGTCCGGGTGACCCCGGCGTCGACGAGAGCGCTGACGACGCCGACGCCATCGCAGCAGACGCCGGCCCGCATGGTCAGGCGCTCGAACTCGGGTGTCATGCTGAGACGGCCCAGCTTCTCGGGATCGCCGCGCAGCAGCGCGAAGCCGGCCAGGTCACCCCCGTGGGCGGTCAGGAGCACGGTTTCGACGCTCTCGATCTCGCCCGCCGCCTGGAGCGCGTTCCAGTAAGCGACGGCTTCCTCGAATATCCTGGCCGCCGCGGCTTCCTTGCCGGCGCGCGGCGAGCCCCAGCCTATGAACAGTCCGAACTCGGCCACTGACAACCCCTCCCTGGGACGGGTCCCGCGGGTCGGTCTCGCCAGTGGCTCGGCGCGGTCGAGGCGGCCTGGGCATGGCCGCGCGTCAACGCCCCCCGTGTGCGCGGGCAGCATTCACCCCGCTCAGCGCCGCGCAAGTGCCGAACGGCACAAACGAATCGTCCCTTGACGAACCGGGACGGTCGTCGGCACCGGCAAACGGAGGCTGCGCCCGGTCGTCAGGGCCTGTGTATCGACCCCGGCCGACCCTGACTGCTGCGCCACCCGACCAGCGGCTCGTGCGACATCGTCGACGCGTTGATGAACGTGATGAGGATGCTGCCGGCAACGTACGAGGCGAGCATCACGATCCCCGCCATCGCCCCGCTCCGCGGCCGCCGGTGGCCCGCTGCGACGACCCAGCTGATGCCCCCGGTGTAGATGCACATGGCAGCGCCGGCCAGGAGCACCTCGTCGGGGATGTTCTCGTACCCGGTGCGGGCCACGCTCGCGTTGTAGACCAGCCAGGACCAGGCCCAGGTGCCCGCCAGCACGCCGATCAGGACGATCCGGCCAGCGAGACCACGCGCGAGGTCGCGCCACATCGTTCCGCCTCCGGAGATCGAGTCTGACAGCCCCAGGCGGTCGCCTCGAGCAGTGCCGATGCGACCGAACCCAATGCAAGGCTCACGCCCACCGCGCCAACGGCAGGCGGCACGCCACAGGTCGCCGCAGGCCAGTCCTCGGGCTTCTCGTGGCGACCTTCGATCCGTCCGGCGCCGTCAGGCCGCGGGCGCGGGTCCCCGTGCGGACGCCGCCCGCAGCTCTCCGGCCAGCTGCGGTGCGACCCTGCCGCGCACCCGGACGTCCGTGGCGCGGTATTCGATCTCGACCGTGCCGCGCTCCCGGATCCGCGCGATCAGCTCGCCCGCCGTGTAGGGCACAACGGTGTCCACGTCCTCCCAGAGGTCGGCGAGGAGGGCGGAGAGCCGTGTCCGCAGCGTGTCGAGGCCGTACCCGGTGAGCGCCGAGATCAGCACGGCATCGCCGATCATCGGCGCGGGATTGGTCTCGTCGCGGGCGCCCGACTCGAGCAGGTCGGCCTTGTTGTAGACCGTCAGGCGCGGCTTCGTCCCCGCCTCCAGTTCGTCGAGGACGAGCTGGACCGTGGCCCGATGCTCGGCGAAGTGCGGGTCGAACGCGTCGACCACCTCGAGGAGCACGTCGGCGCGCGTCACCTCCTCGAGCGTCGCGCGGAACGCGTCGACCAGCTGGTGTGGCAGCTTGTGGATGAACCCCACCGTGTCGGTCAGGATCGCCGACTGCCCCTCGCCGAGCTTCACGGCGCGGCTGGTCGGGTCGAGCGTGGCGAACAGCTGGTCCTCCGCACGGGCGGCCTCCGAGCCGAAAAGCGCGTTGAGCAGCGTTGACTTGCCGGCGTTGGTGTACCCGACGATCGCGACGGTCGGGACCAGCCGCCGATCGCGCGAGCGGGAGGCGACCTCGCGTTGCCGGCGGACGTCCTCGACCCGGTCGCGAAGGCGCCGGATGCGCTCGCGGATCAGGCGCCGGTCCGTTTCGAGCTGTGACTCGCCGGGTCCGCGGGTGCCGATGCCGCCGCCGGTCCGCGACAGGTGCGTCCAGAGCCGGGTGAGTCGTGGCAGCTGGTACTCGAGTTGAGCCAGTTCGACCTGGAGGCGGCCCTCGTGCGTCCGGGCGTGCTGGGCGAAGATGTCCAGGATCAGCCCGCTGCGGTCGAGCACCTTGCAGCCCAGCAACTCCTCCAGCGAGCGCTGCTGGTTCGGCGTCAGCTCGTCGTCGGCGATCAGCAGCGTGAAGCCGGTCTCGGATTTGGCCTGGACCAGCTCCTGGGCCTTGCCCTTGCCGACATACCAGGTGGGGTCGGGCACGCGGCGGTTCTGCCACTCGGCCCCGACGACCTCTGCGCCCGCGGTGTCTGCCAGGGCGGCCAGCTCGTTCAGGGATTCCTCGGCGGTCCAGCCGGGTTCCGCGCCGGTGTCGACCGCCACGATGAATGCGCGCTCGCGCGGTGGTTCGAGCTCGATGAGTCGGGCCATGTTCCTCCATCGGACGGTGTCAGCCGAACTGTACCGCAGGCCCGGTCCTGGCTCGGTCGGCTCGCGTTCCCCCCACCGCGGTGGCCCGAGCCGTGGGGCGCCTCCGACACGGCGTCGCATGCCCCACACCGCGGTGGCCCGAGCCGTGGGGCGCCTCCGACGCGGTGTGCACCGGGCGGTTGAAAACGACGAACCGCACCTCCACCGAGTCGCGATGGCCGCGGCGGCGCGCCGGGGCGTGCGGCAACTCTGGGCGGATCGGGCGATGCGTGCGCATCCTGTGCACCCCGTGCACACCCGGGACGGACAGCCCCGCGGACTGGTCGAGATCGTGCACCCGGTGCATGGCCACGACGGTGGCTCGCGGTCATCCTCGACTCCGGCCCCCGCGCGGGCCGCCGGCCTCTGCGCGGGCCTCCGGACCCTGCGCGCGGAACCCTGGTGCCCGTCCCGCGCCGAAGTGCCTGGCGTCAGGCGTCGTGGGTCGCGTCCAGGAACCGGCGGACCAGGATCAGGGCCTCCGGGAACGGGTCGTGCAGGGCGTCGATCCAGTTGATCCCGGGCTCGGCGCGGAACCACGTGCGTTGCCGCCGCGCGTAGGCACGCGTCCGCACGATGGTCTCCGCGAGCGCCTCGGCGGTGGTGCGACGGCCCCGGACGACCTCGATCGCCTCCCGGTAGCCGATCGCGCTGAGCGCCGGCAGGGAGGAGTCGTACCGGGATGCCAGCCCAGCGGCCTCGCGCAGCAGCCCGCTCGCGTACTGCCCCGCCGCGCGGTTGGCGATCCACACCCGGTGCGTCGCGTGCTCGACGCTCAGGCCCAGCCAGAGCACCGGCGCCGGGTACCCTTCGGGCTCGGGGGGCAGCCCGTCACCCGCGAGGGTCGCCCGCTCGAGCGCTCGCACCACCCGGCGAGGGTTGGCCAGGTCGGTCCGCGCCGCGAGCGTCGGAGCCTCGAGCGCCAGTCGCGCGGCGAGCGCGGCGATTCCGAGCCCAGCCAGGTCCGACTCGAGGCGCGCGCGCAGCTCGGGATCGTGGGGCGCGTCCGTGAGCGGCATGCCTCGCGCCACGGCCCGCAGGTAGAGCCCGGTCCCGCCGACCAGCAGCGCGACCCTGCCGTGGGCGGCGATGGACGCCAGCGCATCGAGCGCGTGCCGCTGGTAGAGCGAGACGCTGAACGGCTCGTCCGGGTCGACGAGGTCCAGGCCATGGTGGGGCACCAGCGCGCGCTCGGCCCGCGAAGCCTTGGCCGTGCCGATGTCCATGCCCCGGTAGACCTGCCGCGAGTCGGCCGAGATGATCTCGACGTCGCCGATGGCGCTCGCCAGGCGCAGCGAGAGTCGTGTCTTCCCGGTGGCGGTCGCCCCGGCGATCACGATGAGGACCGGGAGCCTGCCGCGTTCCGGGCGTCGCCCGTGCGATGGCAGCCACTCGCGCCACCCGCCGGGAACGCCGGCAGAGGAACCTCGCTCGGTCGCCGGCGGCGGGGCGGGCATCGACTACACCGCCGGGGAGACGAGTGTTCCGGTGAGCGAATACGGGCCGGCGCGGTCGATCCGGACCTGGACGAGCCGGCCGACCAGGTGTGCGGGCCCGTCCACGTGCACCAGCCTGTTCTCGCGGTTGCGACCTCCGAGCCGGACGTGCCCTTCTGCCGGCACGCCCCGGTGCCCCGGTTCACCGGCCGGCAGACCCTGACCCGCGGCCGGCGTCGCGGCCGCGGGCTCGACGCCGGTCTCCTCGTCGCCGTGGTCGTGATCGTGCCCGCGAGGCCGGTCGATGCCGTCCACCAGGACCTCGGTGGTGCGTCCGACCCACGCCCGGTTCCGTTCCCAGCCGATCGCCTCCTGCAGCGCCAGCAGCTCGTTGAGCCGGCGCCGCTTGTCGCCGGCGGGCACGTCGTCGGGCAGGCGTGCCGCCGGGGTCCCGGGGCGGGGCGAGAAGGCGGCCGCGAAGACGGTGTCGAAGCGGACCAGCTCGAGGAGCGCCAGCGTCGCCCGGAACTGCTCCTCGGTCTCGCCGCAGAACCCCACGATCACGTCGGTCGTGAGGCAGATCCCGGGCACCGCCTCGCGGAGCCGGCCCACCAGCTCCAGGTACGAGGCCACCGTGTACTGGCGACCCATCCGGCGCAGGACCGGGTCGGAGCCGGACTGGACGGGGAGGTGCAGGTGCGCGCACACGGACGGGCACTCGGCCATCGCGGCGATGAGCCGGTCGCCGAGATCCCAGGGGTGGGAGGTGATGAAGCGCAGGCGAGGGATCGCCGGGGCACCGTCGGCCGTGCGGATCGCGTCGATCGCCCGCAGCAGCTCCGCGATGTCGGGGCGGCCGTCGAGGTCGATCTGCCGCCCGATCTCGCGCGCCCGGCGGATGTGGGAGAAGCGCGCCTCCGCCGGCAGGTCGTGGCCGTACGAGTTGACGTTCTGGCCGAGCAGCGTGACCTCGCGGTACCCCGCCGCGGCGAGGCGCCGGGCCTCGTCCACCACGTCGTCGAACGCACGGCTCCGCTCGGGCCCCCGGCTGAGCGGCACGATGCAGTACGTGCAGGTCTTGTCGCAGCCGTAGATGATGGGCAGCCACGCCTGGATCGCGCTGCGCCGCGCGACGCGGTCGCCGGCGACCGCGCCAGCCCGGACCGCGGGCAGCGCATCGGCGACGGGCGCACCGTCCTTCGCTGGCGCGGCGTTCGCTGGCGCGGCGAGCGTCGGTGCGGCCATGGCCACCCTGAGCAGACCGGGCGCGGTGGGGCTCGCCAGGCCGAGCCGCGCCACCAGCTCCGGCTCCTCGTCGGGCCGCAGGAACATGTCAACCGCCGGGTACCGGCGGGCGAGCCGGTCGCGGTTCTCCACGCGCACCGCGCACCCGGTCAGCACCACGCGCAGGCCCGGGTTCGCCGCCTTCAACCTGGCGAGATGACCTTGCCGGCCGATGATCTTGGCCTCGGCGGTCTCGCGGATCGCGCAACTGTTGATCACGATCAGGTCCGACTCCTCCATGGAGGGGGCCTCGGAGCAACCGGCGCTGAGCAGCGCGCCGGCCATCTCCTCGGAATCGGACTGGTTCATCTGGCAGCCGAGCGTCCAGACGTGAAAGCGCGGCAGCGCGAGGTCGTCGGTGACGAACTCGTCGAGCCCGGCCGGGGCCGGCGCGGGACGGCGGGGCGTGGGAGTCGACCGGGGGACGAGGTCCAGGACGGGGAGCTGCCGGGCTGCCATGCCCACCAGTCTAGCGGGCGGGCGGCACCGAGCCTCCGGGCTCCGCCGGGACCAGGGGCGGCGGCACGCCGAGCGCCGCCAGCAGCGCGTCGCCGGCCGAATCGGGGACGCGGCACATGCCCTGCGCCTGCGCGTACGTCCACGTGTCGCCGTGGTAGTCGCTGCCCCCGGTGGCGAGCAGGCCGTGCTCGGCGGCGACCGAGGCGACCGCGGCCCGGGTCGCCTCGTCGAACGCGACGTAGTACGCCTCCAGCCCGCCGAGCCCCCAGTCACGCAGCCGCTCGATCACATCGAGCCGCTCCGGCGCCTCCCGGAAATGCGCCAGCGCCGCGATCCCCCCGGCGGCGCGGATCGCGGCGATCGTCTCGCGCGGCCCGAGCCCCTGGCGCGGCACGTACCCTGGCGCGTCGCGGGCCAGGATGCGCTGCATCGCGTCGTCCACGCTCTCGGCGTGCCCCGCCGCCACCAGCGCTCGGGCGATGTGCGGCCGCCCCGGCGCACTGACTCCGGGACCCATGGCCTCGGGCAGGTGTTCGTCGACCGGCATCCCCAGCTGGCGAAGCCGCTCCACGATCAGCTCGGCACGGAGCGCGCGCAACCGGCGCTGGCTGGCCAGCACCGCCTCGAACGACACGTCGTCCGGGTCCATGCCGTAGCCGAGGATGTGCAGCTCGCCCTCCCGGAGACCGGGCACGTCATGGGCGATGCTGTTGATCTCGACCCCGGCCAGCAGGCGCGGGTGCTCCGTCCCCTCCCCCGCCGCTCGCAGCTCGCGGTACCCGTCCAGCGTGTCGTGGTCGGTGATCGACGCCAGCGCGATGCCCCACCGGCGCATCGCGTCGAGCAGCTCGGCCGGAGGCAGGACGCCGTCGGACCGCGCCGTGTGGCAGTGCAGGTCGACGCGGTTGCGCCGGGGTGTCGTCATGCCCGGCCGGCGGCCGCCGCGGTCCTGCCCATCCGGCGCGGGTCCAACGGACGGGCCGTCACGCCTCGACCACTCGGCTCAGCCGCTCGATGTGGAGGGCGCGCCCGGTGGCGCCGTCGACGTCGATCTGGACGGCGTTGAACACGACGGGCCCGGACCCGACCTCGAACCGGGTCGGCAGCCCGTTGAGGAACCGGGGCAGGACCGTGCGAGGCTCGAACCCGATCACGCTGTAGATGGGACCGGTCATGCCGATGTCGCTCAGGTAGGCGGTGCCCCGCGGCAGGATCCGCTCGTCGCCGGTCACGACGTGGGTGTGGGTGCCGCAGACCGCGCTGGCGAGCCCGTCGAGGTGCAGCCCGAACGCGTTCTTCTCGCTGGTGACCTCGCAGTGGAAGTCGACGATCCGAACGGGCGGCAGCTCGTCGGCGCCGTCCTCGAACAGCTGGCGGACCGTGGTGAACGGGTTCTCGATCGGTTGCATGTAGGTCCGTCCCTGGGCGTTGACGACCGCGACCTCGCTGCCGTCGGCCGCGTGGAAGATCCCCCAGCCGCGGCCCGGGACGCCGTCATGGCCGTAGTTGAGCGGGCGGAGGATCCGCTCGTCGCGTTCCAGTTCGGCGTAGATCTCGCGCTTGTCCCAGATGTGGTTGCCGCTGGTGATCACGTCGACGCCGGCCGAGAAGAGCCCCTGCGCGGTCGATGCCGTCAGGCCCATGCCGCCGGCGACGTTCTCGCCGTTGGCCGTCACGAAATCCAGGCCCCGCTCGTCGCGGAGCGCCGGCAGCAGCTGCTCGACGGCGACCCGCCCGGGCTTGCCGATGACGTCACCGATCATCAGCACCCGCAGGGTGCCGTTCGCGGGACGGCGCGGCGCCGGAACGAGCCGGTCCGCTGCCTGGACCTCGGCGACCTCGTGGCGCATCGGCGGCTACTTGGCGTACTCGACGGCGCGGGTCTCGCGGATCACGGTGACCTTGATCTGCCCAGGGTAGGTCAGCGACTCCTCGATCTTCTTCACGATGTCGCGTGCCAGCCGCATCGAGGCAAGATCGTCGATCTCCTCCGGGCGCACCAGGATCCGCACCTCGCGCCCGGCCTGCACGGCAAAGGAGCGTTCGACGCCGGGGAAGCCGTTGGCGATCGCCTGCAGATCCTCGAGGCGCTTGACGTACGCTTCCATCGACTCGCCACGGGCGCCCGGCCGGCTTGCGCTGATGGCGTCGGCGATCTGGACGATGGGCGCCTCCACGCAGGCGTACTCCACCTCCTGGTGATGCGCCGCGATGGCGTTTGTGACCCTCGGCGGAAGGCCGTTCCGCTGTGCGATCTGACCGCCGATCGCGGCGTGTGGGCCCTCCACCTCGTGATCGACGGCCTTGCCGATGTCGTGGAGCAGCCCGCCCATCTTCGCGATCTGGATGTCGGCGCCGGTCTC
This sequence comes from Chloroflexota bacterium, assembly GCA_021786265.1. The sequence continues at coordinate 8,227 of JAJYNP010000173.1, forward strand.
GGCGGCGATGATGGCCGCCAGGCGGCTCGTCTCCACCGCGTGCTTCAGCACGTTCTGGCCGTAGCTGGTGCGGTACTTGAGGCGGCCGAGCAGCTTGATGATCTCGGGCGGGAGGCCCGGCACGCCCGCGTCGTAGGCGGCCTGCTCGCCGGCCTGGCGCATGATGACGTCGACCTCGGCGCGTGCCTTCGCGACCACTTCTTCGATCCGGCCGGGATGGATGCGGCCGTCCTGGATGAGCTTGGTGAGGGCGAGCCGCGCGACCTCGCGGCGGACTGGATCGAAGCCGCTGATCAGCACCGATTCCGGGGTGTCGTCGATGATCAGGTCGATCCCGGTGGCCTGCTCCAGGGCCCGGATGTTGCGCCCCTCGCGGCCGATGATGCGGCCCTTCATCTCGTCGGACGGCAGAGGCACCACGGAGACCGTCATTTCGGCGGTGTGGTCGGCCATGATCCGCTGGATCGCGGTGACCACGATCTCGCGGGCGCGGTCCTCGGCCTCTTCACGTGCCTGCCGCTCGATCGTCCGGGCGATGCGGACCGCGTCGTGCTCGGCCTCCTCGCGGACCTGCTCCAGCAGGACGGCTTTCGCCTCGTCGGCGGTCATGGCGCTGACGCGCTCGAGGGCGGCGATCTGGTCCTGCCGGGCCCGACCGAGGGCGTCCTTGTGGTCCTGCAGCTCGCGCTCGCGCTCGAGGAGCTTGCGATCGCGCTGCTCGAGCATGTCGGTGCGCTGGTCGAGCTGCTCGTCTCGTTGCAGCAGGCGGCGCTCGAGCACGGTCAGCTCCGCGCGCTTGGTCCGCTCCTCTTCCGCGGTCTCGCGCTGCAGGCGAACCTGCTCGTCCTTTGCCTGGAGGATCAGCTCCTTCTGCTGGGCGCGCGCCTCCGCCACGATCCGCCCGGCCTTGTCCTGGGCGGCCCGCACGGCCTGCGCGGCCCACATTCCGCGGGCCACGAATCCGAGCGCAGCCCCGCCGACGATGACGACGACCGCCACCACCGCCAGGAGGACGGCGTTATCTGGCATGTGAGCCTCCCGTCCAGCCCGCCGGCTGGAAGGTGGAATGGGTAGGTAGTGGTGCCGTGCGCTCCCACCTGGACGCACGGGTCGCTCGGGCCAGAATTCGCGGCGCCACGATCGCTGGCCGAGCGCCCCGGCCGTTGAGTCGCGCGCGCCGCACTATCGATCCGCCGCGAAGCCTATACGCGCGCCCGATCCGGCGTCAAACATCCTCGGGGTCCGTGCCGGAGGTGGAACCGGACAGCCAGGCCTCGGTCACCGCCCGGCAGGTCCCGGGATCGAACCCGTGGCGCGCGAGCAGGGCGTACGCCTTCGCTCGGCGTCGCCGGGGGTCCGGCTCGCGGAAGAGAACCGCTGCGCGACGGTCGAGGACGCGCCGGGCGGCGACGTCATCCGGCTCCGGGGTGGCTTCGGCGGTGCCGCGGTCCCCGGCCGGCGCAGTGCCCGGGGCCCGGTGGCTGCCATCGGCGCCGGGCGCGCGCCGTTCCTCGAGCACCGCATCGACGACGTCCCGGTCGATGCCCTTGAGCGCCAGCTCGCGGCGCAGCGCCGCCTCCCCGCGCGGATGCGCACGGTCGCGGCTCTCCACCCAGGCACGCGCGAACGCGCCGTCGTCCAGGTAGCCGAGCTCCGCCAGGCGCCCCAGCACCTCCTCGACCAGCGGTGGAGGGTATCCGGCATCGGTCAGCCGGCGCCGGGTCTCGGCGACGCTTCGCGGGCGAGCTTCGAGAAACCGGGCCGCGGCGTCCATGACTGCCCCGGGCTCTGTCAGTGCGGCCCGTCGTTCGCGCGCCTCGGCCCGCGACGCTGGCGTGCTTCGGCGGCTCATGGGAGCGGCGGGGGCGGCCACCGCAGGCGCGTGAGTCGGGCCTTGCGGGCGCGGCGCACGCCGTGCTTGCCCACGACGACCGTCACTCGGCCTCGGCGATCCCCTCGACCGGCAGCTCGATGTTGGCGACCTTGGCGCGGATCTCGGTCTCCAGTTGCTGCGCGACGTCCGCGTTCTGCCGCAGGAACTCCTTGGCGGCCTCGCGACCCTGCCCGAGCCGGGTCTCGCCGTAGGTGAACCAGGCGCCCGTCTTGCCCACGATCTCGGTGGCCACACCCACGTCGAGCAGACCCCCCTCGCGGGAGACCCCGGTCCCGTACATCACGTCGAACTCGGCGACGCGGAACGGCGGCGCGACTTTGTTCTTCACGACCTTCACGCGGACCCGGCTGCCCACGGGCTCCGTGCCCTGCTTGATGGTCTCGATCCGGCGCATGTCGAGCCGCACGCTCGCGTAGAACTTCAGCGCGCGCCCGCCGGGGGTGGTTTCGGGGTTGCCGAACATGACCCCGATCTTCTCGCGGAGCTGGTTGGTGAAGACCAGCGCGGTGTTGGAGCGGCTGACCGCGCCCGTCAGCTTCCGGAGCGCCTGGCTCATCAGCCGCGCCTGGATGCCGACGAACGAGTCACCCATCTCGCCCTCGATCTCCGCGCGCGGCACGAGCGCCGCGACCGAGTCGACCACCACGCAGTCGACGCCGCCGGAGCGGATCAGCGTCTCGGTGATCTCGAGCGCCTGCTCGCCGGTGTCCGGCTGGCTCACCAGCAGCTCATCCACGTTGACGCCGCAGGCCTTGGCGTACTTCGGGTCGAGCGCGTGCTCGACGTCGATGAAGGCGACCACGCCGCCACGGCGTTGCGCCTCGGCCAGGACGTGCTGGCAGAGCGTGGTCTTGCCGGAGGACTCGGGCCCGAAGACCTCGGTGATCCGGCCGCGGGGGATCCCCCCGACGCCAAGCGCGAGGTCGAGCGCGATGGACCCCGTGGGGATGGAGTCGACCTGCTGGCGCTCCCGGGACCCGAGCCGCATGATCGAGCCACGCCCGAACTGCTTCTCGATGGCGAGGATCGCGGCATCGACGGCGCGTGTTCGCTCGCCGATTGCCCGGTCCGCCGTCCCATCCCCGTTGCGCGTCGCGCCGGCCGTCTGACCGGACCCCGTGATGGCCATGCTGTGCTCTCTCTCCCGTCCGGGGCCGAGGACCGGCGCTAGGCCTCCTCTGCCTCCTCCGCATCCCGCGGCTTCCGTCGCGGCTTGATGACCTCGACGTTCTGCGGCGGGGCGTCGAGAAGCGGCTGGATCCGCGCCTTCGACACCGTCTCCTTCGGCTTCTTCTTGACTTCGCGATGAGGACGATTCTTGGTTCCCATGCCTCCGCCTCCGCGGTGCACCGCCAGCGTAGACGGTGCATGTCGACTGTGACTTCACCCCACCTTCGTGCCAGCTTGGCTGTCACTTTTCCCGGAAGCGTCGAGATCCTCGGGGACGCGTCGCGCGAGCTCCTCGCGCCTGAACTGGTGGAGCGTTCCGGCCTCGATGGCCTGCCGGAGCCGTGCCATGAAGTCTAGGGTGAAGGTCAGGTTGTGACAAGTTGCGAGCCGGTACGCCAGCAGCTCCTCGGCGCGGAAGAGGTGCGCCAGGTAGGCCCGCGAGAAGCTCCTGCAGAGCCGGCAGGGGCAGCCTTCCAGCACCGGCCGGGGGTCGTCCAGGAAGCGGGCGTTGCGGATGTTGAGCCGGCCGCCGGGGACCCAGAGGGTGCCGTTCCGGGCCACGCGCGCGGGCAGCACCGAGTCGAAGAGGTCGATGCCGCGGTCGACCGCATCGAGCATGTCGAGCGGCGAGCCGAGGCCCATCAGGTAGCGGGGCCGCGGATCGTCGGCCAGCAGGGGGATGGCGACATCGAGGGCCGCGCGGCGCTGCGTGGGGGTCTCGTCGCCCGCGAGCCCGCCGATGCAGATCCCGTCGAACGGGAGCGCCGCGATGGCCCGGGTGGATTCGGCGCGGAGGTCGGGCTCCAGCCCGCCCTGGACTATCCCGAACAGTGCCTGGTCCTCCCGCCGGTGCGCCGCCAGCGATCGGCCCGCCCAGACGTGCGTTCGGCGCATCGCGTCGGCCACCTCGGCACGGGACGAGGCATGGGGTGGCACCGGGTGGTCGAGCGCGACGGCGACGTCCGACCCGAGCGCCTCCTGCACCGCGATCGAGTGTTCCGGTGTGAAGCGGTGGGCCGAGCCGTCGAGGTGCGAGCGGAAGGTCACGCCGTCGTCGTCGATCTCCCGGAGGTCGGCGAGGCTCACCACCTGGAACCCGCCGCTGTCGGTCAGGATCGGCCCGTCCCAGGCCATGAACGCGTGGAGGCCGCCGAGCCTGGCGATCCGCTCGTGCCCGGGGCGCAGGTAGAGGTGGTACGTGTTGGCGAGGAGCATCCTCGCGCCCGCCTCGCGGAGGTCGTCGGGATCGAGCGCCTTGACCGTCGCGTTGGTGCCCACCGGCATGAAGGTGGGGGTCTCGACGACGCCGTGCGGCAGGGCCAGGCGGCCGCGCCGGGCACGGGTCGAGCCGTCCGCCGGTCCGACGAGGACCTCGAACCGGAGCGGACGCCCCGCCGGCGCCCAGGTCGCCACGGGCGACGCGCCGCTGCACCCTGGTCGCCGGGCCCCGTGGGTCACTCCGTGATCTCGGCGCGTTCCAGCACGATCGCCGACACGACCGCCGAGGCGACCAGGTAGGCGAGCACGAGCAGCAGCGCGGTCGGCTGATCGATCGTGTAGCGGCCGAGCTGGTCGCTGGCACCGAGGGCCGACGTCGAATCGCGGAGCAGCGAGCTGACCACGCTGAACGGCAGGAAGCGGACGTATTCCGGCCAGAAGCCGACGGCGAACGACTCCACGAAGTAGACGCCGATCCCGACTCCGAGGCCCGCGAGCTGGCTGCGGGCCAGGGTGGCGATGGCGAACCCGATGGCAGCCTGCTCGCCCAGGGCGAGCCAGCTCCGGGCCAGCAGCCACGGCAGCGACTGCAGCGTGCCGGCGTCCCCGGCCCCGGACATCCCGATTCCGGCCAGCATCGCCGCGAGGGCCACGGCCACCACCCCGACCAGGAACGCGAGCAGCGACGCCGGGATCAGCAGCAGCAGGACCGCCGCCAGCTTCGTGAGGACGTAGCGGCTCCGGCTCTCGCCCCGCGCGACCGCGACCTTGACCATGCCCCAGCCCCAGTCCGATCCCGCCGCCGCCGCGCCGTACGCGATCGCGAAGAGCCCGCCGATGCTCGCCACGAAGCTGACGACCGCGCCGTACGCCCCCGGGAACTCCAGGAGCGACCGGATCGCGGCCTGTGCCTCTGGGCCGCCGCCCTGCGAGGCGGGCAGCTGGCCCATGGTCCGGTAGCTCGCCCCAACCGCCACGAACAGCAGCACGAGCACGCCGAGGAAGATGCCGAGGGTGATGTAGCTGGCGGGGCGCTTGACGAGCTTGCGCAGCTCCCCTCGAAGCAGGCGCATCAAGCGGCTCCGGTGAGCGAGAGGAACAGTGTCTCGAGGTCGCTGCCGGACTCCAGGCCGATCGCGAAGATGCCCGCCTGGGCGAGGACACGGTTGACTTCCCCCGCGCGTGACGGCTCCACGCGGACGGTGATCCAGCCGTCCCCCTCCTCCTGGCCCGCCTCCTCCCACACCGCGTCGGCCCCGATCGCGCGGTCGAGCAGTGCCCGCGCCGCCACCGAGTCGGCCGGCTCGACGCGCACGCGCACGTGGCCCGTCTGCCGGAGCATCTCCTCCAGGGCCCCCTGGCGCACCAGGCGACCACGGTTCACGATCCCGACCACGTCCGCCAGCTGTTGCACCTCGGGCAGGATGTGGCTCGAGACGAACACCGTCGTGCCCTGCCCGGCGAGGTAGCGGAGGGTCTCCCGCATGGCGACGATCCCGGCCGGATCCAGCCCGTTCGCCGGCTCGTCGAGTACCAGGAGCTGGGGCTCGGAGAGGAGCGCCGCGGCGATCGCCAGGCGCTGGCGCATCCCCGTGGAGTACGCGCCGACCTTGTCGGACGCACGGTCGCGCAGTCCGACAAGGTCGAGCACCTCGTCCACCCGCCCGCGGCGCGGCGCGGCGCCGGTCGACCCGATCACGCGGAGGTTGTCCCGCCCCGACAGGTACGGGTAGAAGGCGGGCGCCTCGATCAGCGATCCGATGTGCTCGAGACGGTGGCGGTCGCGCCAGGTGAAGGGCTGCCCCAGGAGCTCCATCTGTCCGCCGTCCGGGCGGATGAGCCCCATCAGGCAGCGGATGGTGGTGGTCTTGCCGGCGCCGTTCGGGCCCAGGAAGCCGTACACGACCCCGCGGGGCACGGTGAGATCCAGGCCCTGCAGCGCCGGGGTAGCGCCGTACGACTTCACCAGTCCGTGGGTGGCCAGCGCGACCTCGCCGGCTGGCCCCGCACCGGCCGCGGCACTCACCCGGACGTGCCCTGCACGCCGGCCCGGGAGCCCGGCACGTCGCTCATCCCCGCGACCCTTCGGCGGCGGCACGTCGTTCCCCGGTGCCGCCCTGCTCCTCACCGGCGCCCTCCCCCGAGCGCGCCCCCTCGTTCGTCACGCCATCCCAGAGCCCGACATCGGTTCGATCCGGGCGCCTCGGCTGCGGCACCTCGAACCCGAGCCTGCGCAGGTGGTCGCGCGCGCGTTCGGTGGCCACCCGGCCCTGCGGGGTCCTGTCCAGGAACCCGAGCTGCAACAGGTACGGCTCGTAGACGTCCTCGACGGTTTCGACCTCCTCGCCGATGACGGCGGCGAGGGCGGCCCCGCCCACCGGCCCCGAGGCGAACTTCTGCACGATGGCGAGGAGCAGCCGCCGGTCCGTGGCGTCGAGCCCCTCGTCGTCGATCTCCATCTCGTGCATGGCGGCCTCGGCCTGCGGCGCCGTGATCCGCTCCTGGCCGCGCACCTCTGCGTGGTCCCGGACGCGCTTGAGCAGGCGGTTCACGATGCGCGGCGTCCCCCTCCCGCGCCGCGCCAGGACCTCGACCGCGTCCTCTTCGATGGCCACACCGAGGATGGCGGCGGACCGGCGCACGATGGCCGCGAGATCCGCAGCGTCGTAGTAATCGAGCCGGTAGATGGCGCCGAAGCGATCGCGCAGCGGGCCACCGACCCGACCGGCCCGGGTGGTCGCGCCGACCACGGTGAACGGCTTCAGCGACAGGCGCAGGCTGCGCGCGCTGGGGCCGCGCCCGATCATCACATCGATGACGAAGTCCTCCATGGCCGGATAGAGGATCTCCTCGACGGTGTGGTTCAGCCGGTGGATCTCGTCGATGAAGAGGACGTCGCGTTCCTCGAGGTTGGTGAGGATCGCGGCGAGGTCGCCGGCGCGCTCGATCGCCGGGCCGCTGGTGGTGTGGATGTTCACGCCGAGCTCCCGGGCGACGATGTTCGCGAGCGTGGTCTTGCCGAGCCCCGGCGGGCCGTAGAGCAGCACGTGGTCGGCCGCCTCGCCGCGCCGCCGGGCCGCCTCGAGGAGGGTGCCCAGGTTCCGCTTCACCTGCAGCTGCCCGACGTACTCGTCGAGGTGGCGCGGCCGGAGGCTCGTCTCGACGACGGCCTCCTCGACGGCAAGCGCGGCGGGTCCCACGACCCGGGGGGCGGAATCCATCGGGGCCGAGTCTAGCAGGTGGCGTGGTCGCGGGTCGCCTATTGCGAACGCCCGTTCTGTTGGGGGGGCGCGGGAGGCCGCCTGGTGATTGCGGTCCGGGCTGCATCGCCTGGACCGTGGCTGCGGCGGGCGTGCCACCGGGGAGCATTCCGCCAATCCTCCACCCGAGGAACGCGAGGTGAACATCCTGCCGCTCGCGCTGGAGACACCATGGGCTGGCCGTACGGAGCGTGCCTCCCGCCTCCCGCCTCCCGCCGATGCCGGGCCCGTAACTGCCGGCCTCTCACCCGGGGAACGAGCGACAGGTCGCCGCCGCCGGCCGTTCCCCGGGCGAGCGTGCGGCGGATTCGTGCGGCAGAACGTGCAGGAGGCGCGCGTGGCCTGCTCCCCGGGTGGGCGTCTGGCGGATCGTCACCGTCGGTCGCTCCCCGGGTGGGCGTCTGGCGGGTTGACGTGGCCGCGACCGGCGCCCGGCGCCTCGCCGCCGCGCCTGGCCGCCGCGCCTCGCTGTGGCGTCTTGTCCGGCCCCCCACGAGCGTTACTCCCGGCTGAGCCGGCGCAGCGCCGCCTTGACCCGCTCCTCGAGCGATGCCGCGGACGAGGTGTCCCCGCCCGCGCCACGGGCGGCGTCCCGGGCCTCGGCCTGCGAGTAGCCCAGCGCCTGCAGCGCCGCCACGACCTCCGATTCGCCCGCCCCCGCGACCGGCGCCCGCCCCGGTGCGGCTGCCGCCGCCATCCCGGCCGCCGCCACCTTCTCGCGCAGCTCCAGGACGATCCGTCCCGCAAGCCGCTTTCCCACGCCGGAAACGGCGGTCAGCACCGCCTCGTCCCCCTGCATCACCGCGAGCTGCAGGTCGGCGACCGGGCGCGAGGACACGATCGCGAGCGCCACCTTCGGCCCCACCCCCGTCACCGTGAGCAGCAGCGTGAAGAAGCCGAGCTCCTCCGCGCTCCGGAACCCGTACAGCGCCTGCAGGTCCTCGCGCACGACGTGGTGCGTGTGGAGCTTCAGCGGCTCGCCCTGCCGGGCGGCGGCCAGCGTCCCTGGACCTGCGAACACGCGGTAGCCGACTCCAGCCACCTCGATCACGAGCGAGTCGGTGAGGATCGCATCGACCGTCCCGCGAAGCGATGCGATCACGGCACGTCAGGCCGAGAGGACCCGGCAGATCGCCCGGCAGCTGGCCATGCAGCTGGCCCGGCAGCTGGCAATGCAGATCGCCCCCTGGTCGGCGGCATCGGTCAGGCGGCGACCGTCTGGCTGTGCGCCAGGCAGATCGCGATGGCCAGCGCGTCGGCCGCATCGTCGGGACGGGGCAGCTCAGGGAGGCCCAGGACGACCTGGACCATCCGTTGCACCTGGGCCTTCGGGGCGCGCCCGTACCCGGTGACGGCGATCTTGACCTCGTTCGGGGTGAACTCGAAGACGGGGAGGCCGTGCTCGGCCGCGGTCAGCAGCACCGCTCCGCGCGCCTGGCCCACCGCGAACGCCGTCTGCACGTTGCGGTTGAAGAAGAGCCGCTCTACCGCGACCAGCGACGGGCCGTGCCTCCCGATCAGGTCGGAGATGGCGGACCGGATCTCCAGGAGCCGCTCGGCGAGCGGTCGGTCCGCCGGAGTCTCGACGCAGCCGTAGTCGATGGCGCGGATCCGGGAGCCCGTGCGTTCGACGACGCCGTAACCGGTCAGCGCCGTGCCCGGGTCGATCCCGAGGACGATCAAGCGGTGGCCGCCTCGGCCAGCACCTCGTCGGGGATCTCGAAGTTGGCCGTGACGCGCTGCACGTCGTCGTGATCCTCGAGATGCTCGATCAGCCGGAGGTTCGCACGCGCCCTGGCGGCGTCGACCTCGATCGTGTTCTTCGCCTGCATCGTCAGTTCGGCCGACTCGATCTTGACGCCGCCGGACTCGAGCTGCCGGCGCACGGCCTCAAGTTCGGTGGGCGCGGTGTAGACCTCGAGCGGGTCCGATTCCGTGTCGACGTCGTCGGCGCCGGCGTCGATCGCGAGGAGCGCAATCTCGTCGGCGTCCTGCCCCGTGAGCGGGATCGAGATCAGGCCCCGCTGCTCGAACTGCCAGGCGACGGCGCCCGAACCGGCGAGCTGGCCGCCGTGCTTGGTGAAGATGGCACGCACGTCCGCCGCGGTGCGGTTCTTGTTGTCGGTGGCCGCCTCCACGATGATCGCCACGCCGCCGGGCCCGTAGCCCTCGTACGTGATCTCCTCGAACTGCTCGGTCTCGCCGCCGCCAGCTCCGCGCTCGATCGCGCGTTTGATGTTGTCGGCCGGCATGTTGACGGCCCGCGCCTTCTCGATCGCGAGCCGCAGCTTGAAGTTGCCGTCGGGATCGCCGCCGCCGGCGCGGGCGGCGATCCCGATGTCGCGCGCGACCTTCGTGAAGACGGCGCCGCGCTTCGCGTCGTTGGCGCCCTTCTGGCGCTTGATCTGGGACCACTTGGAGTGTCCGGACATCGCCGGCATTCTACTAGAATGACCGGGCCGCGCCCCCGGTCTCCGCTCGCCTCGAACTGCACGAAGGGCTGCCCTCGATGAAGAACGTCGAACCGAACCGCCTCCGGAACGTCGTCCTGGCCGGCCACGCCGGGTCCGGGAAGACGACGCTGGCCGAGCACCTGCTGCACAGCGCCGGGGCGATCGGCCGGCTCGGCCGCGTCGACGAGGGAACCGCGAGCCTCGACTTCGAGCCCGAGGAGCAGAAGCGGCACCTGTCGCTGGCGCTCGCGGTCGCCTCACTCGTCCACGGCGACCACCGGATCACGATCGTCGACACGCCCGGATACGCGGACTTCGTGGGCGAGGTGATCCAGGGGTACGCGGCCGCGGACGCCGCGTTGATCGCGATGGACGCGTCTGGCATGGTCGAGGCGGGCACCGAGAAGGCGGTGCAGCTGGGGCGCGAGACCGGCGTCGCGGCCCTCTTCGTGCTCACCCGGTGCGAGCGCGAGAACGCCGATCCCGGCGCGGCGCTGGACCGGCTGCGGCAGAGCTTCGGCCAGAAGATCGCGCCGCTCCAGGTGGCCATCGGCGCCGCCGATTCGTTCCGCGGCTACGTGGACCTGGTCCACCGCGTGGCGTACACGTGGCAGGGCGACAAGGTGTCGCAGGGACCGGTTCCCGCGGAGCTGGCGGACGAGGTTTCGCGGCGTCGCGAACAGCTCGTGGAGGCGGCGTCGGAGGCCTCCGACGAGATCATGACCAAGTACCTCGAGGGCGAGGAGATCACCGACGCCGAGCTCGAGGGATGCGTTGCGGAGGCTGTGCGCCGGAGCCTCATCGCCCCGGTGGTGGTCACCTCGGCGGCGCGCGAGATCGGGGTGGCCGGGCTCCTCGACGCGGTCGTCGCGTACCTCCCCTCCCCCGTGGATCGCGGGCCGATCTCCGCACTGGACGGCGCCGGCAGGCCCGTCCAGGTGGCGCCCGATCCGTCCGCTCCGCTGCTCCTGCACGTGTTCCGGACCACGGCCGACCCGTTCGTGGGCCGGCTGACGTTCTTCCGGGTGCACGCGGGGACCATCCGCAGCCACGACCACGTGTGGAACCCGGTCCGGGGCGAGGAGGAGCGCATCGGCCAGGTGCTCGCACTCCACGGCAAGGACCAGGAGGCGGTCGGCGAGCTGAAGGCCGGGGAGATCGGCGCGGTCGCCAAGCTCACAGCGACGCTCACCGGCGACACGCTCACCACGCGCGAGCGGCCGCTCACGTTGCCGCTGCCGCAGTTCCCGGCCCCGACCCTGCCGGTGGCGATCGAGCCGCAGACGAAGGCCGACATGGACAAGATGGGCCAGGCGCTGGGCCGCCTGGTCGAGGAGGAGCCGACCGTCCGGGTCGAGCGGCAGGTGGAGACCGGGGAGCAGCTGCTCTGGGCCGTGGGCGAGAACCAGATCCAGGTGCTGGTGGAACGGCTCAAGCGCAAGTTCGGCGCCGCCGTGATCACGCACGCCCCGCGGATCCCGTACCGGGAGACCATCCGGGGTCGCACGCAGGTCGAGGGGCGGCACAAGAAGCAGACCGGCGGGCACGGGCAGTTCGGGCACGTGTGGATCGAGATCGAGCCCAATCCCGGCGGCGGAGTCGAGTTCGGCGAGAAGGTCGTGGGCGGCGTGGTCCCGAAGCAGTTCTTCCCGGGCGTCGAGAAGGGCGTGCGGGACGTGGCCTCGAAGGGCGTCATCGCCGGCTACCCGGTGGTCGACTTCAAGGCGACGCTCTACGACGGCTCGTTCCACCCGGTCGACTCGGACGAGCTTTCGTTCCGCCTGGCGGCCTCGATGGCAACCCGGAAGGGGCTGATGGACGCCAGCCCCGTGCTCCTCGAGCCGATCATGGACGTGGAGATCCGGGTGCCCGAGGAGTACATGGGCGACGTGAACCGCGACCTCAACACGCGCCGCGGCCGCGTGCTGGGCATGGACAGCGCGGGCAACGGTATCCAGGTGGTGCGGGCGCAGGTCCCGCAGTCCGAGCTGGCGACGTACGCCACCGAGCTGCGGGCGTTCACCGCCGGGCGGGGCACGTTTGCCGCGACGCTCGACCACTACGAGGAAGTGCCGCCGCACATCGCGCAGAAGGTCACCGACGCGCACAAGAAGGAGGAGGCCGCGGCGGCGCACTGACGGGTGGTGCCGGGGCGGAGGCTACGTCGCCTGCGCCGCATCGTCGAGCGCCGCCCGCGCCTCCGCAAGGGAGAGCGCTCCCTCGTAGACTGCCCGACCCAGGATCACCCCGTCGCATCCCACGTCCCGAAGCAACCGCACGTCCTGCGCGCTCCGAACGCCGGCCGAGGCCAGCAGGCTCGCCCCGGGTGCCAGCTGGCGGACCCGCGCCAGGAGGTCGAGGTCCGGCCCGGCCATCGTCCCGTCGCGCGAGATCGCCGTGACCTCCAGGATCGAGACGCCCGCGTCGACGAGGCGCGCGACCGCCTGGTCCAGCGGCCGCGAGGTGGCCCCCCGACGCCAGCCCTCCCCCACGGCAAGCCCGTCACGGACGTCCAGTGCGGCCACGATGCAGGCGCTCCCATGCCGCGCCACCAGCCGCCCGGCCAGCATCGGGTCGGCGAGCAGGGCGGTCCCGAGCACCACCCGTTCGGCCCCCGTCGCGAGCGCACGGGCCACGGATGCCTCGTCACGCAGGCCGCCCGCCACCTCGCTCGGGATCCCACCCTCCAGGCCGGCCCGTACGACCTCGGCCACCGTCACCGCCTGGACGGCCCGCCCGGACAGCGCGCCGTCCAGGTCCACGACATGCAGCAGATCGGCGCCCTCGCGCGCCCATCGTCGGGCCGACGCGGCCGGATCGTGGTCGTAGACGGTGGCCAGCGCGGGGTCGCCGCTGCGGAGGCGAACGACGCGACCGCCCAGGAGGTCGATCGACGGGGCAAGCACGAACACTCGCGGGAAAGTGTCGGGGCGCGGAGAGATCGTGGTCGGAGAAGCGTCCCGTCCCGGCGCCGCGCCCGGCCGTCGGGGCCGGGCTGCGCCGTGCCGTGCGCGTCGTCGCTCTGTCATGTTAGCATGCTACTACGTCAACACGACGACGCCCGCTGCGGACGACGTCGATCGGCCGCGCTGACGGCGAGGCCGGTGCAGCGGCGCCGTGGAACCGGGAGAACCACCGGCAGCGATGCTCGTACCCGAAGAGACCTGGCAGACGGCGGAGACCGATGCGTTGCTCGACGCGATCGTCGACCTGCGCGACCGCGACGAGGCGGCTCGCTTCCTGCGCGACCTTTGCACCCTGGGCGAGCTGCATGACCTTGCCCAGCGCTGGCAGATCGTCCGGCTCCTTGCGGACGGCTGCCACTACGGCGAGGTGTCCCGCCTGACGGGCGCCAGCACCGCGACCGTCACGCGCATCGCGCAGTGGTTGCACCACGGGACGGGCGGCTACGCCCGGGCGCTCGAGCGGCTGGGGGCGAGGCAGGGCGCGGCGACCCCAGCGCCGGCTCCCCCCTCCACCACCGTCGCCGGCGGGCAGGCGGCCGAGTCCGCGAGCTCAACCCGGTCGGGCCGTCCGTGACCCCGCACCTGCGGCTCGCGGTCCCCAACAAGGGCCGCCTCCTCGAGCCCACCATCGCCCTCCTGCGGGATGCCGGCCTGGTCTTCGACGCCCGTGAGCGCTCGCTGGTGAGCCGCTGCGAGAACTTCCCGCTCGACATCCTGTTCGTCCGTACCGAGGACATCGTCGAGTTCGTGGGCGACGGCGTGGCCGACATGGGCATCACCGGCACCAACCTGCTGGCCGAGTCGGGGCGGCCGCTCGATGTGCGGGCCTCGCTCCACTACGGCCGCTGCCACCTGGACGCTGCCGTGCCGTCGGATTCTCCCGCCCAGGCCCTGGAGGATCTCGCCGGCTGCCGGGTCGCGACGTCGCATCCCGCCTTTGCGGCCCGGTACTTCCGGGAGCAGGCTATCGAGGTGGAGCTCGTCCCCATCAGCGGCGCGGTCGAGGTGGCGCCGCGGATGGGCCTCGCCGATGCCATCGTCGACCTGGTCTCCACCGGCTCGACGCTGCTGGTGAACGGGCTCCGGTCCGTGGGCACCCTGCTCGCGAGTGAGGCCATCCTGGTAGCCGAGCCGGGCGCGGACGGGCCCGCTGCCGAGGTCGTCACGATGCTGCAGGCCGTCGTGGACGGCCGGGAGCGCCGGTACGTGATGATGAACGCGCCGCTCTCCGCCCTCGCCGAGATCGAGGCGCTCCTGCCCGGCCTCGGCTCGCCGAGCGTGCTGCCGCTGGCCAGGAACGACATGGTGGCGGTCCACGCCGTCGTCGGGGCCGACGAGGTCTGGGGGTTGCTGGGGCGGCTGCGGAACGCCGGGGCCTCCGGAATCCTGGTGCTGCCCATCGAGCTGCTGATCCAATGAGCGAGTCGGTCACGGGACTCGGGGGTGCCGCCCCCACGGCACCGTCGGTCACGCTTCGGCGTCTCCACCTGCTCGATATCGGGCCCGACCAGCGCCGCGCCCTCGTGCGCCGTTCCGCGGGCACGGGCGAGGACGTCCGCGACGCCGCGCGAGCGATCGTCCGGGCCGTGCGATCCGGGGGCGACGATGCCCTGCGGGACCTGGGCGGCCGGCACGGTGGCGCGTGGACCGAGGGAATCCAGCCAGGATCGCCGGCCGGAACGCCACCGCCCATCCGTGTCCCGGTGGAGCGGCTGCGCGCGGCGGCCGGCGCGCTCGCGCCCGAGCTCCGCGAGGGGCTCCTGCTCATGGCCCGCCACATCGAGGCGTTCCACCGCGTGCAGGTCCCGCCGCGGGAGCAGTGGGTGGACGTCGCGCCCGGGATCCGTGTCGGGCGGGTCTGGCGCCCGCTGGATCGGGTCGGGATCTACGTTCCCGGCGGCGAGGCCGCCTACCCGAGCTCGCTGCTGATGGGCGTCATTCCGGCTCGACTCGCCGGGGTGGGCGAGGTCGCCGTGGCCAGCCCCGCGGGCCGCGACGGGTCGCTCTCACCGGTCCTCCTCGGCGCCGCCGGTCTGCTGGGGGTGGAGGAGTTCTACGCCATGGGCGGAGCCCAGGCGATCGCCGCGCTGGCGCACGGCACGGCCACGGTGCGCGCCGTCGACCGGATCGTGGGCCCCGGCAACGCATGGGTCACTGCCGCCAAGCTCGAGGTGCTCGGCGACGTCGCGATCGACATGCCGGCCGGTCCGTCCGAGGTCATGGTGCTCGCGGACGGGAGGGCCGACCCGGCCCACGTGGCGGCCGACCTGCTGAGCCAGGCCGAGCACGGGCCCGACTCGGCCGCCGTGCTCGTGGTGACGGACGAGGCGATCGCGGACGCGGTGCAGGCGGAGCTCGACCGCCAGCTGCCGCTGCAGCCGCGCCTCAGGTTCCTGGCCGCGTCGCTCGGGTCGGCCGGGTTGATCGTGGTGGCTGGCGGGCTCGACGACGCGGTGGCCTTCGTCAACGAGTACGCGCCCGAGCACCTGTCGGTGGCCGTGGACGGCGCAGCCGAACTGCTGGCCCGGATCCGCCACGCGGGTTCGGTGTTTCTCGGCGCGTACGCACCCGAGTCGGCCGGCGACTACGCGACCGGGTCGAACCACATCCTGCCCACAGGCCGGCTGGCCCGTGCGTACGGGCCGCTTTCGGTCGAGGCGTTCGGGCACTGGATGCAGGCGCAGGTCGTGGACCGGGCGGGCCTCGCCTCCATCGCCCCGGCGGTCGCGGCGGTGGCGGAGGCCGAAGGGCTGATCGCCCACCGGCACGCGGTCGAGATCCGGTTCGAGGAGCGGACGCCGGAGGCGCGGACACGGTGAGCGCGGACACGGTGAGCGCCGTCAACCTGCTGGCGCCCGCCAGGGAAGGTGACGGCACGGGCTACCAGTGGGAGGCCAGCGACGCGGAGGTCGCCGCCGCCCACGGGCTGGACCCGGCGCAGGTGGTCCGGTTCGACACGAACACCTCGCCGCGAACGGCCCCCTCGCTCCGGGACTGGGTCGAGGCCGCGGCCGCGGACGGGCGGCTCAACGAATACCCGGACGCGACCTATGCCCGGCTCACGCGGGCCATCTCGGCCCGGGCCGGCGTCCCGTCCGCGTGGATCACCGTGGGCGCGGGGGCGGACGAGATCCTGGACCTTGCCGCGAAGAGCTGCCTGCGGGGGGGCGCACGCGCGGCGGTCGCCACGCCGAGCTATGGCATGTACCCGGTGGTGACGCGTCAGCGTGGCGCCGCGCTGGTGGAGGTGCCTCGCGGGCCCACCGACGCCGGCTTTCCGCTCGACGTGGACGCCCTCCTCCGAGCGGCGGCAGGCGCCGATCTCATCTGGTTGTGCGACCCCAACAACCCGACCGGGACCGTGGAGGCCCGCTCGACGCTGGTGGGGCTGATCGAGCGCCTGGCCGTCCTGCCCGGGGGCGGGCCCGTCGTGGTGGTCGACGAGGCCTACCGGGAGTTTGCGGGAGCGAGCCTGATCGACGAGGTCGCGCGGTTCTCCCGCCTGGTGGTCGTTCGCACGCTGTCCAAGGCGTACGGGCTGGCCGGAGTCCGCGTGGGCTACGCGGTGGCGCAGCCGGCCCTCACGGCGCATCTGTCGGCCGTCCGTCCGCCCGGCAGCATCGCCACCCTGTCGTCGTCGATCGCCGAGGCCGCGCTTGCCGACCCGGCGTTCGCGACCGCGAACGTGGCCCTGCTCGCGGAGGAGCGCGAACGGTTCCGGAACGCGCTCCTCGACGCGGGCTGGCGTGCGCTCCCGAGCGTCACGAACTTCCTGCTGGTCGACATGGGCACCCCGCAGGCGGCCGACGCGGCGGCGCGGCGGCTGCTGCGCCGTGGGCTCGTCCCCCGCCGGTTCGGGCCCGGGCGGCTGCGCGGCTTCCTGCGGTTGACGGTCCGGACGCCCGACCAGGACGACGGACTCCTTGCGGCGCTGGGCAGTGGGCCCGGAAAGGGGACGGCCACGTGAGCGACCCTGCATCGCGGCGGACGGAGGTGCGCCGGACCACCCGCGAGACCGACGTGCGGGTCGAGCTCGACCTGGACGGGTCGGGGCAGACCCGGATCGCCACCGGCGTCGGGTTCTACGACCACCTGCTGACGTCGCTCGCGCATCACGCCCTGTTCGATCTCGAGATCGACGCCACCGGGGACCTGCACGTCGACGAGCACCACACGGTGGAGGACGTGGCGCTGGCGCTGGGACGCGCGCTGCGGCGCGCTCTGGGCGATGCCGCCGGCATCGAGCGGTTCGGCGACGCGTCCGTGCCCATGGACGAGGCACTGGCGCACGCCGCCGTCGACTGCTCCGGGCGGCCGTACGCGGTCCTGTCGCTCGCATTCCGGGCCGACCGCATCGGCACGCTGCCGACACAGATGATCCCCCACGCGCTCGAGTCGTTCGTGCGCGAGGCGGGCCTCACGCTGCATCTGCGAGCCGACGGCGCGAACGATCACCACGTCGCGGAGGCCGCGTTCAAGGCGCTGGCCCGCGCCCTGCGCCAGGCGGTCGCGATCGACCCGCGGCGTGCGGGGGTGGCGTCCACCAAGGGCAGCCTCGTCGACGGCGAGCCGGTCGACGCATGACGGCCGACGCACGGGTGTCCGTGGCGCTCGTCGACTACGGGGCCGGCAACCTGCTCAGCATCGGCCAGGCGCTTGCCGTGCTCGGGGCGGACGTGCGCGTCGTCCACCGCGCCGGCGAGGTCGGGAGCCCGGGCCTGATCGTCGTTCCCGGCGTCGGTGCGCAGGGGCCGGCGATGCGGCGCCTTCGCCGGACGGGGCTGGACACGGCGCTCGCGGAGGCCATGGGCGGCGGGGCCTGGTACCTGGGGATCTGCCTCGGCATGCAGCTGCTGTTCGAGCGTTCCGAGGAGGACGGCTCCCGCGGGCTCGGCTGGATCGCGGGGGAGACGCGCCGGCTGCCCTCCGCGCCGCGCCTGCCGCACATCGGCTGGAACGAGCTCGAGGTGGTGACGCCCCACCGGATGCTCGACGGGCTTCCGCCGCGGCCGCCGATGTACTTCGTCCATTCGTATGCACCCGTACCGGCCGATCGCGGGGTGATCGTGGCCGAGACGGTGCACGGTGGCCGCTTCGCCAGCGCGGTGGCCAGCGGCCGCCTGCTCGGTCTCCAGTTCCACCCCGAGAAGTCCGGGCGCGACGGTCTCAGCGTGCTGCGGAACGTGCTCGAGCTGGCCGCGCGGAGGGAGGCGCCGGTTCCCGCGCTCGCAACCCGGGGCGCCGCCTGATGCTGCTGCGCCGCGTGATCCCGTGCCTGGATGTCCGGTCCGGGCGGGTCGTCAAAGGCACGCAGTTCGTGGACCTCGTCGACGAGGGCGATCCCGCCGAGCTCGCGGCCCGGTACGCCGAGGCCGGGGCCGACGAGATCTGCTTCCTGGACATCACCGCGGCCGTGGAGGAACGGGCGACGCTGCTGGACGTGGTCGAGCGGACGGCGCGGCGCGCCTTCGTGCCGCTCACGGTCGGGGGCGGCGTGCGGTCGGTCGACGACATGCGCGGGGTCCTGCGCGCGGGCGCCGACCGGGTCGCCGTGAACAGTGCCGCGGTGGCCGACCCGACCCTGGTCGACCGCTGTGCCCGGCGGTTCGGGCGTCAGTGCGTGGTGGTCTCGATCGACGCCCGGAGAACTGGCAAGCCGGGTGACGCCCGCGGGGCGGGCACGGCGGATGCGGCGGGCCGGCATGGGCCGGTCCGGGTCGGGAGCGTGGCGGGCCCGACCTGGGAGGTGGTCGTGCGCGGCGGGCGCCAGGAGACCGGGCTCGACGCCGTCTCCTGGGCGCGCGAGGCCGCCGAGCGCGGCGCCGGCGAGATCCTGCTCACCTCGATCGACCGCGACGGGACTCGCGCCGGCTACGACCTGGAGCTGCTGGGGGCGGTGACGTCGACGGTGGGCGTCCCCGTCGTCGCGTCCGGCGGGGCGGGGCACCCGGAGGATTTCGTGGCCGCGATCGTGGACGGGGGCGCCGACGCGGTGCTCGCCGCGTCGATCTTCCACCGCGACCTGCACGGCATCGGAGCGGTCAAGCGGGCCATGGCGGCGGCGGGGATCCTCGTGCGCCTGACCGGTGCGACGTGACCGGGCGCGGCGACGTGGGGCGGGGCCAGGGACGTGAACAGGGCGAGCCGGGTGCGCGCAACATCGATCCGGCCGCGGTGCGATGGGGCCCGGACGGGCTCATGCCGGCGGTGGTCCGTGACGCCGGCGATGGCGCCGTGCTGATGCTCGCCTTCATGGACGCGGAGGCGCTGTCGGCGACCCTGGCGACGGGCCTGGTGCACTTCCACTCGCGCAGTCGCGGCCGCCTGTGGCAGAAGGGCGAGACCAGCGGCAACGTCCTGCGGCTGCGCGATCTCGCGCTCGACTGCGACGCCGACGCGATCCTTGTCACCGCCGAGGCGACCGGCCCCACCTGCCACACGGGCAGGCGCTCGTGCTTCGACGGCGCGCCGGAGTTGCTGACCGCGCCGACGTCGCCCACCGCGGTGACCTCACCGGTCGCGCTCGCCACTCGTACCACGGCGGCCTCGGCCTCCGCCTCGCCCCAGGGCTTCGAGTGGCTCGAGCGGCTCTGGGCCACCATCGTCGACCGTCGGGCCGTGGCCGACCCGGAGCGCTCCTACACGGCGCGGCTCATTGCCGGGGGTGTCGACGCGTGCGCGCGCAAGGTCACCGAGGAGGCGACGGAGGTGCTCCTCGCGGCCCGCGACGACGCCGAGGCGGAACGCGACGCCGCGACGGCCGATCGCGCGGCAACCCGTGGCACGCTGGCGGGCGAGGCCGCAGACCTCCTGTACCACCTGCTGGTCCTGTCCGCGGAGCGCGGGCTCGAGCCGCGCGAGGTGCTGGAGGTGCTGCGGACCCGGCACCGGGCCTGACCGGCAGGGTCGCGCCGGGCTACGTCCGCGCCACCCCCACCGAGAGCTGCCGTCGACCATGCCGGACCACGTGGTAGCGCCCGGCGACCGGTGGGCCCACCGGCGCGTCTCCGTCGACCACCCGCACATCGTCCACGACCACGCCGCCCTGCGCGATCGACCGCCGCAGGTCGCCCTTCGACGCGAACAGCCCGCTCGCCAGCGCCAGGTCGAACGCCGTCGCGACCTCCGGGCCGAACGCGAACCCGCCCACGTCGTCGTGCAGGACCTGCAGCACGTCCGGATCGGCCAGCGGCTCGCCCGAGAACGCCAGCTCGCCGACCCGCCGCTGCAGCTCGGCCTCCGCCGTGCCGTGCACCCGCGCCGTCAGGTCGAAGGCGAGCGCGCGCTGCGCCGGCCGGTGCTCCGGGTGCGCTGCCTGCTCGGCCTCGAGCGCCTCCACCTCCTCGCGCGCCAGCAGCGTGAGCGTCCGCAGGTACAGCGGGACGTCCCGGTCGTCGCTGTTGAGCCAGTACTGGTAGAAGACGTACGGCGAGGTCCGGTGCCGCGCCAGGAACACCGTCTGGCCCCCCTCGCTCTTGCCGAACTTCTTGCCGCTCGGCGCGGTGAGCAGCGGGAACGAGAGCCCGTACGCGCGTGGCTCGCCGTCCGGCCCCTGGCCCAGCACGCGGCGGATCAACTCGAGCCCTGCGGTGATGTTGCCGAACTGGTCGGCGCCGCCCATCTGCATCTCCACGCCGTGGTCCCGGTAGAGGTGCAGGAAGTCGGCGGCCTGCAGCGTCATGTAGCTGAACTCGGTGAACGAGATCCCGGCCCCCATGCGCAGCTGGACCGAGTCCTTGGACAGCATGTAGCCCAGGCTGAAGTGCTTGCCGATGTCGCGCAGGAACTCGATCAGCCCGTACCGCTCCAGCCACTCGCGGTTGTCGATCATCCGGGCGCCGTGCTCTCCGGGGGAGAAGTCGAGGAAGCGCTCGAGCTGCCCCCGGATCGCCGCCACGTTGGCGGCAAGCGTCTCCTCGTCGAGCAGGTTGCGCTCGGCGCTCCGGCCCGACGGATCGCCGACCATGCCCGTGCCGCCGCCCACGACGGCCACCGGTCGCCCTCCCGCCCGCTGGAGGTGCAACAGCCCGAAGATCGGGATCAGGTGCCCGGCATGCAGCGAATCACCGGTGGGATCGAAGCCGACATAGGCCGCGATGGGGCCACGGGCCAGGCGCGGCTCGAGGCCCTCCGTCATCTCCTGGAGCATGCCCCGCCATCGCAGCTCGGCGAGGAAATCGGTCATCTCGGGCATCGGCGATAGCCACCTGCAGGGATCCTGGGCGAGACTGGGGACACGGTTGAGTATGCTAGAGTGCCCGGCGATATGCAGACCAGCGTCACCCGCCGCCGGGCACGGCGCCTCAATGGCGGCAGGCGTGGACGCAACGGTGGCAGTGCGTCCCGCGTCGCCGTCGCGCTTCCGCTGCTTCTCTTCGGTGCCCTGCTGATCGTCGGATTCGTCGGGTTCCTCGGCGCGCTCGCGGCGTACGGCTACTTCAGCCAGGGCCTTGCCGACCCGCGGACACTCGACAACCTCCAGTTCAACCAGGAGTCGGTGGTCTACGACCGCAACGGGGTGGAGCTGGCGCGCTTCGGCACCCAGCAGCGCGAGGTCGTCCAGCTCGACCAGGTGCCGGGGATCGTGGTCGACGCCACCACCTCGATCGAGGACAGGACCTTCTGGACCAACAGCGGCTTCGATCCGCTGGGGATCCTGGCCGCCGTGCGCGACACGCTCACCGGCTCGCAGCGCGGCGCCTCCACCATCACCCAGCAGCTCGTGCGCGGGCGCCTGCTCGACCCGGCGCTCGTCGCCGACCCCAACCGGAAGGTCGAACGGAAGATCAAGGAGATCATCGAGTCGATCCGGCTGACGCAGACGCTGAGCAAACAGCAGATCATGCAGGACTACCTCAACAGCAACTTTTACGGCAACAACAGCTACGGCATCGCCGCCGCGGCGCGCAGCTACTTCGGGGTCACCGATCTCAGCAAGCTGACGCTCGCCCAGGCGGTCATCCTGGCCGCGATCCCGCAGTCGCCCACCGAGTACGACCTGGTGCGGAACGCGGTGGTGCAGCCGAACGGAACCCTGCTCGTCCCGGCCGACAGCCCGATCGTCCAGCGCCGCAACTACTGGCTGCAGGTCATGGAACAGCAGCTGCCGCTGCCCCGGTCCGGCAACCAGTACACGACCGCCGACTTCGAGGCGGCCATCAAGGAACCGGTGGTCCTGGTCTCGCAGAAGGCGCCGGTCTGGAAGGCCCCCCAGTTCGTCTGGCAGGTCCGCCAGGAGCTCACCGACAAGCTCTGCGGCGTCGGCGTGGCCACCTGCACGGCGCTGGAGCGCGGCGGCCTGAAGATCTACACCACGCTCGACTACAAGGTCCAGAAGCTTGCCGAGAAGTGGGTCCAGGCCGCGGCCACGGTCCCGCAGGCGAAGGACCCGGCTGCGGCGGCGAAGAAGCTCGGGCTGACGCTGCAGCCCTGGATGCAGAACCTGGTGGGTCGCAACGTCCACAACGGCGCGCTCGCGGCGGTCGACTACCAGACCGGCGAGGTGATCGCCTACGTGGGCAGCGCGAACTACTACGCCACGACTGCCACCAGGCAGTTCCAGCCCCAGTTCGACGTCCTGTCCGACGGGTGGCGCCAGGTGGGCTCATCGTTCAAGCCGTTCAACTATGTGACCGGCATCAACGACGGCACCATGACGGCGGCCACCATGTTCATGGACGTCACGACCGATTTTGGGGGCGGGTACACGCCGACCGACGCGGACCTGGAGGAGCGCGGCCCGGTGCGCATGCGCCAGGCGCTGCAGTTCTCGCTGAACATCCCGGCCGTCAAGGCGCTCGCGATCAACGGCGTGGATCACGTCTTCAACATGGCCGAGAAGTTCGGCCTGCAGTTCCAGACGCAGACCCCAACCGCGGGCCTCTCGCTCACGCTGGGCACCGAGGTAATCCACCCCGTCGACCTTGCGACCGGCTACGCGACGATGGCCGATGGCGGCCGCTACCTGGGACGGACGACGATCCTGCGGGTGGTGGGGCCGGACGGCAGCAACGTCATCACGCCGTACACCCCGCCGGCCGGCGAGCAGGTGGTGGACCCCCGCGCTGCGTACATCATCACGGACATCCTGAAGGGCAACACGAACCCCGCCGTGAACCCGTACTGGGGCGCGTTCAAGATCACCGACGCCAGCGGGAAGCTCCGCCCGGCGACCCTCAAGACTGGCACCAACAACGACACGAACGACCTGATCGCGGCGGGGTACATCGCGCCGCCTGACGCTGCGGGGAGAGCCGCCGGCGAGTACGCGCTGGCGGTGGTGGCCTGGAACGGCAACAGCGACAACAGCCCGGTCAGCACCCCCCAGTCGCCGCTCCAGTCCCTCGACGTCCCGACCTACGTCTGGCAGGGCTTCCTGAACGACGTCACGCGGACCTGGCCGATCCAGGACTTCACGGAGCCGTCCGGGATCACCTCGATGTCGGTGGACGCCTACAGCGGGCTGCGACCCGGTCCCTTCACCACCAGGACGGTGCCGGAGTTGTTCATCGACGGGACACAGCCGACGCAGGTCGACAACCTGCGTCAGCCGACGCAGGTGATCCCGGATCCGTCGTCCACCAAGAACGGCTACCTCATCTGGCAGCCGGACTGCGGCACGAACCCCGCGCCCCAGACGCTCGGCTTCCTCAACTTCTCCAACGTCGAGACGAACTATCCGAACTGGCATGCCGCCGACCTGGCGTGGGCGGCACGGGCGGCGAAGGGCGCCGGGGTCTACGGCGGGCCGCAGCACACCCGCACCACGTTCTTCTACAACCTGGTGTACCAGCCGTACGGCCAGACCTGGGGCGCGCCGTTCCCGCCCACCAGGACCTGCGAACAGGCACTGCCGTCTCCGGGCGTGCCCGGGTCGCCCGCGCCGGGCAGCAGCTTCGGGCCCGGCCAGTCACCGAGCCCCGGCCAGTCCGCGGTCCCGGCCGCCATCGTGCCGGATGTCGTTGGGCAGCCCGTGCAGGCTGCGGCCCAGGCCATCGTGACCTCCGGGTTCGTGCCGGTCATCGTGGGCAACGGCGGCACCGTGCTCGCGCAATCGCCGACCGGCGGATCCCCCGCGACGCTGGGCTCGCAGGTGGTGCTCCAGACCTAGGCCGGCGCCGTCTCCCGCGCCGCTCAAGCGTGAGCGACACACTGGCGGAAGCGACGCCGGGTCGGACTCCGGCGCCGGTCAGACCTTGACGATGGTCGCGCCGTCGCCGCCCTCGCCGCGCTCTCCGGGGCGCCAGGACTGCACCAGCGGGTGCCCGGAGAGCATGGCGCGGACCGCGTCCCGGAGCGCACCGGACCCGTGGCCGTGCACCACCGTCACCTGTCCCGCGCCCGCCAGCGAAGCGTCGTCCAGGTAGCGGTCCAGCAGCTCGAGTGCCTCCTCGACACGCGCCCCCCGCAGGTCGAGTGTGGTGGGTACGGCACGGCGCGGCCCGGTTCCCGCCGGTCGAGCCCCGCCCCGCACCGCCGGCGCGGATCGAACACGCACCGCAGGCTGCTCGCCGAAGACCCCGCGCCGGCCCGACCTCGGCGCTTCGCCGGCCGCGGTGGCGGGCTCCCCGGACGGCGCCGTTCCGGGGAGCACCAGGTCATCGAGGTCCGTCTCGACGCGCAGCCCGCCGGCCTCGAGCGTCGCGCGGCCGCGTCCCTCGTCGATCGAGATCACCCGCCCGGTCCAGCCCCCGCGCGCGTGCTGTGCCTCCGTCCCGATCTGCCACCGCACGGGGACGGGACCGGCGCTCGCGGGCCGGTCGGGGATTGGGATCCGGGCGAGGCGCTCGGAGAGCGAGCCTTCGAGCGCCTCGAGCCGGCTCGCCGTGAGCGTCTCCCGCTCGAGCACCCGCCGCGCGGCACGCAGCTCCGCCTGCAGGTCCGCCACCATCCGCTCGGCCTCCTCGCGGGCCTGCGCCGCCCGCTCGGTCTCCGCGCGCTTCGACCGTGCGCGCTCCTGGTCGGCCTGGCGCTGCGCGTCCTTCGCGCGCGCCTCGGCGGCCCGCGCCCGCTCCAGGGCGTCGGCAGTCTCCGCACGCTGCCGCCGGATCGCGGCGAGCGTCTCCTCGAACTCGACCTGGGCACGTGTCAGCCGTGACCGCGCGTCCGCGACGAGCTCCGGGCGGAGTCCCAGCCGCTCGGCGATCGCGAACGCCTGGCTCGTGCCCGGCAGGCCGATCGTCAGGTGGTAGGTCGGACTCAGGGTCTCCAGGTCGAAGTCGACCGAGGCGTTCATCGCCGCCGGCGTGTTGTGCGCGTACGTCTTGAGCTCGGCGTAGTGCGTGGTCGCGGCGACCAGCGCGCCGGAGCGGATGAAGTGGTCGAGGAGCGCCTGGGCGAGCGCGGACCCCTCGGTCGGGTCGGTGCCTGCGCCCAGCTCGTCGAGCAGCACGAGGGTGTCAGGGCCCGCAGCGTCCACGATCCGGACGATCGAGCGCATGTGTCCGCTGAACGTCGAGAGCGACTGCGCGACCGACTGCTCGTCGCCGATGTCGGCGTGCACGTCGCGGAAGACCGGCAGCCGGCTTCCCTGCTGCGCGGGGACGTGGAGCCCGGCCTGGTGCATCAGGGCCAGCAGCCCCAGGGTGCGCAGCGTGACGGTCTTGCCGCCGGTGTTGGGACCGGTGATGACGAGCGCGGTGAACTCGCCGCCGAGCCGGACGTCGATCGGCACCACGCGTCCCGTCAGTCCCGGGTGTCGTGCCCCCAGCAGCTCCACCACCGGTTCGCGCGATGTGTCGGCGCGCACGGCGTCCATCGTGGCCGCCAGGCGCGCCCTGGCGGACCAGAAGTCGAAGCGCGCCAGTGCCTCGAGCGTCGCACGCAGCGCGTTGGCCTGCGTCCCGACCAACCCGGAGAGGTGATCGAGGATCCGTTCGACCTCGGCCTGCTCGGCGAGCTGCGCCTCCCGCCAGGCGTTCCCCAGCTCGACGGCCACCAGCGGCTCCACGAACACGGTCTGCCCGCTGCCGGACTGGTCGTGGACGATCCCGCGCACCCGGCCGCGCGCGTCGCTCCGCACCGGGACCACGTAGCGCCCGTTGCGCAGGGTGACGATCGGCTCCTGCAGCGCGCCCGACAGCTCGCCGCCGTGGACCAGCTCGTCGAGCCTGGTGCGCAGCCGGTCGTACGCCACGCGGACGGCACGTCGCAGCGACCCGAGGGCGGGCGAGGCGCCGTCCAGCAGCTCGCCGGACGGGTCGATGCTGCGCTCCAGCGTGGCGTGAAGCGCCGGGAGGGGCTGGATCGCCCGCCCGAGCGCACGGAGCAGCGGCCGGCGTTCCTCGGAGAGGGCATCGGCAAGGCGGCCGGCGGCCTCCAGCGTGTCGCGGATCTCGAGCAGCTGCCCGGTGTCCAGCCGGCCACCGCGCGCCGCCCGCTCGACGGCGTCGTGGATGTCGTGGGCGCCGCCGATCCCCGCGCCCGGGTGCTCGGCCGTGAAGGCACGGGCCTCGTCGGTCTCCTGGAGCGTGCGGGCCACGATCACCGGGTCATCGGACGGCTGGAGGCCCTCGGCCAGGCGGCGCGACGGCGGGAAGTTCGTCTGATCCGCCAGCCGCGCGCGGATGGACGGGAACTCGAGGACCAGCAGCGACTTGCCGTCCATCAGTCGGTCGCGCCGCCGAGGGCGCGGGGCAACGCGCGCGCGGCCTCGGCGGGGAACGCGCGCGAGAGCGCGGCGCTCCCCGCCAGCCCGAAGCGGTAGGGCAGCGTGGCCCACGGTTCTCCGGCGTAGGCCACGTTCACCCGCGGGCCCCGGACGAACGCACCGGCGCCCGGTCCGGCGGCGATCCACAGTGGCGGCCCGGCCGTCAGGTCCCGGCCGCTGTCCTCACCCGCGATACCCAGCGCCTGGCACAGCCGTGCCGGTCCCGCCGCGAGGCGTTCGGCGCGGTCGCCGGGGCGTCCCCGCCGGCGCCGCTGCTCCTCGATCCCGACCACGGGCAGCAGTGCGCGGACGAGCACGGCGCCGGCCTCCTCGTCCTCCGTGTGCGCGACGACGTTGAACGCCCAGTGCATGCCGTAGAGACGGTACACGTACGCGTGGCCGGCCGGGCCGAACATCGGGCTGGTGCGGCGAGTCTGGCCCGCCCGGGCGTGGCTGGCCCGGTCTGCCGGCCCCAGGTAGGCCTCGGTCTCGACGATCGTGCCGGCCATCACCACCCCGCCGACTTCGTGCAGCAGCAGCATCCCGATCAGCGCCGGCGC
The DNA here is from genome assembly GCA_021786265.1 of Chloroflexota bacterium. The sequence continues at coordinate 35,396 of JAJYNP010000173.1, forward strand.
CAGGTCGATCGCCGAGCGCGCGTGGAACGCGCGCGGAAGCGGCGGAGGAAGCTCCACGGAATCGGGCGGCCGGTTCAGGCGGGCAGCGTTCGGACGGCCTCGGGGAGCAGCGGGCCCAGCAGCGCCAGCAGCCCCGGGATCAGGCCGGCGCGCATCGCGTGCACCAGCGCCGAGCCGTCGAAGGCACCGTAGAGGCTGCGCATCCACCCGACGTCGCCGGTCGGCGGCTGCGCACCGACGCCGTGGTAGTACGAGTCGCCGTTGAGGACCAGCACCGCGACCACCAGGAACACGATCGCGACGGCCAGGATCCCGCCCGCGAGCTCGTCGAGGACGGCGTAGCGGGTCGCGAGCATCACGCGGCGGTAGTAGGCCTGGACGCCCAGTGTCATGACGCCGAGCAGCGCAAGGAAACTCGCCGTAAAGGCGATCATCAGGGCGTACTCCACCGGAAGCCACGTCCAGTTCGAGGCGAGCCACGCGCCGACCGGCGAGCGCAGGTACGAGCCGACGATGAACGCGACCAGGAAGATGCCGATGCCGAGCAGCTGGCGCAGGACGCCCTGCGTGTACCCGACGAAGAAGGTGATCGCAAAGAGTACGATCAGGACGCCGTCGGCCAGCGTCAGGCTCCCGACGATACCCGCGAGATCCACGGCCCCTCCCCTGTCTGCCCCGCCTCGCTAGCCTACCAGCGCGTTCCGCCGCGCGCCAGACGCGGCCACGTCCGTCAGGATCGTATCCGGGCGCCCAACCGGGCCGCGAGGGCGTCGATGACGTTCCCCACCGCCGCCTCGATCTCGTCGTCGGTCAGGGTTCGGTCCGCCGCCTGCAGCGTGAGCCGGAACGCCAGGCTCCGCTCGCCCGGCTCCAGCGGGGCACCGCCGTACACGTCGAAGAGCCGGAGGCCGCGCAGCAGCGGGGCCGCGGACTCGCGGACGACCTGCTCCACCTCGCCGGCGGACTGCCCCTCCCCGATCACGATCGCGAGATCTCGCTCGACCGCGGGAACCCTCGGGAACGGCACGTACCGTCGGGAGGGGTGGAGCGCGCCCTGCAGCGCCTCGAGCGAGAGCAGGGCGACCGCCACGTGCGAGGCCCGCGCGCCGATCGACTCGAGGTACCGGGGATGGGGCTCGAACGCACGGCCCAGCTCGACCGCGCCTCCCCGGGGTCCGGCGACCCGCAGCACCGCCGTGCGCCCGGGATGCTCGTACGGGGCGATCGCCGGCGGCCGCTCCGCGTGGCGGATCTCGATGCCGAGCCGGCTGCACAGCGACTCGACGACGCCACGAACCTGCCACAGGTCCGCCGGCCGTGGCGGCTGGTTCCAGGCCGCACCCGCCTGGTCGCCGGCAAGCAGCACGCCCAGCATCGCCCGTTCCCGAGGCTCGCCGAGGACCCGCTCGTGGACGTGCCCCACCTCGAACAGCGCGACGTCCTCGCGGCGCTGGCGCTGGTTCTCGACGAGCACGCGGACGAGTCCGGGAAGGAGCGACCGGCGGAGCTGCGAGTGCTCGGCGGAGAGGGGATTCGTCACCCGGATCGTAGCGGGATCGTCGCCAGGGATCCCGAGCCGTTCGTGATCGGTCGGACCGACCAGCGCGTGCGTCACGACCTCGTCCAGCCCGCGGCCGGCGAGCGTGTCGCGCACCGCGTCCACCGCGCGGCGCGGATCCGGGCGATACTCCGGCATCGGCGTCTCGGGCAGGCGGCCGGGGATGCGGTCATAGCCACGGACGCGCGCGATCTCCTCCGCCACGTCGGCCTCGATCTCCAGGTCGCGCCGGTGGGTCGGGACGATCGCGACCAGCGCCTCCCTCGCCGCCGCGTGGTCGAGCACGATGCCGGGCATGCCGGAGGCGATCGGCACCTCGTCGCCAGCTCGCGCCGCCTCGGTCTCGACCTCCACTCGCGCGAGCAGGTCGCGCATCTCGTCGGCCTCGATGGGGGCGCCCAGCAGCCGGACCACCCGCGACGGCCGGAACGGCAGGCGCGCGGGCGCGGGCTCGTCGGGCGCGGTGTCGACGCGCCCAGGAGCGACACGGCCACCGGACCAGGACGCAACCAGCTGGGCCACGCGGTCGGCCCCGATGCGTGCCAGCCGCGCCTCCTGCCCCTTCTCGAAGCGCAGGCTCGCCTCGCTGCGCAGCGCGTACCGGTGCGCCGTGCGGCGGATGCTGACCGGGTCGAACACGGCGGACTCGATCACGATCGCCGTGGTCGCGTCGCTCACCTCGCTCGCGGCGCCGCCCATGACCCCGGCCAGCCCGAGCGGGCCGTGCGGACCGGCGATCAGCAGCGTATCGGGGGACAGCTCGCGCTCGATGTGATCGAGCGTCTCCAGCCGTTCGCCGGGACGGGCGAGCCGCACGATGATCCGTCCCCCTCCGATGGCCGCGGCGTCGAAGGTGTGCGTGGGCTTGCCGAGCTCCAGCATCACGTAGTTCGAGGCGTCCACCACGTTCGACACGGGACGCATGCCGGCCGCGGTCAGGCGCGCCTGGACCAGCAGCGGGGAGGGCCCGATGGCCAGCCCGTCCACGCACCGCGCGACGAACCGGGGGCACAGCCGCTCGTCCGTGACCTCGACCACGATCCGGTCGCCGGCCGGCTCGCCGCTTTCCGGCAGGACGATCTCCGGCCACCGGACGCGCGCCCCGGTCGCCGCCGCCACCTCTCGCGCGAGGCCCACCAGCGACAGCGCGTCGCCCCGGTTCGGCTTGACGTCCACATCGAGCACGACGTCGCCGTACACGTCGGTCATGGCGGCGCCGACCGGCGCTTCCGGCGGCAGGATCAGGATGCCGTCCGCGTCGGCCGTCAGGCCCAGCTCGTCGCCCGAGCAGAGCATCCCCTGGCTCTCGCGGCCCACCATCCGCGTGACCTCGATCCTGCGACCGCCAGGCAGCACGGCGCCGGGCACCGCCACCGGAACGCGCTGGCCGGCCGCGACGTTCGACGCCCCGGTCAGGATCGTCAGCACCGGCTCGGAGGGCCCGATCCGGACCGTGGTGAGCAGCAGGTGATCCGACCCCGGGTGCGGCTCCACCGAGAGGAGCTCGCCGACCACGATGCGCTGCCAGTCGTCGCCGCGCCGCTCGATCCCCTGGACCTCCATGCCGAGCAGGGTCAGCCGGTCCGCGAGCGTCTCCGGCGGCAGGTCGACCTCGACGTATTCCCGGAGCCAGGAGAGCGGCACTCGCATCAGAACTGCTCCAGGAAGCGCAGGTCGTTCTCGAGGAACATGCGGATGTCGTCGATGCCGTAGCGGAGGATCGCGATCCGGTCGGTGCCCAACCCGAACGCGAACCCCTGGTACCGCTCGGGGTCAAGCCCGCCGTTGCGGAGCACCACCGGGTGGACCATGCCGGCGCCGAGGATCGTCATCCAGCCGGTACGCTTGCAGGATGGGCAACCCGCCCCGTCGCAGACCACGCACTGCACGTCGAAGGCGACGGACGGCTCGGTGAACGGGTAATAGCCGGGGCGAAACCGGGTCGGGCGCCCACCACCGAACATGGCATGGGCGAACGCGTCGAGCAGGCCGCGCAGGTCGGCCATGGTAGTCCCCTCGTCGACCATGAGTCCCTCGACCTGGAAGAACTCGAATCCGTGGCTCGCGTCCACCGCCTCGTACCGGAAGCATCGGCCGGGCAGCAGCGCCCGGATCGGGGGCGCCGCCTGCTGCATGACGTGGATCTGCCCGGGCGAGGTGTGGGTGCGCAGCAGGTAACCCGGCACGTCGGTGTAGAGCGTGTCCCACAGGTCGCGCGCAGGGTGGTCGGGCGGGATGTTGAGCGCCTGGAAGTTGCGCACGTCCGTCTCGACCTCGGGCCCCTCGTAGACCACGAACCCGAACTGACCGAAGATGCGGGCGATCTCCCGGTTGGTCTCGATCAGCGGGTGCAGGGACCCCCGGCGGACCGGGCGACCGGGCAGCGTGACGTCCACGGCCTCGCGGGTCAGGCGGGCGTCCAGGGCGGATGCCTCGAGCTCGGATCGCCGCGCGTCCAGCGCCGCCTCGAGCGCCTCGCGCACCCGGTTGCCGATCGCGCCCACGCGGGGCCGGTCGTCCGCCGGCAGCGCCCCGATGCCACCCAGCAGCGTCTTCAGTTCGCCCTTGCGACCGAGATAGGCGACCTGCACGGTCTCCAGCTCATCGGGGTCGGTGGCGCCGGCGACCGCGGCGAGGCCCGCCTCCCGGAGGGCGGAGAGGCGCGCGGAGATCGTCTCCAGGTCCACGATATGGGCGCTCCCCGGCCGCGATATCAGCGGGCGCGCGCGACCTCGGCGATTCGGGCGAAGGTCGCCGCGTCGCGCACCGCGATGTCCGCCAGCACCTTGCGGTCCAGGGCGACGCCGGCGGTCTTGAGGCCGTTGACGAGCCGGCCGTAGGTGAGGCCGTTCTGGCGCGCGGCCGCGTTGAGCCGGACGATCCACAGGGCCCGCATCTGGCGCTTCCGCTGCTTGCGCCCGACATAGGCGTACGCCATCGCGTGGAGGAGCGCCTCGCGGGCGGGCTTGATCAGGCGCGAGCGGGTGCCGCGACGACCTTCGGCGGCGTCGAGGAGTCGCTTGTGTCGCTGGTGGGCGGTGACGCCGCGCTTCACGCGTGCCATGGGGTCGGGCTCCTACAGGTACGGGAGCAGGCGGCGGACGTGGCTGGCATCCTGGCCGCCCACGATCGCCTTGCCTGCGTAGCGCCGGGTCCGGCGCGATGACTTGATCTCGAGATGGTGACCTCGCCACGCCTTCACCCGGATGACCTTGCCGTTGCCGGTCACCCCGAAGCGCTTCTGGGTCGCCTTGTGGCTCTTCAACTTGGGCACGTGTCTATTCTCCTGCCGAACCGGACCGCGTCCCCCCGGCGGGGCTGCCCGTCCCGGTCGGCCTCGACGCCGAGGCGCGGCTGGACGACGCGCGTGTCGTGCTGCTACGTGTGGTCGCGATGTTGGTCTCGGTGGCCATCGACGCGAGGACCGTGTCGGTGACCGACCTGCTGTCGCCAGCCGGTGCCACGGTGGCCGGTGTCTCGGCCGTCGATGGCGCCCCCGTATCCCCGACCGCTACGCCGGATGGCGCCGGCTCGGGTGCCGGGCCCGCCTGGCCGGGCGCCGGCGCGGCCGGCCTGCCCTCCGGGGTCGCCCCCGGCTGAGGCTTGGGCTTGTGGGTCGATGCGATCACGATCGACATCGACTTGCCTTCCAGCAACGGCTGCCGCTCGACCGCGCCGTGCTCCTTGACCTGCTCGGCGAACTTCGTCAACAGGTCTCGTCCCAGGTTCGCGTGCGTGAGCTCGCGGCCCCGGAACTGGCAGGCGACCTTCACCCGGTCGCCGTCCTCCAGGAACTGGATGGCGCGGCGGACCTTGGTGTCGAAGTCCCCCTGGCCGATCTTGGGCTTGAGGCGGATCTCCTTGAAGTCGACCGACCGCTGGTGCCGGCGGGCCTCCTTCTCTTTCTTGGCGGCCTCGTACTTGTACTGGCCGTAGTCGAGAAGGCGGGCCACCGGCGGGACGGCCATGGGGGCGACCTCGACGAGGTCGTATCCCCGTTCCTGCGCGAGCCGGAGCGCCTCCAGGGTGGGCAGAACACCCAGCTGGGCACCTTCCTCGTCCACGACCCGTACGGCGGGTACGCGGATCATCTGGTTGACGCGCAGGTCTCGGCTCAGGCTCTATCCCCTCGGCTGATGCTGGTACGAATGAACGGCGGCCGACGCGACGGGCGCCAAAGCGCCCGACCGACCCGGTCGCCCGCCGGACTATAGCACGGACGATTCACGATCGGCAAACGGGGAAGAGGGAGGGGTCCTGCCCGGGGGTCGGTCGCCTTTCCGCTCCGCCCGGACGGCGCGATCCACCGGCCACCCCTCTCCCCGTTGCGCGACCGGAGGGGGCTACGGGCGGCGGGCGGCGGACTCCTCGACCAGCCGATCGGCCAGCGTCTCCCACCCGACGGGCGGTTGCTGCTCGCCGGCGCGGGTCCGCACGGCCACGCTCCGGGCCTCGACCTCGCGGTCGCCGAGCACGAGCATGTAGGGGACCTTCTGCTCCTGCGCGAGCCGGATCTTGTTCTGCATCCGGCTGTCGGACTCGTCGACCTCGACCCGGATCCCCCGGCCGCGCAGGAGCGCCGCCAGCTCGCCCGCGGCCTCGTTGTGGCGCGATGCGATGGGCACCACCACGGCCTGCACCGGCGCACACCAGAAGGGAAAGGCGCCGGCGAAGTGCTCGGTAAGGATACCGATGAACCGCTCGAGCGACCCGTAGATGGCGCGGTGGATGGCCATCGGGCGCCGGGCCTCGCCGTGCTCGTCGATGTACGTCAGGTCGAACCGCTCCGGCAGCATGACCAGGTCCACCTGGATGGTGGCCATCTGCCACTCGCGCCCGAGGGCGTCGTCGATGTAGATGTCGATCTTCGGTGCGTAGAAGGTGCCGTCCTTCGGTTTGACCGTGTATGGGGCGCCCGTCCGCTCCAGGGTCCCGTGGATGATCTCCTCCGCCCGTTCCCAGAGCGCCGGATCGCCGAGCGCCCCGTCGGGTCTGGTCGCGAACGTGAACCGCGGCGCCAGGCCGAACCACGAGTACGACTCGGCAACCTCGCCGAGCAGCGCCTGTAGCTCGTCACCGAGCTGATCCGGGCGGACGTACAGGTGGGCGTCATCCTGCACGAAGTGACGCACGCGCGTCAGCCCGTGGAGCACGCCAGACCGCTCGTTGCGGTGGAGCCTCCCGTACTCGGAGAAGCGGAGCGGCAGGTCCCGGTACGACCGGACCCGGCTGCGGTAGATGATCGTGCTCTCCGGGCAGTTCATGGGCTTCAGGCTGTAGTCCTGGCCCTCGATCAGCAGCCGGAACATGTTCTCCGCGTAGTGGTCCCAATGGCCGGACTGCTCCCAGAGTCTTTTCGACACCAGCACCGGCGTCGCGATCTCCTGGTAGCCGCGGCGCTCCTGGAGTTCGCGCATCGCCGCCTCGAGCGTCCTCCACAGGCGCTGGCCTTTGGGATGCCAGAAGGCCGAACCCGGGCTGACGTCGTGGAAGCTGAACAGGTCGAGCTGGACGCCCAGCCGCCGGTGGTCGCGGCGCTTCGCCTCCTCGCGCCGCCACAGGAACTGGTCCAGCTCCTCCTGGGTGCCCCACACGGTGCCGTAGACGCGCTGGAGCATGGGGCGCTTCTCGTCGCCGCGCCAGTAGGCGCCCGCCACCGCGAGCAGCTTGAACGGCCCGATCAGGCCGGTCGACGCGACGTGCGGCCCGCGGCACAGGTCGATGAACTCCCCGTGCTGGTAGGTGGACACCACGGGCTCCGGCTCGCCCGCCGCCGCGGCGGCCGCGCGGAGGTCGTCGAGGATCTCCACCTTGAAGGGCTGCCCGTGCTCCACGAAGAAGGCACGGCCGCGGTCGGGGTCGAGCTCGGAGCGGACGAACGGGTGGTCGGCCGCGACGGACGTCCGCATCCGCTCCTCGATCGCGGCGAGGTCGTCTGGCGTGAGGGCACGGGGCAGCTCGAAGTCGTAGTAGAAACCGTCCCGGATGGCGGGTCCGATGCCGAGCTTCGCGTCCGGGAACAGCTGGAGGACGGCCTCCGCCATCACGTGCGCGGCTGAGTGGCGCATCGGGTCGAGCGGGTCACCGGCATGCGCGTCGAGGAGCTCCTCGGCCGAGCCGCGCGTCGGGGCCTCCAGGGAAAGGTCCTCGGGCTCGCCGATCGAGTCCGGGGCCGGACCGGCGGTAGGGGCCGGCGCGTGTCCGGCCGCCGTCGCCGCGTGGTGCTCGCTCATCTAGCGCCTCCAGTGAAACGAAACGACCCCTCGTCCTTCGACAGGACGAGAGGCCGTGCCTCCCGCGGTTCCACCCGCCTTCGCGTGGCGGTCCGCGCCGCTCGCGCTCTCTGGTGGCCGCGCTAACGGGCGGCGCCCGGACCGGTTCGCCGGTCGCTCGCGGGTGGTGCGTCGCGGGTGGGGTCGCGTCCGGGTTCGCAGCCACCGGCCCGGGCTCTCTGGGGCTCCCTGCCCGCACGCGCGTCCCGTTCGACGCGTTCAGGTTCTGGTGGGCGGTACAGGAATCGAACCTGTGACCTCGTGCATGTCAAGCACGCGCTCTAACCGACTGAGCCAACCGCCCCTGTCAGGCGGGCATCTTACTACGCGGGACGCCACATGGGCGGGCGCCCGCACGCCCATGTGAACGGCCGCCGGGAGCCCCAGGCGGGTGAGCTTCCGCGCGTACGACTCGCGCGCCCTGCAGGGGGCCCGGACCCCGAGACCCGCGTGGACTCAGCCCGACCTGGCGCGTTTCGTGACCTCCTGCCCTTCCCCGGGACGGCCCGCCGGAGAATCCTGCAACGGGAGGCACCGCATGCACGCGAAGATCGGAGACCGGATCATCGTCGAGACGGAGCGAGTCGGCATGCCGGACCGGGATGGAGAGATCCTGGAGGTGATCGAGTCGCCAGCCGGGACCCACTACCGGGTGCGCTGGGACGACGGCCGGGAGAGCACGTTCTGGCCGGCGGCGGGCAGCGCCAGGATCGTGCCGGCGGACACCGCGGCGCAGCCCGAGACGGGGGCCCCGCAGGCGGACCCGGTCGGGACGGCGACACCGCCTGGATCGGCGCGCTGAGGGCACGGATCGGCGCCGCGCTAGGATCCACCAGGTGCGGCGCCTGTTCGGAGTCCTCGTCGTGGCGGCCATCGTGGTCGGCGCCGCGTGGGTCGCGGCGCCGCTCGTCGCCTCCGGGCTGGTGCAGGCCGCGGTCGTCGGCGCCGGTCTCGACGCCACCACGACACGCGTCCAGGTGGAGGCGGACCCCCCGCTCGCGCTCCTCCTGGGCCACGCCGATGCAGTCCGTATCCAGTCCAGCGGGGACACGCTCCAGGGGGTCCGTGTCGAGCGGCTGGATGTCATCCTCCGTGGAGTGTCCCTGTTCTCCCGCACCGCGGACACCGTCGACGGCACCCTGACCGGGGTCGCCGCCGCGACGGGTCCCACGTCCCTGCGGCTGGCCGAGATCCAGATCGGCGGCACGCCGCGCTCGGCCGGGATCGCGGTTCACGTGGAAACCTCCGACCTGGCCGCGACCCTGGGGCCGGCGCTCGTCGCAGCCGGCGTGCGGCGCGTCGTCGACGTTCGTCCCGCTCCGCCCGACGCGGTCGCGGCGTCTGTCGACGGCCGCGCCGTCACGTTCATGCTGGCCATCTCCGCGGACGGGTCCCTCGTCGCGCGACCGTCCGGGACAGCGCTTCCGTCCGTGGTGCTCTGGCGGCCTGCCGACGGGGAAGGGGTGCGGCTGGAGCACGTGCGGGTCACGGCGTCCGGCGTGGTCGTGACGGGCACGATCGACGCGTGGACGCTGCTCGGGCGCGCGATCGGGTGACCCGACGGGCCGGTCCACCCAGGGGGCGGCGTGCCTGCTACCGGCCTCGTGGCCCCTGGCCTGTCGCCCCGCCGGCTCCGGGTCGGAACCCCTTGGGCGCCCCGGTGTGCTCCGTCTTCGCGTACCGCACCGGTCCTCCGCCGAGGGCGACGAGCGGCCAGCTGAGCGCAAACACGGGAATCCACAGGCCCGAGAAGACGAGCAGGCGCAGGGCTCGCAGGACCCGGCCGGGGAGCGTCCCGGCGCCCGCCGGGCCCTCCCAGCGGAACGAATCGGCCGCGAGGACCGCCCCTGGGCCGAGATAGGCGGCGAACAGCAGCACCAGCGACGGCCAGGCGCCGGCGACGACACCGGCGACGAGGGCCGCGCCCAGCGAGACCGGCAGCACCGTCTGGGCCGAATAGGCGAGGTAGTCGAGTTTCGCGCCGGCCGGCAGGCGGTCACTCGCGAGGAGCGGCGCCGTCAGCTCCAGCTCGCGGCGGATGATCCCGCGGCCCCAGCGCAGGCGCTGCCGGCGCAGCGCGCCGAGGTCCAGGACCGGCTCCTCCCAGGCGACCACGTCGAGTGCCCACCCGACGCGCTCTCCGAGCGCCGCCACGCGCGACGAGAGGTCGAGATCCTCGCAGAGCGCGTGGTCGTGCCACCCCCCGACCGCGGCGAGCAGGTCGCGCCGGACGAGGATCCCGTTGCCCCGGAACTCGCTGCAGCCGCCGTTGCTCCACCGCCCGCGCTGGATCTCGCCGTCCGCGTCCTGCTCGTCCGCCTGGGCGGCCTCGAGCTGGCGGAGCAGCCAGCGCGCCGGACGGTGCTGGAGCGTGCGGCGCCGTGCGGTCATCGCTCCTGCGCCCCGCGCGAAGTAACTGGCCGCCCTCCGGAGGTAGTCGGGCCCGACCCGCGCGTCGGCGTCGAGGACCGCGACGAACTCGCCCCGGTAGTCGGCGGGGGTGGTGGCGCCCAGGGCGGCGCCCTTTCCGTCCGCCAGGGGCGCGGCATCGGGGTCGGGTGGCGCGCCGGGCGGCGGCCCCCGCCGGATCACCCGGGTGATGCCGCCGATCCCGGCCCCTGTCGCGGCCGCGACCGCGACGGTGCCGGTGCCATCGGACGAGCGATCGTCGACCACGACCACCTCGAAGCGCGGACGGCCGTCGGGGTCACGATGGTCCTGCGCTGCCAGGTCGACGAGAAGGTGCGGGATCACCGCGGCCTCGTCACGGCCCGCGATAAGGACCGTCGCCGTGGGCAGCGGCCCGAGCCGGCCGATGGCGGCATCGTCGAGCGGCGCGAGCGGCGGGCGGCGACTCATCGGCGCGAGGGCCAGGGTGACCGCGGCGAACAGGACGTAGAGCACGGCCAGCACGGGCACTGGGATGACGAGGACCAGGATCGCGCCAAGGCCGATGGCCGCGAATGTCACCACGACGGCGGCAGCCCGCCACCGGAACGGCGTCCCGCTCATCCGGCCCTCACCCGTCGTTCCCGGGCCATGGAGGACCCCCTCCCCCCTCCCCCGGAGGCGCGGCGCGTCCGCCTCCAGCTGGCCGCCGCGGGCTGGTGGTCACGGTGACCGGATCGACCGGGGCCGCATGCGGGGCGGGGATCGCCGCCGCCGGCCGTTCTGCCTTCACCACCAGGATGGATCCCACGCCCACCGCGCCGACGAGGACGGCGGCGGCGAGGAGCACCGCCGGCGTGCCCACGAGGTCCGCCACCGGGCCCACCACCACGATGGGAAGGAAGCTCGAGATGCTCACCAGCATGTTCAGCACGCCGAAGACGCGCCCCCGGACCTCCTCCGGCAGCTCCTCCTGGAGCTGGGTCTGGGCGGGGATCGCGACGAAGGCGTAGGCGCCACCGGCCAGGAACGCCAGGAACACCACGATAGCCAGCAGGGAGACCAGGCCACCCAGGTCGGCGACGCTCTGTCGCATGGCGTTCTCCTCGAGGAACCGGGAGAGCGGCCCGGCAATCGAGAGCACCACCAGGGTCAGCGACAGCCCGAGGAGCCCGCCCTCGATCACGCGACGCCGCGGCATGTACCGCCCGTAGGCGTTGAGGAAGAGGATCCCCATCACGATGCCGGCCCCCAGCGGGAGCACGACCACCACGAAGTCCTGCTCGCGGAGGCCGAGGGCCTTGGTCGCAAAGCCCGGCCCGAGCACGCCGAGGACCCCGATCAGCGAGGCGGTGATGGCGAGGTACGTCAGCGACCAGAAGATGCGGGGGTTCGAGCGGATGTAGGCGAGCCCCTCGCGCAGCTGCGCCACGAGGGTCGCGACCGCCCGCTCGGCGCCGCCCAGCGCTCCTTCCGCAACGGGGGCCTCCGGAGCCGTGCGCGGAAGCGTCACGCAGAGCGCTGCGGCCACGAAGTAGAGGGTCGCCACGAGCAGCAGGAGCGCAGGCGCGCCGGCGAGGTTCACCACCAGCGGGCCGAGCAGCGCGAACCCGATCGCGAACGACGCATTGAGGGTGAAGGTGAAGAGCCCGTTGGCCTGCATGAGCCGGTCCCGCTCCACCAGGTGCGGGATCATGGCGGCCTCGGCGGGCGCGAAGAACGTCGTCACCGTCGAGACCAGCACGTTCAGCACGTAGACCAGCAGCAGCTGGTTGCTGACGAGCACCATGGCGAGGAAGGCGCCACCCCTGAGCACGTTAGTCGAGATCAGGATCAGGCGGCGGTCGACGCGATCGACGAAGACGCCCGCGATCGCGCTGAAGACGACCGCCGGGACGAGGAAGGTCAGGATCAGCAGGCTGACCGCCGAGTTCGACCCGGTCAGGCCGTACACGACGATGGTCAGCCCGTAGATGACCATGTTCCCGCCGATCTGGGTGGACGCCTGCGCGAGCCACAGCGACAGGAACCGCCGGTTGGCGAGTACCCCGAGACCGGACGGCTCGGGGGCCGGCACACCGCCCGTGTCGTGCTCTGGTGCGCCCCGGGCGCCTCCCGCGGCCACGCCTCCGGCACCGGGCGGCTCGTACGGGACCTCTCGCGTCGGGCGCGATCCCGGGGACCTCACGTCGCGGGATCCGTAGCGGCTGGCCCCCGATCGATGAAGGCGACCAGGCGCCGTTCGAGATCGCGCCGTTCGAGGAGCACGCGCCGACCGCAGCCGTCGCACACGAGCCCGATGTCGGCACCGAGGCGGACCACGCGCCACGTCCTGGCGCCGCACGGGTGCGGCTTGCGCAGCCGAACCCGGTCTCCTTCCCGGAACTCGACGACGGGACGGTCCGGCATCCGCCCCTCAGTGTTCCGTGGCGCCCGTGAAGTCCCAGGCCGCGATCCGCAGTCCGGGTACCACGCAGCTGCCGAGCTCTCCCGCCAGCAGCCGGCGCTCGCGGCCGACGGCCTCGACCGCCGCGAGCGCGTCGAGGTAGCTCTGCGTGAAGCGCAGGTTGCGCACCGGTCCGACGATCTCACCGTGTTCGACGAGGAATGTGCCGTCGCGCGTCATCCCGGTCACGATGGCACGCTTGGGATGCACCGGGTTGGTGTAGTTGAAGCGCGTGACGAGCAGGCCGCGCTGCATCCCCGCCAGCAGCTCCTCCGGCGCCGTGTCGCCCGGGGCCATGAACTGGTTGGTGGGGATGGGGCCATACGTATTGGGAGCTGGCAGGCCGTGGCCGGTCGACAGGCGCCCGGCGCGCCCTGCGGTGGCCGCGTCGTAGACGAGGCTCGCGCAGGCGCCGCGCTCGATCAGCGGCACGCGCTGTTTCGCGACGCCCTCGTAATCGAACGCGGTGGGAGTCCCGGCCGGGTCCGTGGCATCGTCCCAGGTGGAGACCAGCTCGCTGGCGATCTTCCGTCCGGGCTCGTAGAAGCTGCGCCCCTCCTCCACCGCGAGGGCCGAGAACCCCAGCCCGCCGACCCAGTCGAGCAGGTCCACGACCGCGTACGGCTCGAGCACCACGGGGTAGATGTCCGGGGGCAGCACCGCTGGCGCGCGCGACCGGACCGCCCGTCCCGCGGCCTCCCGCCCGACCGCCGAGGGGTCGATCGACGTCACGTCGACCGCCAGCGTCTCGCCGTAACCGGCCTCGCCGTCCGGCCCCATGCAGATCGTGACGAGCCTCGCGTGCGTCGTGACCTGTTCTGCCCGGACGCCGCGCGAGTTCGCAACCGCAAGCCCGTCCGTCGACGTGGAAAACGATCCGAAGGCCAGGACGCGCGCGGCGTCGGCGGCCGCGACGACCTGGCCGACGCCGTCCGCACGCCGTTCGGGCGTTGCGCCGGCGGTCGCGTCGCTCCACGCGCCCGAAACCGCCGGGATGGGGCCCGGCTCCGGCAGCACTACCGGGTCGTCCAGCTCGGGCTGGACACGCGCGATCCGCGCCGCGGTCTCGGCGAGCGCCCGAAGGCCGTGCCCGTCCAGCCGCCCGCTCGAGGCGACCCCGACCCGCCGCCCCGCCACGAAGCGCAGGTTGGCCACCACGTCCGTCTCGGCCACGTTCTGGTGGATCTCGCTGTTCGCGAAGCGCGTCAACGCGGCGTCCGTGGCCATCACCACGACCTCGGCGTCGCTCGCTCCCTCCGCCGAGGCCAACCTCAGGAGCCGCTCGGCCAGCGGAAGCCAGCTGCCGCCGGCGGGCGTCACCCGGCGCCTCCGGTCACCATCGCCCGACCCCCACCTGAACGTCGCGGAAACGGGCGCCCGAGCACGCATGGCCCACGTGCCCCTCCTGCGGCGGTTCCCCCTTACCGCAGTTCGGTGTGCCCAGCATGCGGTAGCTGCGCTCGTCCGCGACCGCGTCGCAGGAGCGCCAGAACTCGTACGTGATACCGGTGTAGGTGGGGTTCTTCAGGAGCCGACCCAGTTTCCCGCCCCGGATCTCGTAGGCCATCTCGGTCGCGAACTGGAAGTTCAGCCGGCGGTCGTCGATGCTCCAGCTGCGGTTCGAGACGAGGTACAGGCCATCGTCCGTGTCCTGGATGATCTCCTCCAGGCTCATGCCCGGCCGGGGGAGCAGGTTGATGTTGGTCATGCGAATCAGCGGGATGCGGTTCCATCCGTCTGCGCGCATCGCGCCGCCGCTGCTGCGTCCGATCCGCGGTGCGGTCTCCCGGCTGGACAGGTACCCCACGAAGACCCCTTCGCGGACCAGCGGGATCGACTGGGCGGGCACGCCCTCGTCGTCCCATCCGAACGTCCCGAGTCCCTCGTCGGCCGTGGCATCGGCCACGATGTCGATGAACTCGGACCCGTACCGGAACCCCTCGGCAAGCCGATCCGTGGACAGGAAGCTGGTGCCGGCGTACGAAGCCTCTGTGCCGAAGACGCGGTCCAGCTCGGCGGGGTGCCCGCAGCTCTCGTGGATCTGCAGGTAGAGCTGCGTGGGGTCGAGCACGATCGTCCGGCGTCCGGGCGGACACTGCGGAGCGGCGAGCAGCGCCGCAGCCTCCTGCGCGAGCTGGCCCGCGCGCGTCCCCAGGGCCAGGCCGCGGACGTTCTCGTACCCGCCGCCGCGCATCCCCCCGTCCGGCTCCGGGTAGGAGCGGCGCTGGTGCTCGTCGCCGTCCACGGCGTTGGCCTCGATGACGGCGCCGGTGTGGGTGAGCACCTGCTCCACGTCCGTGCCGTTGCTGTCGCAGAAGGTCTTCCACTCCCGGTCCGCGCGATACGTGCTGTCCGTGAAGGCCAGGTCGGCCGCCGCACGCATCGCCGCATCCGCCTCGAGGAGATCGCCGACCTTCGTCTCCAGGGGCACCTGGAACGGATCGACGGCGACGGGCGTCTCGAAGCGCCCGTGCTGCGGCAGCTGCCGGTCCAGGACCACCGTGCGCCGCTGGGTGCGGGCCGACGCGCGGGCGATCCGCACGGCTCGGGCGGCGACCCGTTCCGCCTCGGCGGCGGTCAGCCGGCAGGAACTCGCGAAGCCCCAGGCACCATCCACCAGCACCCGGACGCCGAAACCCTCGTCCTCGCGCCGCGAGGCGGCGGCGACCCGGCCCGTCCTGACGGACAGCCGCTCCTCCATGCGTCGAACCGTCCGGACGTCGGCATGGGAGGCGCCGCGCAGCGTCGCGACCTGCAGGGCACGCTCGGTCACGTGGTCCATCGGCGACAGCGTACCAGAGCCTAGAGACGCGGCTGGGCGTCCGCCGGGATGAGCGAACGGTCGGTGGGGGGCAGGACCAGGTCGTTCTCCGGGGTGACCGCGAGCTGGATGTTGGGGCTGGTCACCTGCAGCTGGCTCACGATGCCCCCGACCCGTGTGAGGGCGGCGGTCAGGTTGATGCTGCTGCCGATCGCCGAGACCTGGAACGACGAGCCCAGCGCCACGTTCTCCACCGACAGGGCACCGGGAGGGCCGGCGACGACTGTGCTGGCGACCACGCGGACGTTGTCGATGGCGAGCGCCTCTGCGCCGGCGAGCCGCAGCTCGTTGACCAGGTCGTTGGCGGCATCCGCGCTCATCGGACCGGTGCAGTCGACCGTCACGCCCCGCCCGGTGACCGGATCCAGCCCGGCCCAGAGGCGGATATTGGCCAGGTCGTCACGGAGCCCGCCCACGGCGGAGACGCCCAGACCACGCGCCTGCTGGAGATCGCGGGCCTGCGTCCTGAGCGTGTCCACCTCGGTTGACAGCTGGCTGTTGCGCTGGTTCAGGTTCGCGATGAGCGTCGTGAGGTCCTGGGACGTGAGGTTGGCCAGCCCGACACCGCCAGCCTGCGCCCGGAGCTGGATGATCGACAGGAATCCGAGCAGGACGGCCACGAACGCCATCGACAGCTGGGCGCTCCGCGAGCGCATCCCGCCCTTCATGGCCCGGTCCCCGCCGACGCGGCGGGCGAGGCGGACGCGGGGAGCGCGTGCGCGTACGTGAGCGCGACGCCGCCGGCGTACGCCGGGACGACGGCCTTGTCCAGCGCGCCGGCACCGAGCCGGATCCCGAACCCCTCGACGCGCGCCTTCACGAAGCGCGCGAAGTTGGCCGACGTGGTCATCCGGCCGTAGAGATCCCTGGGTCCGATGGCCACGATCTGGTACGGCGGCTGCAGGTATGCCCCGTTCAGCAGGATCGACGAGCCGATGTCGGTCAGCCCGCTGGTCGCGGTGATCCGCTCGCCGTTGACCGCGATCGCCTCCGCGCCGTCCAGCCAGAGCTCATTGACCACCGAGCGGATGTCGCTGGCGCTCACCAGGTAGTCCCCCGGGGCTGCCCCGGGCGGGATCGGCTGCGTCGAGTCCTCGAGCTGGACCACCACGCCCGGCCCCTGGAGGTCGATGAAGCCGGCCGCCAGGCGGGCCTGCTGCAGTTGATCGTTCAGGCTCGTCACGAGCGCGTTGTTGCCGGCCGACGACGCCTCCAGCTGTTCGATCTGCGCCCGCAGCGCCAGGATCTGTGCCTTGAGGTCATCCTGCTGCTTCTGCAGATCCGTGGCGGTCTCGACGAGCGGCGGTCGTTCCTGGCTGGTGTACTGCACGCGGGACGGTTCGCCGCCGGCCTGGGCCACCATCAGGAACCCGAGGACGAGCAGGGCGGCGGCGAGCGTCAGCTGCCAGCCCGGAACGCGCCGCGCTCGCCCGATGAGCCCGCTCATCAGGCGAGCCGTCCGGTGCGGGCTGCCGGCCTCGGCATGGGCTCGGGCCGGGTCGTCATGGTCCCGTGCCTCCCGGCCGTCCGGGACGCCGACGTCCGGTGGTCACCAGGGCCGTCACGGAGGAGGTCAGGAGGAGCGCCGCCGCCGGGAGCGGCGGGCTCGACGGCGTGGGCAGGGCAGTCCCTGCCGCGTGCTCGTCCGTCGTGCCGGTCAGCGCCGGGATCCGCGCGGACTGACCACCTCCCGGCGGGGCCGAGGGGGCCCAGCCGGGCGGCACGGGACCCGCGGGCGCCGGCCTGGGGCCGTAGGCAGGCGGTGGCCGGACGCCGATCGCCGCGAGCCAGGCCGCGTCGAATGCCGCCGCGGTGCCTCCCGTCGCCGCCTGGAACGCCTCGTCGTCGGTCGCCCCACGCGCATACGTCGCCACCAGCCGCTGCAGAGCCTGCGCACCGTAGGTCCGCAGGAAGAAGTCGACTGCGGACACCGCCTCCGCATACGAGAGCACGAACGGGTCGGTGCTCGCGGGGAAGGCGCCGCTCAGGCCGTCGAGCGGGACGATGCGCCCCTGGGCGATGCCCTGCTGCAACTCCGCGCTGCGCGGGCCGGGTCCTTCCGAGTAGTAGACCGCGAGCCCTTCGTCCAGCCAGAGCGGTGGCATGTGGTAGGGATTGTGGGTGGCGACCTCGAAGATGTGGTGCGTCGCCTCGTGGGCGATCTCCGTGTCCGGCCAATCCGACCCCAGGTCCGACGGGAGCACGGTCCCGAACGCCGTGTGGGTGTCCGGGATGTACACGCCCGCCGCGTCCGCGTTCGCGCCCGAGCCGATCGCATCGAAGAAGGACGCCGAGTCGTTGTAGATGAAGAAGTCGAGATGCGGGACGCTGCCGGTGATGCCGAACGCCGCGGCGCCCCGCGTGATGGCCGCCTGGGCCGCCCGGAGCCACGTCCGGGCGGTGCCGATGCTCACGCCGTACCAGTGCAGGGTGACCGTGCCGCCCGAGATGATCTGCCAGGCGAACCGTGTGTCCACCACCGTGACCGACCCGGACGGACTGGTCTCGGTGACGCCGCCCGGGAGCGTCACGCGGAATACGAAGCGGTACACGGTGTTGACCGAGCCGGTGTCCGCCTGCGTCACCGACACGTGCCACGATCCGTCGGCCGCCTGCGCCACGCTCGCGTCCTGGACGGTCGAGCCGGGCACGTACGGCGACGAGGCGACGAGCTCCACGCGGACCGGCCGCACGCTCGTTCGGAACGTGTCCCGGAACACGAGCGGCTGGAGGAGCACGGCGGTGGCGCTGGGTGGCTCGAACGAGACGGTGGGTGCGGCCGCGACGGGAGCGGGGAGGAGCGCGAGCGCGCCGAGCAGCAACGCGCCGCCAAGGGCCTTGCTCAGCGTGACCATGCGAGCCCCGCGAATCGAGGAATCCCGATGCCGCTGGTCGTCGCGCCCAGCAATCCGGTCCGGCTGAGCGCCCACGAGGCGTCGCCCTGTGAGCCCGGGGCGGCATAGCTGAGTGGGACGATGGGCACCTGGTCCCGGACGATCGTCTCCGCGGCCGCGTACGCACGTGCCTGAGCCGCGGGATCGCTCGCCTGCCCGGCGGCCTCCAGGGCCGCATCGAACCGGGCGTTCTTCCAGCCCCCGTAATTGGACGTGCCGTCGCTCTGCAGCAGGATCCCGAGGAAATCCTCCGGGGCCGGGTAGTCGGCGATCCAGGACATGCTCCAGATCGCCGGAGTGCCGTCGACGAGCCGCTGTGCGTAGGCGTCGGACGTCAGGACCTCGAGCGACACCGAGACGCCCAGGTTCTGCCGGATCTGGTCGATGACCGCCTCGTCGTAGGTGGTGCCGGAGGTGACCATCGTGACGGCCGGCAGGCCGCGCCCGCCGGGATGGCCGGCCGCGGCGAGCTGAGCCCGGGCCGCGGCAGGATCGAACCGCGGCAGGTAGTCCCCGGCCGCCCGGCCGGGGATTCCGGGCGGGACGATCGACGTCGCGACGGCGCTCGGGCCGTCGGAGAGCAGTGCGATCCGTCGCCAGTCGACCGCCCAGGCGAAGGCCTGCCGGACGTGCACGTCGTCGAACGGCGCGCGGCGTGTGTCGAACCCGTAGTACGTCACCGACAGCGACGGCTCCTCCCGCAGCTGTGGGCCGAGCTGAGGGTCGTACCGGATCCACAGGGCGTCAGCCTCGTCGATCGGCGTGTAGTCGACGTCGCCGGCGGTGAATGCGTCCACCGGGCTCTTCCCGCCGAAGTCGGTCACCACGATCACCGAGCCGATCGACGGCGGCCCGGCCCAGTAGTGCGTGTTGGCCCGGAGCGTGATGGACGTCGCGTCCTCCGCGCTGACCGTGTAGGCACCCGACCCGACGAAGGGGCTGGGGGGCTGCGCCGAGTCGAGCAACGGGACCTCCGAGGGTGGCGCTACGGCGAGGGCCGGGTTAGCGGCGATCGCCGGGAAATATGCGGCGGGCTTCACCAGCTTCACCGACACCGTGTCGTTCCTGGCGCTGATCCCCACCCCGGATCGGGGTCCCCGTCCCTGCCGGTAGGCGACCGCGCCCGCCACGTCGTCGAGGAGCGAGGCGAGCGGTCCGGGCCGCGCCGGGTCGAGGATGCGCAGCCAGCTGGCCACGACGTCATCGGCCGTGAGCGGTGTGCCGTCCGAGAACACGAGCCCGGGACGCAGCTGGAACGCGACCTGGAGGCCGCTCGGGTCGACGGTCCACGACTGGGCGAGGGCCGGCTTCACCTCGAGCGATGCGTCGAACGAGGTGAGCCCTTCGAACAGCTGGGCGAGCAGCGCCGCCGTGCCCGCGTCGCCCTGCTGCGCGGGATCGTAGGTCGCAGGAGTCCAGCCGGCGATCCGCACGACGCCCGCCGCGTGCGGGACAGTGGCCGCGGTGCCGGGCGTCGTGGCGGGGGTCTGCGTGGAACCGAGCCCCAGGATCTGGAGGGGCAGGACGAGGGCGGCCACCAGGAAGACGATGATCGCGAACGCCAGCGCGCGCCGGCGTCCGGAGACGGGCACAGGTGGGGGGCCCTCGGGCGCCAACCAGTGCGAGACGGGCGGCCACTCCGGACCCGAGGGGGAGGTGCCCCGGGCGTCCGGGATTCCGCCGGTGCCGTGCGGCTTCCCCGGGGTCGACCACGCGGCCAGGGCATCGACGGCGGGGGTTCCAGGTGGTGGCGAGGGCGGTCCTCCGTCGGAACCGGGAGGCGCGCCCGGACCGGCTGCCTGGGGGTCGGGTTCCTCGCGCATGATGGCCCCAGTCTATCCGCCGGCACGGCCTGCCGCCGATCTCCTCCCCCGTCAGAGCCGCCCGGGCGGACGGGAGCGTCGGGGGACCGGGACGGGAGGGGCGCCCGGCGTGTGCAGCCCACCGGGCGCCCCGTCCTCCCGGCACGGTGAGATCAGTGGACGACGGTGACCCTGGCGCTGGTCACCGTGACAACGGCCTCCGAGACGGATCCCCGCAGCATCCGATCGAACAGGCCGAGGTGGCGGCTGCCCATGACGATGTGGTCGTACCCACCGTCCTGCGCGGTGCGGACGATCGCCTCAGCGATGTCGCCGAACGGCTCGTGGAGCGTGGGCGTGATGCCCGCGCTCGCGATCAGGTCGCGCGCCTCCCGGAGTTCCGAGGTGTGCACGCTCGCGTCGTCCCATGGGTCCAGGGCCATCGCGCAGGCTGCGCCGTGCCCCCGCTCCCCGACAGGGCCGGACGGCCGTGCAGCAGGTGGCCGTGCGGCGGCATGTCGGCACGGTCCGACCGCGCCCCGATGGGCGGCCGGCGCGCGCGAGAGGCCCGTCAGACGGCCATGCCCTGGTCCTCCAGGGCCGACTCGACCGCCTGCCGCAGCGCCTCCAGCGTGGGTCGCCCGGTCAGCGGGGTGACGCGTCCGGGGCCTTCCGTCTCGACCCAGTCGAGGCTGTCGTCGACCGCCGTGAGGATCACCGGCAGGTCCGCGTACACCTCGCGCAGATGCGCCACGAGCCGTCGCCCGCCGTCGCTGTCGCCGGCCGCCCACGCGTCGTATACCAGCACGTCGGCGCGATCCACCAGGGGGCACGGAAGGTCGCCGAGGACGGGGCAGGGCTCGGCCAGCGGGCCGCCGCACTGCTCCACCTGGTACCCGGAAGCGCGCAGCAGGGCGGCCTGCTCGGCGGCCAGCGCCGGATCGTGGTTGACGACGATCACCCGGGTCATGGGGACCTCCCTTCGACGCCAGGCCTGCGATGCCGTGGAACGAGCCGGCAGCCCCCACCTGGCGTGGCGACAGTGGCACTGTGGAACCGGCTTCGGCAGGCCGACAGCGCAAATGGTAACGGGAACAGGGGGCCGCCTGGCCTTGGGGCCCGACCCGGCCGGGTGGGTCCGCGCTCCCGGGCGACCGCTGTCCGATCGCACGGGCGCCGTGGCAGCGTTGGCGCCCCCGGACGGACTCGGGGGCACGGTAGGCAAAGTGCCCGATCCGCTCGCCTGGTACGCGTTGGCTTGATCGGAGGACTGTGGCGGTCTCGGCAGCCCGAGCGGGTCAGACCGTAAGATCGAGCAGCAGCACCCCGGTGCGCGCGACGTCACGTGTGTTCCGCGTGACGAGCGTGAGGCGGTGCACCAGCGCGGTCGCCGCGAGAAGCCCGTCGACGGTGGGAACGGGATCAGGGACGTTGAGACTCCCCCACTGCTCCGCCACCGCTCGGTCCACGGGTAGGATCCGATCGGCGAAACCGTCTGTGATCCCGGCGAGCCACTGGTCGAGCGCGAGCGCGGACGGCACGTCGCGCCTGCGGATCGACTCGATCCCGCGGCGCAGCTCACCGACGACGAGGACGCTCGTGAACAGCGACTCCTCGGCTGCCTCCGCGAACCATGCCCTGACACCGGGGTTCGCCCGCCCGCCCTTCCGGAGCTCGGAGACGATGTTCGTGTCCAGGAGCCAGCTCACTCGACGTCCCGCGGCAGGTCACGGACGGCGGCGAAGTCGTCGTCGGAGCCGACGTCGGGCATGGAGGCCAGCGCCTGCTTGAACGACGCGCGCTCGAGGTCACCGCGCAGGGCTGTCCGGAGGATCTCGCGGTGCTCCGCCTCCGCAGAGCGGCCATGCCTGGACGCCCGCCTCTTCAGGGCGCGGACGATCCCGTCGTCCACGTTGCGCACGATCAACTGCCTCGTCATCGCCACCTCCACGATAACAATGATAGCACCGCGGCTGGCAAGGACGACCACCGTCCGGAGCCCGACAAGGTCGTCACGTTCCCGCGGTCGTCAAGTCGCTCCCCAAGGCCATCACGTAGCGAGAGCTGGTCAGCACCGTGAGCCCGTCGGGATGTCGCCCATGCCGGTCGGCCCGCCGCCCCGCCGTACGGAGCAGCTCGGGCGACGCGGCCGGGTCGGCCAGCGCGGTCGCCCCGTGCCGGAGCAACAGGGTCGCCGGATGCGATGGCGGAGACCGGCTCAGGCAGGGACGACCTGCAGCGTCGACCGCCGCGCCGCGGCGTCCTCGCCGCGTGGACACGAACAAGCGGCCCCGGACGGACTCGCGGGCACAGTGGGCAAAGACGCCCTCGCCTGGTACGCGACGACGCCGTAGCCGCGGGAAGCCCACCTCTACCCGGCCGCCCCGATGCCGCGGGCGATGGATCCGGCGATGGTCGCTCCATCCTGGAGCCGTCCGCGGGCGGTTGCCACGACCGTGCCGCGTGACCCGAGCGACGGCTCGACTTCCTTCAGTCGCACCTCGGGCATCGCGATCCCCGCCGCGGCGAGCTTCTTCAACATCGCCCTAACTCGATGAAGTGGGCTGGTGACGTCGCCTGGGGGCAGATGGCGTTGACCGTGACGGCGATGCGGTGCAGCTCCTCCGAGACCCCGCTGATCGGCTCGGCCCGCTCTCGGCCCTCCTGATCGGCGCTCGCTACCGCGGTCGGCGCAACACCGCAGGCTGCTATGGAGCTCCCGGCCCAGTGGCCCCGGTTGTCGCGCCGCCAGCATCCGGCCTTTCGCCGCTGCGACCGGAGGCGCGCCAGCGACTACGGCGGGAAGGACGCCCCGGCTCCGGCGGATAGCGCAACCTGGAAGATCGTGGGGTAGCGGGCCTGCAGGGAGGCCGACGGCAGGAGCGGGTCGGTGCCGCGCCGCAGGATCGACACGCTCATCTCGACCGGCCCCTTCGTCCAGCCCCCGGCCCATGCGGCGACGGTTTCCCGGATGAAGTAGGGATCGGGCGTCCAGCCCGCGAAGGGGAGCCTGTCGGCGTAGAACGTCTCGACGGCGGTCGCCGGCTCCTGCGTGCCGAGCACCCGAACGTAGATGGCCGGTTGCGGGCCGTCGATTGTCTGGTGCGCGTCCTGCGCAGAGGTGGCGATCAGGACGCTGCCGGGCGGCGCGAGGGAGGCCTCCGGCAGGGCCCGCACGTGGGCCAGCGGCCCTGGCGTGCGCGAGCCGATCAGGCCGCACCCGGCCACGAACACACCCACGACGAGGGCCAGGGCGGCCAGGCGGCGGTGGCTCACGAGCGCGGCGTGAGACTGATCCACTTCCAGCCGTCGGGTTCGGCGAGCAGGCTGAGGTCCGCGACCGAGGTCACGGGTCCGGTGCTCGTGGTGCGCGTCAGCGAGAGCGATGCCTCGGCCACCGTGTAGCCGAGCTCGCTCGAGGTCGCCTGCGTGGCTGCCGAGAGGATCGACACGTCGGTGACCTGCCCTCCCCCGATCCACTGCGAGACCTGGGCGACGAAGTCCGCCTCGCTCATCGACTCGCGCAGGCCACTGTAGGCGGCCGCGTACAGCGCCGTCCAGTCCGCGGCACGCAGGTCGGCCGCGATGGCGGCGACGGCCCGGTTCGGGTCGGCGGCCGGCTGCACGTGGACGAGCTGGTACTGCGCTCCGTCGTACCAGAGCTCCGCGCTCCCGGTCAGGTGGACCGGGTCGAGTTGGGCGTGGAGGCGCACCTGTGCCGGCACCTCCTGCCCGGACTCGGCGGAGAGGCCGAAGCGGAAGTCGAGCGAGGCGTCCGCGTCGAGGCTGGCCGCGCCCGCATAGGTGAGCACGACCGAGTGGTCGTTGGCCACCGTCACGTCGGCCTGCCCGCTGCTCGTGAAGAGGCCGACGCCGCGTGCGCCGAAGGTGAAGTGGCCATAGGAGAGTGCGCCCGGGTCGAGGCTGACTGTGAGCTCGCTGCCGCGGCCCGCATCGATGAGGGTGTAGAAGCCCCCGACGCCGGGGGCCGGGTCGGCGGCGCGCGTGGGCGCGTGCAGCGCCCATGCTCCGGCGCCCACCAGGACGATCGCGCTGACAGCGGCAAGAATCCGCGCTGGCTTCACGTCCGTCCTCCTACGAGTGGCACTGGTAGGGCTGTCCGGTGACACGGCCCTCGATCACCCGGATGAGCTCGCTGTCGAGCGAAATGGCCTGGCCGCTCTGGCAGTCGGGCACACTCGTCTGGTACATCTCGGTGCCCATGTTCGTGTGCGAGGCCGGGCTGTTCATGATCGCCGTGGCCACGAGGTACGCGCCCGCGGGCCCGAGCGTCAACACCGATGTCGGATCCCATGGCACCTGCGAGCGGACGTCCCACTCCCAGTTCTGGGCGGACGGCGCCCCGTTCAGGTAGCGGGCGCCGCCGGTCAAGGGCGTGGCCAGCGGGTTGTCGCTGCCCGGCATCAGGACCCCGTCTCCCACGGTGCCGTAGAACACGACCGGGGTCCGCACGCAGAACGCGCCGAAGAGGCACGAGGTCACCGCGAGGCCGATGTCTCCGTAGGCGTTGAAGCTGGGCACCTGCGGGACGTGTGCCGGGTTCGGGTTCACCCACTTGTACCAGGTGCTCTGCGGTGCGAGCTCACTCACGGCGGGCCCGCTGGGTAGGTTGCCGCTCGATGAAAGCCACTGCCTGATGAGCTGCACGATGAGGTTGGGCGCTTGTTGGACGGCATCGGCCGTCGGGAGAGCCCCCTGGTGCGCGCCCTCGATGAAGAAGGCGCTGTCGACCATGCTCGCCGCAACCCCGTCATGGCGCTCGTACGAGTAGGCGAAGAAGCCCCGCACGATGGCGCCGCCCATGCTGTTGGCGACGAGCACGACCCGCTGCCCGGTCTGCTCGTGCAGCGCCTGCACTTCGGCGTCGAGCGCGACCGCGTTCAGTCCGATGTCGCTGTTACTGTCGCAGGCGTCCCGCGAGACCGAACTCGCGTCGTACGGCATCCCCCCGTCGGGCGTCTCGGGGAGCGCGGCCGAAGGCGGGTTGCAGACGCCGCTCGAGGCGTAGGCCATGTCCTGGACGTAGGGGAAGCTGGTGATGTCATCGGCGCCGATCTGGCGTCCGAGCTCGTGGATGAAGCCTTCGTCCTGCTGCCGTGGCGGGCTGTCGATCCAGTTGTTGTCGATGGCGCTCGCCGAATAACCGTGCACGAACAGGACGGGGAGCTTGCTCGAACTCGAGACGGCCAGCACCTGGGCCACCCAGACGTGGCAATCGGTCATTCCGTCGATGGTGGCGCTGGCGCTCGTGTCACCCGGGCGCACGAGACCCGACACGTCGACCGTGCGCGTGTCCCACAGGTCGTTCAGGCTGTACGCAGGCCCGGCCTGCGGATCGCTGCCATTGAGCGTGGCCGCCGGAAGCGGCGTCCCGTCGAAAGTCGGCGGGCTCTGGGGGACCGCCTGTCCGTCGGCCACGATGAAGGTCGTCCGGGCGCTCACGGGCGTGGCCGCGGTGAAGCCGCTCAGCGTCTGCGTCAGGATGCGGCGCGCGTCCCCGGTGGCCCCGTCGTACAGCAGCACCTGGGTCTGGGCGGCGGACGCGTCCTCGTAGACGGCCACGAGGGAGGCGCCCTCGAGCAGTGGCGGCGTGTTGTCGTAGTCGTTCCACGGGTCCTGCCCGTCGGTGAGGTGCGAGGCGAAGCCGGCGAGCGCGTAGGCGCCGTTGCCGTTGCCGGTGACGAGCGAGGTGACGTCGGCGCGGTAGGCGAAGTTGGCGGCGTTCCCCCAGCAGGGGTTGCCGTCGCTGCCGATGAGAGTGCCCGTGATGGGCTGCGAGTCGAGGGTGCCGGCGGCGAAGTCGGCGCTCGCCGTGTCGGCCAGGACGTCCCAGAAGAGGTACGCCGCGGTCACCTGCGCGCCGGCGGGGATGCCGCTCAGCGTGATGGTGCCGTAGCGGCGGTTGCGCATGCCCACCCCGGCGGCCACGTAACTGCCCTGCACGGTCAGCGAGCGGAACGGCTGCAGGGGCTCGGCGTCGGCCGCCGTCATGGCCTGCGGCGCCGTGCTCGGCGGGGCGAAGCCGGGCGACCGGGAACCGGCGGCGGGCTCGCGCTGACGGGGCTCGCCAGCGGCATGGCGAGCAGGCCGAGGGCCATCGCGAGGACAAGCAGACGTCTGCGCATGCCAGCCTCCCCCCAAGTTCCCTTCACCGACCCAGCGTGTGCGGCCTCACATGACCGCGACGACACGGACGGATGGCACGGGGAGCCTACTGCGGTTGAACAGCCGTTGACCATGGTCAATATCGCCTATGGTCCGCCGGGCAGACTGGCTGAGCGGAGCCAGACACAAGGAACTGGTGCGCATGGTCGTCGATCGCGTCAAGACCCGCGACCGCGCCGTCGTCTCGATCGCGCCCGTTCCCGCCGCGGCGCCTTTCTTCGCGCCGCAGATGACCTTGCGTGCTGCGCCCCCGGACGGACTCGGGGGCACAGTAGGCAAAGACGCCCTCGCCTGGTACGCGATGACCTCGCAATAGCCGGTCGTGAGGACCTACCGTGGCACGAGCCTCAGCGTGGATCGCGCCGCCCGGGACGAGACGACCGCGCCGACGATCGCCGGTCCGTGCCGGTTGTACTTCGCCTGATACGCCGCGCGCAGATCGGCGTCGACCTCGGGTCCGGGCACCTCGAACGCCACGTCGCGCTCCACGCCGCGGGCGCGGATGCGGCCCAGGCCCGACGCCTTCGCCCGCCGGAACCACCCGTTGTCCGGGCCGTACGCCGAGCGGACGTAGAGGTCGTCGCCCGAGCGGACGACCCAGATCGTGACGTACGGTCGCAGGTCCCCGTCGGGACGTCTCGACGAGATCTGGAGTTCGTCGGTCCTCCCAATCCTGGTCAGCTCGTCCTGGGGCCACGTCGTCATCGAGACGTCTCCTTCGCGGACGCGCTGCTCGCTGCTCGGTACTCGGCGTTGGTGACCTGCGTGCCCCACTCGGTCTCGGGACCCTCGGCCGGCGCCTCCCAGATGGCGAGGTGGGTCATGAAGTGGTCGGGCGCGGCGCCGTGCCAGTGCCACTCGCCCGGCGGCGTCCAGATCGTGTCGCCCGAGCGGATCTCGATGACCGCTCCGCCGCGGGCCTGAACCAGCCCGACGCCCTCGGTGACGCGCAGCGTCTGACCGACCGCGTGCGAGTGCCAGGCGTTGCGGGCCCCGGGCGCGAACCGCACGACGTTGACGCGGACGCGGGAGGGCGCCTGGCCGCGGACGATCACGTCGAACCACGCATCGCCCGTGAAGGTGTCGGCAGGCGCCTTCACCGTCGGTTGCTTCCGCAGGATCTCCATCCTGTGCTCCTTATCTGGTCCGGCAGAGATCGCTTGCCGGAGAAGAGAGCTGTCGCCGGTCAGCGACCGGCCAGCTGCTCGAGATGTTCGGGGTAGCGAGCTCCCTGCACTGATCCTGGAGGCGGCGGCATCGATCTCCCGAAGGTCGTCGGGCGTGAGTTCGACGGCGGCCGCCGCGATGTTCTCCTCCAGGCGCTCCAGCTTCCGGGTGCCAGGGATCGGCACGATCCACGGCTTCTGGGCCAGGAGCCACGCCAGCGCGATCTGGGCAGGTGTCGCCTTCTTCCGTTCTCCGAGCATGTGAAGCAGATCGACCAACGCCTGGTTCGCTTTCCGAGCATCCGGTGCGAAGCGAGGCAGGGTGTTGCGGAAGTCGGAGGCGTCGAACGTGGTGTTCTCGTTGATCCTCCCCGTGAGGAAGCCCTTACCGAGTGGACTGTAGGGAACGAAGCCGATGCCGAGTTTCTCCAGGGTCGGCAGCACATCGCGTTCAGGGCCTCTCGTCCACAGCGAATACTCGCTCTGGACCGCGGTGACCGGGTGGACTGCGTGTGCGCGACGGATGGTCTCCGCGCCGGCTTCGGAAAGGCCGAAATGCTTGACCTTGCCTTCCTGGATCAGACCTTTCACCGCCCCTGCCACGTCTTCGATCGGCACGTCCGGATCGACGCGATGTTGATAGAACAGGTCGATGGTCTCGACCTTCAGTCGCTTGAGCGAGCCCTCGGCAACCTCCCTGATGTGCTCCGGGCGGCTATCGAGGCCCACCCACTGAGGCCCGCCGTTGGGATCGAGCTTGAATCCGAACTTGGTGGCGATCACGACCTGCCCGCGGAAGGGGAAGAGAGCTTCGCCCACGAGTTCTTCGTTGGCGAATGGGCCGTACACCTCCGCGGTATCGAAGAAGGTGACGCCTCGTTCGACGGCCGACCGAAGCAGGGAGACCATTTCCTGCTTGTTCGCGGCGGGACCGTAGGAGAAGCTCATTCCCATGCAGCCAAGCCCGATGGCCGAGACCTCCAGGTTTCCGTTTCCGAGATTGCGCTTCTGCATCATGTCCCCTCCTTCAGTCCGGCCAGGCGTGGTTCGTCGCTGACCTCCTCCGTCCGGTCGGCGGACGGCCGTCATCGCGCGGTCCCGACCCGGACGAGGGCCTTGACCGCCCGGCGCTCGTCCATGGCGGCATAGGCGCCCGCGATACCCTCGAGGTCCGTCTCGAAGTCGAACACGCGGCCGGGGTTGATCCGGCCGGCGAGGACGTCGTCGAGGAGCTCGGGGAGGTACCGGCGGACCGGGGCCACGCCGCCGCGCAGGCCGACATTACGGAAGATGACCGTGGCGATCGGGACGGCGGACCCCGTGCGGAGCTCCGACCGCACCAACGACCGAACCGGGTCGGGCGATCGCGAATGCCGTCGCCGTCGACTGGCCCGTCCCGACGCACTCGAGCGCGACGTCGACGCCCAGTCCATCCGTCAGCTCCAGGACCGCCTCGGTCGCCGCGTCCCCACGCTCGGGGATGATGTCGGTCGCGCCGAACTCCCGGGCGAGGGCCTGGCGGGCTGGGGTCCGGCTGAGGGCGATGATGCGCTCGGCGCCGAGGCGGCTCGCGGCGAGGACGGCGCACAGGCCCACCGCGCCGTCCCCGACGACCGCGACCGCGCTGCCCGGCTTCACGCCGCCGCTCACCGCCGCGTGGTGGCCCGTGCACATGACGTCGGAGAGCGTGAGGAGCGAGCGCATCGTCTCGTCCGAGTGGCCCGAGCCCGGCACCTTCACGAGCGTCGCGTCCGCGAACGGGACGCGGACTCGCTCGCCCTGGCCGCCGTTGCTCCCGTTGCCGCCGAACGCGCCACCGTTGATGCAGTTGGACGTCCATCCCGCGCGGCAGAGGGCGCACGTGCCGTCGCTGTAGGTGAACGGGGCGATCACGAAGTCGCCCTCGACGAGGGTGCTGACCGCCGAGCCCACCTGTTCGACGACGCCGATGAACTCGTGCCCGATCGCACCCCGCGTGTGCGGCGACTCGCCGCGGTAATACCAGAGGTCGGACCCGCACACGCAGGCGAGGGCGACGCGGACGACGGCGTCGGTCGGCGCGATGATCGCCGGGTCGGGCAGCTCGCCGTACGCGATGCTCCGGGGTCCGTTGAAGATGGCGGCTCGCATGTCACTCCTGGCTGGTTCGTTCCCTGTGTCGCGGCCATCGAACCACCGGGCATCGCGCCGAGGAAGGCACGCGTGATAGGGGTACTGCGAGTGCCTCCCACGCGACGCGGCACGCGCGTACCGTTGGCGCGACATGGGCAACGCAGACGAGATCCGCGAGTTCCTGACGACGCGCCGGGCGAAGGTGACGCCCGCGCACGCGGGCCTGCCGACGTACGGCCGGCAGCGCCGCGTCTCGGGCCTGCGTCGCGAGGAGGTCGCGCTCCTCGCGGGCATCAGCGTCGAGTACTACACACGGCTCGAGCGCGGGAACGCGCGCGGGGTGTCCGACGACGTGCTCGAGGCCGTGAGCCGCGCGCTCCAGCTCGACGAGGCCGAGCGCGCCCACCTGCTCGACCTCGTCCGCACGGCGAACGCGGAGCGGCTGCCGCGCCGGATCTCGACGCCCCAGCGCGTCCGGCCCAGCGTCCAGCGGATCGTCGACGCCATGTCCGGGGTCGCTGCCTTCGTGCGCAACGGGCGCCTGGACATCCTCTACGCCAACCCGCTGGCGGCCGCCCTCTACTCAGAGCACTTCCGCGACCCGGCCCGGCCGCCGAACTCGGCGCGGTTCGTCTTCCTGGATGCCCGGGCGAGATCGTTCTACGTCGACTGGGAGACATCGGCCCACGACATCGTGGCGCAACTACGTGGTGAGGCTGGACGCAATCCCTACGACCGTGCGCTGTCCGACCTGGTCGGCGCGCTCTCTACCCGCAGCGAGGAGTTCCGGGTGCTCTGGGCCAGCCACGACGTGCGGTTCCATCGGAGCGGCATCAAGCACTTCCACCACCCGCTCGTCGGGGATCTCACCCTGGCGTACGAGGCCCTCGAGCTTCCCGCAGACCCCGGTCTGACGATCGTGACCTACTCGGCCGAGCCCGGCTCCTCGTCGGAAGGGGCGCTGCGCGAGCTGGCGCGCTGGAGCTCCACGCGCACTAGGCTCGCCGATGCTCACGCCGAGGCGCAGGCATAGGCCGGAGCGTCCCCAGCGCCGTGTCGATCGCCGCGCGCAGGTTGTAGTCGAGCTCGACCCCGGATGCCGGAGCGTCGGCCGCCACCGGAGCGCGCGTGCCAGCAAGTGGCGCGCGCTGGTGCCGGCAGGGCGGGAGCGAACCGGAAACGGGAGAGGAAGCGCCCTCGGACGGACCCGCAGGCGCAGCAGGTAAAGAAATCGACCTTCTCGCCTGGTACGCGTCCGCGTGGGAGCGGGTCGGAGGTCAGCCCGCGAGGATGCTGTCCACGCGGATGATGGGTGGGCGCTCGAAGTGCTTCTTCACCGCGCACTGCTCGGCCGCGCGAATGACTGCGTCCGTGTACTTCGCGGGGAATCCGTCGGGCAGCTCGATCGTGACCTGAACCTCCGTCACCAGGTGGGTCATCGGGTCAACCTGCATTCGCTGGACGAGACGAATGCCATCCGTCGGGATTCCGCGCTGCCGGCAGAAGCCCAGTACATAGATGCCGGCGCACGTCCCGATCGTCGACAGGAAAGTCGCGAACGGCGTCGGGGCCGAACCCTGGCCGCCGCCTGACGGCGGCTGATCGGTCGGCACGACGAAACCGCCGAAATGCGCGTCGACGCGTGCGCCGCCAGGGAAGTCGATGGTCATCTCCACGGTAGGAACCTTTCCCTGCTGGCGCGTCCTGGGCGGCGCGCCACGTGATTCACGAGTCCTGCCATGCCGCCGAGATGTTGGATCGGCGGCATGGCAGCTGATCCGCCGGGATCCACCCTGTTCCAACGATCCTTCTCGCTGGCGAACGGTGTGCTTCTGGCGCCCCCGGACGGACTCGAACCGCCGACGCAGGCCTTAGGACGGCCTCGCTCTATCCACTGAGCTACGGGGGCGTGCCGCGAGATTGTACGTCGAGGGCTCGTGGGCAACCCTGCCCTAGAATGCGGCGGTGGCCGACGCCTCCCCTCCCCCGATCATCTCCTTCCTGACCCGACCGGGATGCCATCTGTGCGACGAAGCGCGCGAGGAGCTCGACCTCGTGCTCGCCGAACGCGCATCGGCTGGCTCAACCGTGCCACGCCTGGTCGAGGTCGACATCGAGTCCGATCCCGCGCTGCTGGCGCGCCACATCGAGTCGATCCCGGTGCTGATGGCCGGTCCGGACGAGCTGCCGCTGGCGATGCGTCCGGGCGCGATCCGCCGGTTTCTCTCGATGGTCCTGGACGGGGCGCCAGCGCGATGACGGCCATCGGCCGCGTGCGATGCCGGACCTGACGCTCGCCGCCGCCCTCCTCGCGGGACTCCTGAGCTTCCTGTCGCCGTGCGTCCTGCCGGTGGTGCCGGCGTACCTGGGGCAGATCGGGGCGATCGCGGCCGGCTCGGGCGGGGAGCAGGTATCCGCGACCGGCGGTGCGTCGGTGGCCGTGATCGGAGGAGGGCGCGGCACCGCGTTCGCCGGTCGGCTCCGGGAGGCCGGCATGGGCCGCGACCGGTGGCTGGTGCTCGCGCACGCAGCCGCCTTCGTGCTGGGGTTCGGGAGCGTCTTCACGATCCTGGGCGTCACGGCGACGTACGCGGGCGGCATTCTCGCCCCGAACCTGCCGACCCTGCGACAGGTCGGAGGGGTCGTACTGATCGTCCTGGGACTGAACCTGGCCGGGCTGCTCCCGATCGGGCTGCTCGCGCGAACGTGGCGGCCGCTGGATCGGTCCGGGGCCACGCCCCTCGGCGGCGCGCGGCGCACGCCGCTCGGGGCCTTCGGCCTGGGCGCCATCTTTGCCATCGGCTGGACGCCCTGCATCGGACCGACTCTCGGCGCGATCCTGGGGCTGGCGGCGCTGGGCCCCAGCGTGCAGGCGGGCCTGCTGTTCGCGGCCTACTCTGCCGGGCTGGGCATCCCGTTCATCCTGTTCGCGCTCGCGATCGACCGGACGCCCGGCCTCATCCGCGCGCTCCGCCGGCATGCGCGGGCGATGGAGCTGGCGGGCGGATCGCTGGTGGTGCTGGTGGGACTGAGCCTGGTGTTCGACTGGCTGGGCTGGTTCGCGGCCCGGTTCAGTTACCTGACCCCGCGTGTCTGATCCAGCCGAGGCGCGCCGCGGGGTGGTGGGTCCGTTCACCGGCCGCCAGCTGCTGGTCCTCGCCCTCGCCGTCGTCGTGGTGGCCGTCGCGCTCAAGGCGGTCACCACTCCCATCGGCACGGCCACACCGGCGGTGCCCACGCCAGGCGCGTCGTTCGTGGCGTTTGCGGCGCCCCAGCAGGGACTGCAGCCCGGGGATCGTGCCCCCGAGCTGGTGGGCACGGCCAACGGTCAGCAGGTGCAACTCACCGACCTGCAGAACCGCCCGATCCGGCTCTCCGACTTCCTCGGCCGCCCCGTCTGGATCAACTTCTTCGCCTCCTGGTGCCCGCCCTGCCAGTCGGAGACACCGACCATCGAGGAGGTCTACGAGACGCACCGGGCGCAGGGGCTGGTGGTCATCGGCGTCAGCGTCCAGGAATCGTCCGTCGCCGACGTCCGCGCCTACGCGCACACCTACGGACTGCAGTACACGATCGGGTTCGACGGCACGTCGGCGGTGTACCGCGCCTACCACGTCTACGGATTACCCACGCAGATCTTCATCGATCGTCAGGGGCTGGTGCGGCGGGTGTGGAACGGGCCGCTCTCGCTGTCCCAGGTCGAGCAGATGCTGGCGCCGCTCCTCGGGGCACCGGCCGGTGCGAGCGCCGCTCCGGGGGCGAGCGTCGCCGCTCCGGGGTCCACGGGCGCTCCGGCATCGAGCCCCGCCCCGGCATCGCCGGCGCCGGGAGCCGGGAGCCCCTCCCCGTAGCCTCGGCCGTCCCCGGCAGCGGCCTGCGGCTACAGCGGCTCGAACCGGAACCGATCCCGGTCGGCGATCAGGCGACCCACCGGCGTGCGCGGCTCGTGCGACAGCACGACTGTCCAGCCCTCCTCGACGGCCCGCCGGAAGAGTCCCGCCTTGACCTCCACGCTGGTCAGCGGAAAGTCGTCGAACGACGTGACCCAGCGAGGGTTCGCGCTCCACGGCCGCATGCACAGGTCGCCGAAGAAGGCGACGGTTCGCTCGCGGCCGCGCACCACCACCGCCTGGTGACCGCCCGAGTGCCCACCGGTCCGGATCGCGGTGACGCCCGGCAGCAGCTCCGCCTCGCCGTCCACGGCACCGGCCCATCCCGCCTGCTCGACGAGCCGCAGCTCGCCCTGCTCGTAGCTGGCCTGCAGCCGCGGGTTGTCGCCCAGCGCGAACTCCCATTCCAGGCGCTGCGCGGCGATGCGAGCCCGCGGGAAGGCGGCCGAACCGTCCTGCGCCAGCAGCCCGCCGGCGTGGTCGAAGTGGAGGTGGCTGAGTGCCACCACGTCCACCGTGGCCGGATCGAACCCGGCGGTGCGAAGGGCCGGCAGGACGGGTGGCCCCTGGAGGTCCCGCTGCTGGCGCATCTTCTCGTCCGAGCGCTCGCCGATGCCGGTCTCGACCAGCACGCGCCCGCCCGGCGCCTCCACCAGCAGGCAGTTGAGGGCCTGCAGGAGTGCACCCTGCGCGTTGATCTCGTCGGCAACCAGGCGCTGCCACATCACGCGCGGCACCGGGCCGAAGAGCGTTCCGGCATCGGAGCGGAACGTGCCGGCCTGCACGAGCGAGATCCGGGCGCCGCCCCCGAGGTCGGCCGACCAGGCGATGCCTTCGCGGATGGTCATCTGTGCTCCCCTGTCTCCGGTTGATGCCCTAGCGCCGGGGCGACCGCGGCCCCAGGCGTCGATCCTTCTCGAAATCGCGGTAGAACTCCGATGCCGTGGGTGTGTCCTGGCCCTGGTACCTGGACTTCAGCGAGGGGCTGCCGTACGGCCGCTCCACCGGGCTGGTCATGCGGAAGAAGCTGATCTGCCCGATCTTCATGCCACAGTAGAGCGTGATGGGCAGATTCGCGACGTTGGAGAGCTCCAGTGTGAGTGTCCCCTTCCAGCCCGGGTCCACGTAGCCGGCCGTCGAGTGGATGAGGAGGCCGAGCCGGCCGAGCGAGCTGTTGTGGGTGGGGATGAACGAACGGGACACCAGGAACAGCCCGCGTGGCGACGCCACCTGGATGCAGCGCACGGGGACCGAGGAGACCTCCCGCACCGCGTCGATCGCGCGGAACCGGTGGAACCGGGCGTCGGCGGGCCTCTGACGGGCGAGCTTGCGGCGGAGCCGGAAGACGGGTCGATCCGGCGTGAACTTGACCCGGTACTTCGGGCCGCAATCGACCCCGTGGAGAGTGGCCCGGCCCACCGACTTCACGGGTCGGAACCCGAGTCCGGCGGCAAGTTCGACGACGCCGTCGGCCAGCGACTCCCTGGTGCTGGTGAACTCGCAGCGACCGGCGATGTCGTCGACAAAGCCGCCCGTGTCCATGAGGCCCTGCAGGAGGGCCAGGCGCTGGGTCGGACCGGCCTGGAGGTAGGCCGGGGGGATGCGCTTCCCAGCGAACAGGCCCATGTCCCGCAGACGGCTCGACAGCGAGCCATTCCGACGGTACCGGCCGGTCACCTCGTCCCGGGTGTGCCCCGTCCCGCCGATCCGGTAGGCGCGCGGGGCGTAGCCCGCCGCCCGGACCGCGTACCCCTCGCCGCTGATCTGCTCGAGGACCTCGTCGTCCCACGACGTGATCGCCGCTGCCGTCGTCGTCCCGTCTCCCAGCCACGCGCCGAGCGTGTACGGCTCGACCGGGAGATCGAGCCGTGGCGGGTACTGGACGGGGCCGGCGAGCGGGACGTGATGGTTGAGCTCGCCGCCGACCCGGATGCTGCGCCGGATCTCCTCGGTCGTCCGCACGGCGAGGTGCCACGAGCCACGACGCCGGCCCGCCTTGTCCACGGTGACCCACTGGTGCTCTGCGTCTGCCACGACCCGCGTGCCGTCGGAGAAGACGACCTCGCGGCACGGCCGTCCGAGCATGGGCGGTGTGGCGGCCAGCACCGCGGTCGGGGCCCCTGTCTCGTCGAACACGGCGTCGCCCGGCTCGAGGTCACCCATCGTCCGCCAGCCACCGGGCGTGGGGACGGGTGTGTCGAGCGCCAGCGCCTTGCCCTCCAGGCGCGCCACCAGGTCGTCCGGGAGCTCCACCCATTCGAGCGTCTGGCCCAGCACGAACTCGCCCGGGTGCAGGATGAACGGCGTGTCGTCCTCGATGCGGACGAGCTCGGTCAGGTCCGGCTGGGGCACACGGACGTCGATGTAGGCGTAGCGGCTGCTGCGGAAGACGCGGAACTCGCGGTCCAGGTGCAGGTCGACCGACGATGGCTGGAGGCACTCGGGGTCGTACGGGTCGATGCGGATCCGGCGCGCCTCGAGCGCCGCGCGGATGTCGCGGTCCGACAGGACGGCCATGCTCAGGATCCCTTGCCCGACGGGCCGGCCACGGCCCGCGCCGACAGCAGCCCGTCGACCTCGCGCTTGAGCTGTTCGATGTCCTCGAACGACTGGTAGACGCTCGCGAAGCGGATGTACGCGATCTGGTCGAGCGCCCGCAGGCGGTCCATGGCGAGCGTCCCGATCCGCTGCGAGGGCACCTCGCCGATGCCCGCGGCGCGCAGCTCGGCCTCGATCGATTCCGCCGCCATCTCCGCCGCCCGCTCCGGCACCGGCCGTCGGGTCAGGGCCTTCTGCAGCCCTGAGGCGAGCTTCTCACGGTCGAACTCCTCCCGGCTCCCGTCGCGCTTGACCACCACCAGCCGCGCCGCCTCGACGCGCTCGTAGGTGGTGAAGCGGGTCCCGCACCGCACGCACTCCCGGCGGCGGCGGATGGTCGCTCCCTCGTCCAGGTCGCGCGAGTCGATCACGCGGGTGTCGCGTTCGCCACAGGCCGGGCAGCGCATGGGGACCTCGATTCGCCCGTCCGACACAACACCTGGTGTCGGGTCAACGAGCGTACCACCGGATATCGGCGAGGGGCAGCCGGAGGCGCAGAGCCTGTCCCGGATGCGCCGACCGCGGTCCCGAGACGCACGCGGGCCAGGGAGCGTCGCGTGCCGCCCGTCGCGGGCCGCTACACGCGAAATGTGCGCCAGGAGGACTGGGTGGAATCCCGTGCCGCGGCCAGGTCCGCGACGTGCCTCGCGAGAGCCTCCCGGGCGTGCAGCAGGTTGAGGTAGCCGCGCTTGACCGCGATCTGGGCCTCCATGCTGCGCGTCCGCGCACGGGGCCCGGCGGCGAGTTCGCAACCGTGCCGGACCATGTCCAGCGCGCGCTGCGCGTGGCCGATCTCGGCCACGATCCCCGCGCGGCTCGCGGCGTACGCGGCGGGGGCCTCGAGGCCCTCCGCGCCGACCAGCCCCTCGTCGAGCGCGGCCATGGTTGCGGCGAGGTCGTCGACGATCGCGGGCCCATCCGCCTCGTGGCGTCGCACCGCGTCGACCTGAGCGATCATCGACGCGAGCACCTCGTCGAGCCGGGCACCCAGGGCGGCGGCATCCTGCTGGAAGCGTTCGACCTTGCGCGTCGCCCGGAGGGCTCCCGACGCCCGCTGCAGGAACAGGGCCAGCGCGGCGGCGATGAGGGCCACGAGCACCAGCGGCAGGACGACAGCCAGGTCCACCATGTCGTCCCCGGGTCAGCCGCGGCGTGCGCGCACTGCCGCGGAGAGGCGCGGCAGGATCTCGAAGAGGTCGCCCACCACCATCAGATCGGCGAATTCGGCGATCGGCGCATCGGGGTCCCGGTTGACGGCCACGATGGTCCCTGAGATCGGCATCCCGACCTTGTGCTGGATCGCCCCGCTGATCCCGGCGGCGAGGTAGAGCTGGGGTTTCACGCTCTTGCCGGTCTGCCCGATCTGGTGCGCGTAGCCGATCCACCCGGCGTCCACCACGGCGCGCGTCGCCCCCACCGCTCCGCCAAGGGCGTCGGCGAGATCCTGCACGATGCCGAACCCCTCCGGTCCACCGACCCCGCGGCCGCCGGCGACGATCGTCGTGGCCTCCTCGATCGAGACGGCCTCGGAGGCCTCGGTGATCCGGTCCACGATCCGCACGACCGGCAGATCCGCGGCGGGCGCGACCTCGACCTGCTCGACCCTGCCGGGCGCGGGCGCGACCTCGGCGGCGACGGCGCTGGGCCGCACGATCACCAGCCCATGGTCGGCGGCGAACCGGCTCCTGGTCACCAGGCGGCCACCGAACACGCTCATCTCGGCCTGCGGGCCCGTGCCGGCCCAGCACACCCCGGACGAGTTCGCCAGCACGCCCCAGCCCAGCAGGGCCTGCAGGATGCCCGCCACGTCCCGGCCATCGTTGGAGAAGCCGAGGAGCAGGAACGCCGGCTCGCGCTCCCGCACCAGCGTGGCCACCCGCTCCGCGATGACCGCGGCGATCGGCCGCTCGCGGTCGTCCACCTGCACGGCAAGCACGTCGGGTCCGTGCTCGGCCAGCGCCGGGGCCGCCGCGAGCGCCTCCGGCCCGACCAGAACCGAGGCGGCGGGCCGCCCGCCCGCCTCGCCCAGCGTCCTGGCGAGCGTCGCGAGCTCGCGCGTGAGGCGGGTTGGGACACCGCCCGCGACCTCGCCGATCGCCCAGACCGCGCCGGCCATCAGATCAGCCTCCGGGAAGCCAGGAACTCCACGATCCGCTCGACGGCCGCGTCGGGCGCATCCCGCACGACCGTCGCACCGGCCCGCTCAGGCGGGGGCGTCGCCTCCTGGACGGTGGTGCGCGAGGCCGCCGATCCCACGCTCGCCGGGTCGATCCCGAGGTCCGCCAGCGACCACGTCGCGATCTGCTTCGACCGCGCCTGCATGATCCCGCGGAGCGACGGGTACCGCGGCTCGCCGAGCAGCTGGGTGCCCGCGATGAGCGCCGGCATGCGTGCCTCGATGACGTCGTACCCGGTGGGGCTGATGCGCCGGACCCGCACCACGCCCGCGGCGGGATCGGGCTCGATCGACGCGGCGTAGGAGAGATACGGCAGGCCCAGCCGGGTCGCCACGGCTGCCCCCACCACCCCGCCCTGCCCGTCGGACGTGTCGGCTCCGGCCAGGGCCAGATCGTAGTCCAGGCGGCCGAGCGCCGCCGCCAGCACGCGCCCGGTGGCCAGGGCGTCCGAGCCGGCCAGCGCGTCGTCTGCGACCTGCACGGCACGGGCGGCGCCCATGGCCAGCGCCTTGCGGATCGCCTCGACGGAGGGCGCGGGTCCCATGGTCAGCGTCACGACGTCGCCGCCGTGCGTCTCCACCAGCTTGAGCGCCGCCTCCAGCACGTACTCGTCGTTGCCGTTCGCCTCGAGGCCCGAAGAGCGGTCCACGCTCCAGCCGTCGACCAGCCGCTCGTTGCCGACGACCGGCACCGCCTTGAGCAGCACGACGATCTGCACCATTACCTCCGCTCGGCCGGCCGGGCGACCGGATGCCGGCTCCTGGTGGAGGGCTCGTCGCTGGCGCCGCTCATTGCGCCGACAGGAGCGCGCGGGCGATGACGAGCCGCTGGATCTGCTGGGTTCCCTCGTAGAGCTGGGTGATCTTGGCGTCCCGCATCATCCGCTCGACCGGGTACTCCGTGATGTAACCGTACCCCCCCAGGACCTGGACGGCGTCGGTCGTCACCGCCATGGCGGTGTCGCCCGCGAAGAGTTTACACATGGCGGCCCAGCGGGCGGCGTCGGCTGCGCCCCCTTCGATCTGCTCACAGGCCTCGTAGAGGAGATGCCGCGCCGCCTCGGTCCTGGTCGACATGTCGGCCAGCATGGCCCCCACCATCTGGTGCTCGCCGATGGGCTTGCCGAACTGCACGCGCTGGCGCGCGTAGTCGACCGCGACGTCGATCGCGCCCTGCGCGATCCCCACCGCCTGGGCGGCCACCCCCGGCCGGCTCCGGTTGAGCGTCTGCATGGCGATCCGAAAGCCCTCGCCCACCTCCCCGACGCGATTGGCGTCGGGCACGCGCACGCCGTCGAACACCAGCTCCGCCGTGGGTGACCCGCGGATCCCCATCTTGTGCTCCAGGCGCGCGACCTGGAACCCTGCCATGCCCCGCTCGACGTAGAAGAAGCTCAGGTCCCGGTGCCGCCCCGCCTCCGGGTCCGTCACGGCGAGCACGGCCACGAGGTCGGCCTCGCTGCCGTGACTGATGAAGCGCTTGGTCCCGTCGATCCGCCATCCGTCGCCGTCACGCACGGCCCGGGTGCGGATGCCAGCGGAGTCGGACCCCGCTCCCGCCTCCGTGAGGGCGAAGGCGTTGAGCAGCTGGCCGCTCGCGAGCCCCGGGATCCAGCGCCGCTTCTGGTCGTCGCTGCCGGCGAGCTGCAGGGGAAGCGACCCGAGGGCCTGCACCGCGAGGATCAGCCCGCTGGTGGCGCAGACGCGGCTGACTTCCTCGATCATCAGGCAGTTGGTGAGGAGCGTGCCACCCAGTCCGCCGTGCTCCGGGGGGTAGATGAGCGCGAAGACATCGTGCTTCGCGAACAGCTCCACGATGTCCCGCGGGAACTCCCCGGCCTGGTCGATCTCTGCGGCCCGTGGGGCGATTCGCTCGCGGGCCAGCTCGCGCACAGCATCCCGTAGATCGATCTGCTCCTGGGTCAGGCGGCTGGTCATGGCTGGATGCCCTCCTGTCCGTGCCCGCCCGTCGGGGCATGAGCTGGAATCGCGGGGGCCGGTGGCAGGCTCGCGGGCACCGGCGGCAGGCTCGCCGCGAGCAGCTCGGCGATGTCGATCGTCTGCACGCCCTCGCGTCCCGTACCTGCGTCCACGGCATCCGCCATCCCGTCACGCATCATCACGAGACAGAACGGGCAGGCGGTCGCCACCGCGTCCGCGCCCGTCTCGAGCGCCTGCCGCGTCCGCTCCGCGTTGATGCGGATCCCGCGGCGCTCCTCCATCCACATCCGGCCGCCGCCGGCGCCACAGCAGAAGCTCTGCCGCCCGCGGCGGTCCATCTCGCGCAGCTCCAGGCCGGGCACTGCCGCCAGGACCGCCCGCGGCTCCTCGACCACCCCGTTGTACCGGGTCAGGTAACAGGAGTCGTGGTAGGTCACGGAACGCCCGCCGCCCGCCGGTTCCGGTTCCGCGGTCCCACCGGCCCCGGAGCGAAGCCGCCCATCGGCCACCAGGCGCGCCAGGTACGCGCTGTGATGCACCACCTCGTACCGGCCGCCGAACTGCGGGTACTCGTTGGCGAGCGTGTTGAAGCAGTGCGGACACGCGGTCAGGATCAGGGGCGGACGGTAGCGGTCCAGCGTCTCGACGTTCGCCTGCGCGAGCATCTGGTACAGGTACTCGTTGCCCATGCGGCGAGCAGGGTCGCCGGAGCAGCTCTCCTCCTGGCCGAGCACCGCGAACCGGACGCCTGCGGCATGCAGGCACGTGACGACCGCGCGGGCCACGCGGCGGTTCCGGTCGTCGAACGCGGCCGCGCATCCGACCCAGTACAGCACCTCGAACGCCGGGGGGGTCTCGCCGTTCCCGCCGCCGGCGCCCCTCCGTGCGACCACGTCCGCCGCGACGGGGACATCGAAGGGCAGCCCCCTCGCCCAGTCGAGCCGGGCGCTGCGCGGCTGCCCCCACGGGTTCCCGTGCCGCTCCATGTTGGTGAACGCGACCGTGACCTCCTGGGGGAACCGGCTCTCCTCGAGGACCAGGTTCCGTCGCAGCCCCACGATCTTGTCGACGTGCTCGATGGTCACGGGGCACGCCTCGACACATGCACCGCAGGTCACGCAGTCCCACACCGCGTCGTAGGGGATCGCCGCATCCACGATCGGTCGTGCCAGGGCGCCGGCCCGGGCGGCGGCGCTCCCGCCGGGGCGGTCGGCGGCGCTCCCGCCGGGGCGGTCGGCGGCGGGCATTCCGGGGGCGTCGGACGGGCGGATCCACGGGATCCGGGGCAGGCCCGGCAGCAGGACCGCGCCGGCCTCGGCGTCGATCGCCATCTGGCGGAGGCCCATCACGAAGGTCTTGGGGTTGAGCGGCTTGCCCGTGGCCCAGGCCGGGCACTGCGCCTGGCAGCGCCCGCACTCGGTGCAGGTGAACGCGTCGAGCAGGTCCTTCCAGCCGAGATCCGCGACCGACCGGACGCCGAACGTTCCGGTCTCGGCCTCCAGGTCCATGGGCGGGAGCTCGCCGCGAGGGCGGAGCTTCCGGAAGGCGGTATTGAAGAACGCGGTGGCCACGTGCAGGTGCTTGGAGCCGGGCAGGTAGACCAGGAAGGCGGAGACGAGCAGGATGTTGGCCCACCATGCCAGCGCGAAGATCGCTGCCTGCGCGGCCGGTGCCAGCGGATTCGCGATCAGCTGCCCCAGGGGCCGGGAGACGAGCTCCGCGGGCGCATACGGATCGCCGTAACGGGCCAGCCTGAACGCCTCGGCGATCAACTCGGTGGCGACGATCCCGCCGATCAGCACCAGGATCATGAGGGCGTCGCGCGAGAGCGTGATCCGTGCCGGCCGGGTCACCAGCCGTCGAAAGGCCGCGTAGACGACGGCCACGAGCACCGCCACGGCGAGGACGTTCCCGGCCGCCAGGACAGCCCGCCACACCCAGCCGTCCACGGGCCAGGCCAGGACGGTCTCCACGAGGCCGGCGGTCACCCGGTTGGCCGTGCCGATGGTCAGGACCACGAAGCCCCAGAAGATCGCGGCGTGCATGATGCCGGCGCGGAGGTCCCGGAACATGCGGACCTGCGCGATCGAGTACACGCCGAGGGACCTGAGCCGCTGCCCGGGCCGATCGCCGACCGACGACGCGCGTGCGGCGGCGAACACGCGGAGGTGCCGCGCCATCTGCAGGGCGAACACCACGATCGCAGCGAGGAAGACGAGGGGGGCGAGGGGGTAGAAGGGAACCTCCGAGGTCATCGCGTGCCCTCCCCTGGCGGATGATCGCCGCCGGCCAGCACCTCGAGCGCGTGCGGGATGAGCGCCGCGATGGCCTCGAGCGACTCCAGCGCCCCTCGCGGGCTGCCGGGCACCACGACGATCAGCGAACTCCCGAGGACGCCACCGAGCGAGCGAGACAGGGCCGCCAGCGGCGTCGAGCGTGACCCCGCGGACCGCATCAGCTCGCCCAGGCCCGGCACCTCGTAGTCCAGGATCGGCCGGACCGCCTGCGGGGTCACGTCGCGCGGCCCGAGTCCCGTCCCGCCGGCCACCACGACCAGCGCGTGGTCGGCGGCGGCCGCCCGCACGGCGCCCGCGATCGGAACGGCGTCGTCCGGCACCAGGCCGAGATCCGGCGCGTGGCCGAGCGCCCGCAGCCGTGCCGCAAGGCGCGGACCCGTCTCGTCGGGACGCTCCCCGCGCGCCGAGCGGTCGCTCACGGTGAGGACGTAGGCCCGCGCCACGTCAGGTGCCCCGCGGCACGCCGTAAGACGCGGGGGTCATCGC
This sequence comes from Chloroflexota bacterium, assembly GCA_021786265.1. Next base: position 78,429 of record JAJYNP010000173.1, read on the forward strand.
GCGTCGCGGCGCGCGGCCCGCCGGGGGCCGCGCGTGCCGGGCGGCAGCCGGCCGCCCCCGGCGGGCTCCGGGCCCGCCGGGCGGTGCCACTCGCCGGACGCACCACCGGACTTCTCGAGCAGCCGCACGTGCCGGATCTCGGCGCCGCGGTCCACTCCCTTCAGCATGTCGTAGACCGTGAGCGCCGCCACCGATGCCGCCGTCAGCGCCTCCATCTCGACCCCGGTCTGGGCGATGGTGGCGGCCGTCGCACGGACGCGGAGGGTGGACGCGGCCCGGTCCGGCGTCACCTCCACCACCAGGTCGGTCAACGGGATCGGGTGGCAGAGGGGGACCAGCTCGGACGTGCGCTTGCCGCCCATCACGCCGGCCAGCTCCGCGACCGTGAAGACGTCGCCCTTCGGCACGTCCCCGTCGATCACCAGGCTGAGCGTGTCCTGCGACACCACCACCTCGGCCTCCGCCACCGCCCGGCGGACGGTCGGGGGCTTCCCGCTGACGTCCACCATGCGGGGCCTGCCCGCCCGGTCGACGTGGGTGAGCCGGCGGCGGGCGCTGCGCGGCGCTCCCGGCTCGTTCATCGCGCCACTCCGGCGTGGCTCATCATGCCCCTCCCCGGTGGATCGTCACGAGCCCTCGTCCTCCAGCTCCCACACCTCGACCTCGCTCCCTGCCGGGAGTCCCGGCACGTCCTCCGGGACCACCGCGAGCCCATCGGCCGCCGCCAGCCCCGAGAGCATGTGGGATCCCTGTCCCTTCACGGGGCGCGCCAGGTAACGGTCCGGCCATGCCGGATCGCGCTCCAGCCGGACGCGCAGGAAGGCACGCCGTCCGGACGACTTGGTCACCGGCTCTGCCAGCGTGGCCCGCACGCGGCGCCGATCCGTCTCCTCGCCCCTGCCGCCCAGCGCGCGCAGGAGCGGCCGGACGAACAGCTCGAACGTGACGAATGCGCTCACCGGGTTGCCCGGGAGGCCGAACAGCGCGACCGGACGATCGGGATCGGCGGCGTCGCCGCCCCGTCCGGCCGTGGTCCACCCGAACGCCAGCGGCTTGCCGGGCTGGATCGCGACCCGCCAGAACGCCACCTCGCCCAGCGTCTCGAACGCGTCCTTGACGTGATCATGCGCCCCGACCGACACGCCGCCGCTGAGCACCACCACATCGGACCGGGCGACCGCTTCCGCGAGCATGCCGGCCAGCGTGAACGGATCGTCGGACGCGATGCCGAACGACGTGGCGACGGCTCCCGCGGCTCGCGACTGGACGAGCAGCGCGGGCGTGTTGCTGTCGTGGATGCGGCCGCTGCCCAGCGGATGCCCGGCGGGCGTCAGCTCGTCGCCGGTGGCAAGGATGCCAACCCTCGGTCGCCGGTACACCGCGACGTGCGCCACCCCGCACGCCGCGGCAAGGGCCACCGCGGCCGGCCCGAGCACCCGACCGGCCTGCAGCACCGTGTCGCCCAGGCGAACGTCCTCTCCGGCACGCCGCAGGTTCGCGCCCGGCTGCACCGGAACGCGCACCCGCACCGAGTCCGGCAGCGCCGACACGCCGGCCGGCGCGTCGGTGTCCTCCACCGGCACCACGGCATCGGCCCCCGCCGGGATCATCGCGCCGGTCGTGATGCGCAGCGCGGTCCCGGGCTCCACGGCGCGAGCCGGCACGTGGCCCGCGGCGACCTCCCCGATCACGCGGAGCTCGACCGGTGCCGCTTCCGACGCCCGGGCCACGTCGGCCGAGCGGACCGCGAACCCGTCCATCGCGGTGTTGTCCCACGGCGGGAGCGACGTTCCGGCGACGACCGGGGCGGCCAGCACCTGGCCGGCGGCATCCTCGGGGACGGCGTCCTCCACCGGCAGCGGCCGTGCGCCGGACAGGACGCGCTCGAGGGCCTCCTCGAGGCGCAGCATGCGGCCGTTCTCCGGCGAGGTCATGGACCGGGCGCTCGTGTCACGGCCCGCGCGCCCGGCGACGCCCCCGCACGTTCCAGCACCCGCAGGCGCGCGGTCGCCAGGAACCACGCGGCCGCACACAGCAGCAGCGTAACCGCGGCCAGGGTCATCGTGATCAGCTCCCAGAACGGCGTGGGGTACAGCTGGACCATGCGCTCGGTCGCGACGTTGAACTCCCAGTTCCCCTGCGGGAAGAAGATCTCGTGGAACAGGGTGAAGGCCGTGTCGAAAGCGACGGCGAAGAAGAGGCCGATCGCACAGAACGCCGCCGCCAGCGCCACGGCCCCGTCTCGGACGGCTCGCCAGGCCCCCGGATCGCGCCGCCGTGGCATGAGCGTCACGATGAGTGCGATGGCCCCGAGAACCACCAGGGCCAGGAACGCGTGCAGCAGGTTCGAGGCGTCGCGCAGGTGCGAGGCCTCGGCCGCGTCGTAGAAGCGCGGCCCCCCGGGCGTTGCCGGAAACGCGAAGGTGGCCGGCCCGAAGACCAGCTCCGCCATGGTCCGGTCCGACACGTTGTGCGTGGCCGAGGCGGTCATGCCCAGGATCCCGGCACTGCCGGCACTGTCCAGCGCGGCGTGAACGTACAGAGGATCGAGCAGCGCCACGACCGCGAGGCCGAGAATCGAGAGCGCGACGCCCGCGCCGATGACCACCCGGACCCCCACGCCGGCTTGCGGGCCCGGCACGGCTACTCCTCCTCGAGCGTCTGCGCCTGTTCCCACCAGCCCTCGACCGTCAGGTCATCCGGTGGCTCCACGCCCAGGATGCGTGCGGCCCGCGCAAGGCGCGCGCGCAGCTCGTCGAGCGACAGGACCAGCACCTGTGCGATACCCGTGACCCCGGCCTGCGTGAAGATCGCCTGCTCGAGCGGCCCGAAGCGAGCGAGATTGAGGAGCGTGGCCTCGTCGCGCCAGTCGCCGACGTCGTTGGTCGTGGCGCCCAGCTGATCGGCCAGGTACTGGCGGCGCGTGGGCGTCTCCGAGACCTCGAGCAGCAGGCCCGTGGTGAAGATGCCCTGGCGATCGAGTCGCTCCTGGTAGACCAGGGGCACGCGCTGGAGCTGGGAGAGGGGCGGCACGATTCGCGGGTCCTCCTGCTGCGAGCGCGCCGGAGCTGGCGCGTTTCGCCGGCCGCTCGCCGCTGCCGGCGCGGTGCGCTGGTGCTGATTATGCCGCGTCGCCCCGCCGGTTACTTCGGGTCGCCCCAGACCGTGTAGTGCCAGCCCTTGGCGGCCTCGCCGGTGAGCTCGATCATCACGTGCTTGACGTTGGTGTACTCCTCGAACGAGTACGCCGACAGGTCCTTGCCGAAGCCGGACTGCTTGAACCCGCCGTGCGGCATCTCGCTCGTGAGCGGCAGGTGGTCGTTGACCCAGACGCCGCCGAACTCCAGGGCCTGTGCCGCCCGCATCGCGCGGAAGACGTCCCGGGTCCAGACCGAGCTCGCCAGCCCGTACCGCACGTCGTTCGCCTTCGCCAGCGCCTCCTCCTCGGTGTCGAACGGGAGCGCCGTGAGGACGGGGCCGAAGATCTCCTGCTGCACGATCTCGGAGTCCTGCTCGACGTGGTCGACCAGGGTCGGCTGGAAGAACGCGCCCGTGAGCCCGGGGACCGCTGCGCGTTCACCGCCGACGAGCACGCGGGCGCCCGACTGCCGGGCCCGGTCCACGAACCCCTGGACCCGCTGCAGCTGCTGCTCGCTGATCAGGCTCCCCATGTCGGTGCTGGCATCCCGGGGATCCCCGACCCGCACCGTGCGCAGGTGGCCCACCAGCAGCTCCAGGAACCGCTCGTACACCTCCCGCTGGACATAGATCCGGGTGGCGGCGGTGCAGTCCTGGCCGGCATTGACCAGCCCCCCGACCACGGCGCCGCGGGCGGCCGCCTCCAGGTCGGCGTCGGCATACACGATGAACGGCGCCTTGCCGCCCAGCTCGAGGTGCAGGCGCTTCAGTGTCCCGCTGGCGGCCGCCTGGATCTTCTTGCCGGTCTCGGTGTCGCCCGTCAGAGAGACCATGTCGATGTCCGGATGCGCCGCGATGGCGGCGCCCACCAGGTCTCCCCTGCCGGTGACGATGTTGAGGACGCCGTCGGGCAGGCCGGCCTCCTTCGCCAGCTCGCCGAGCATCAGCGTCGTCAGAGGGGTCGCGGTGGCCGGCTTCAGCACCACGCTGTTGCCGGCGGCCAGCGCCGGCCCGATCTTCCAGATCGCCATCATCAACGGGTAGTTCCACGGCGCGACCTGGCCCACCACGCCGATGGGCTCCCGGCGGATCAGGCTGGTGTGGCTCCCGCTGTACTCGCCGGCGGCTTTCCCCTCGAGGTGACGGATCGCGCCGGCGAAGAAGCGGAGGTTGTCGGCGGCGAACGGGAGGTCGGAATCGCGGCGCAGCTTGATCGCCGTCCCGGTCTGGGCGGTCTCGACCTCGGCCAGCTCGCCGGCGTGCGTGTCGATGAGGTCAGCGAGGCGATCGAGGATCGTGACCCGTTCGGGCCCGTACATGCCCCGCCAGCGCCCGTCGCGGAAGGCCTTCCGGGCCGCGGCGACGGCGCGATCCACGTCCGCGGGGGTGCCCGAGGGCACGCGCCCGACCAGATCGCCGGTGGCCGGGTTGCGGACCTCGATCCACTCTCCGCCCGACGACTCGACCCATTCGCCGTCGATCAGCATCCTGCGGTCAGTGACGGTGGCGATGGCCATGGCTCGCTTCGCTCCTCGCGCTCGGGGCCGCGGGTCCACCCCGCCGGCCACCCTGTTCCGGGTACCGCAGTGTAGCGCAGGCGGCGACCGGCCTTCCCGGCGCAGCCCGCGGCTTCCGTCGCGCCGACGGGTCATTGCGACGAGATTCGTCGCGGCGATGGCCCCGGCACGTTCCATTCGAATGGGCGACGGGACGGACGGAGCTCAGCCGGCGGGAACCCCCCGGACCGGGAGCGTGGCCGCGAAGGCCTGGAGGCGGGCCGCCAGCCGTGCCGGGTGCTGGAGCGGCACGTCGTGGATCGAGTCCTCGAACCACTCCACGCTCACCGCCGCGCCGGCGCGCCGGAGGATCGCCTGGGCGCGCTCCACCGTGCGCTCCTTCCGTTCGATGAAGCGCTGCTCGCGGCCCTCGACGTTCGCCCGGCGGGCCGGCAGCAGCAGGACGGGGCAGCGGACTCGCTCGTAGAGCTCGCTCGGTCGCTGTTCCCACATGGCCCGCAGGATCCGCATGTGGCGCTCCCGGGAGAGACGCGAGCGGATGGTGCCGTCGGCCAGCTCCTCGAAGTTGTGGCGCATGGCCGCCTCGATCGAGGCGTCCCAACCCGTCGCGCTCCACCACCCCGACGCCCGCGCCGAGAACTCGCTCCAGGTCATGGGGGTGAGCCTGGGCGGGGCCAGCTCCTGCTCCGTCTCCTCCCACGACATGTGCGCCTGCAGTTCGATGAAGCCCCCGTCGACCAGCACGATACCGGCCGGCACCTCCGGGTGGCGGGCGGCATACTCGAGCACCACGTTGCCGCCCCACGAGTGCCCCACCAGCACCGGACGAGGCCCGGCGAGCCCGTCCCACCCCAGGGCGACGAGGGCGCCGTGCAGGTCGGTCGTGATCGTCGCGAAGTCGTAGCCGTCGTCGGGCCGATCGCTCTCGCCGTGGCCGCGCGCGTCGAGCGCCACCACGTCGCGGCATGCCCCGGAGGGGATGCCGGCCGCCAGCCGGGATGCCACGGGCCCCCAGAACCCCGCCGACGACGCCAGGCCGTGGTGCAGCAGGATCGGCGGGGGCTCGATGTCTCCCGTGTCGGGCGCCCACCGCAGGGCCGACACGCGGATGCCGGAGCCCGGAAGGTCGCGCCGGGACGCGGTCGAGGCGAGATCCACGCGTCGAGTCTATTGCGGGACCGGAATCGGCGCGCCGCCCTCTCCGTCCAGGCGCGCGGCGTGCGCCCGCACGCGTTCCCAGGCGAGCGCGACATGGCGCGCCTCGGTGCGGACGCTGCCGATCGCCAGCCGCAGCGTCATCCGGTCGAACAGCCGCGTGTGCGAGAGGAAGACGAGCCCCTCGCGGTTGACGGCCTCGAGGAGCGCCGTGTTCATCCGGTCGAGCTCGGCGCGTACCTCCGGCTCCTCCTCGCGGCCCGCGAACCGCCGTGGCCGCCAGCGGAAACACACCGTGGAGAACGGAACCGGTGCCAGACGTTCCGCATCCGGTTCGTCATCGACCCACCGGGTGAACTGCTGCGCCAGATCGAGATGCTCGCGCAACCTGGTTCGCATCCCCTCCAGCCCGAAGTAGCGGAGCAGCATCCACATCTTCAGGGCGCGGAAACGCCGCCCGAGCTGCGGGGTGTACTCGTTGAAGTCGTGCACCGCGCGCTCCCGGTCGAGCGTCCGGAGGTACTCGGGCACCAGGCTGAACGCGGCACGCACGACCTCGGGACGGCGCGTCAGGAACAGCGAGGCGTCCAGCGGCGTGAAGAGCCACTTGTGCGGGTTCACCACGATCGAATCCGCGCGCTCCCATCCGGCGAACGGCTCGCGGTATTCGGGGAGCAGCGCGGTCGCGCCCGCGTACGCGGCGTCCACGTGCAGCCACAGCCCCTCGCGCTCGGCGACGTCTGCGATGGCCGGCGTCGGGTCGATCGACGTGGGGCCGGTGGTCCCGATGGTCGCCACCACCGCGCAGGGCACGTGCCCCGCGGCGCGGTCCTCGCGGATCGCCGCCTCCAGCGCCGCGACGTCCATGCGGTACGCGCCGTCGACCGCGATCCGGCGGGTCCCGGCCCGCCCGATGCCGAGCGTCATGGCCGCCTTCTCGATGGAGCTGTGCGCCTCGGTCGAGGCATAGATGCGCAGGGCGGGGTGACCGGCCAGCCCGTCGGCCGAGGCATCGGTGCCGCCGACGGCCTGGCGCGCGCCGGCGAGCCCGATGAGGCTGCTCGTCGAGGCGGTGTCCGTGAAGAATCCGTCGAAGGTGCCGGGCAGCCCGAGCCCCTGCCGCAGCCATCCGATGGTGACTTCCTCGAGCTCGGTCGCGACGGGCGAGGTCCGCCAGAGCATGGCGTTCCCCACGAGCGTCGCCATCAGCATCTCACCGAGGATGCCCGGCGCGGAGCCGCTGCTGGCGAAGTAGGCGAAGAACGCCGGGTGCTGCCAGTGCGTGACGTTCGGCTCGACCAGCGCCCGGTAGTCGGCCAGCACGTCGCCAAGGGGCTCCGGACGCTCGGGAGGCGCGGCGGGGAAGAGCGCGCGCAGTTCACCCGGTTCGACGTCCGGCAGCACCGGGAAGCGCTCCACGCCGGCGAGATAGTCGGCCATCAGGTCGGCCACCGCGTGGGCCGACCGGCGGAACGTCTCGGGGTCCATGTCGCCGTGCCCGGACGACTGGGCCAGGTCCAGCGTGCCGAACGCCGCTCGGAGCGCTTCGTCGTCGAGCGATGCCGGGGTGGGGTCGGGGAGGGTCGCACTCATTGGAGGAGTCTACCGAGGCGGGCGCCCTGGCGGTCGGCTGGCGGTCGGCTGGCGGCAGCCCGCCCGCTCCGGGCCCGGCCGGGCGCGGTAGGCTCACCTCATGGACGCGACGTTGTCACCCTGGACGAACCCGGCGCTCACCAGCCTCAACCGGCTGCCCATGCACGGCGTGCCCCACCTCGGGCGGCTCTCCCTCGACGGCCGCTGGCGCTTTCAGCTGCTCGAGCACGCCGGCGACGAGCCGGGCGAGACGTGGGCCGAGGTCGATGTGCCGGGCTGCTGGACCATGCAGGGGTTCGATGACCTGCCCCACTACACGAACGTGGCGATGCCCTTCGACCAGGCGCCGCCGCAGGTCCCGGAGCGGAACCCCACGGGCGTGTACGAGCGCGAGTTCGACCTGCCGGAGGCGTGGGTCGGCCGTCGCGTGGTGCTCCACGTGGGCGCAGCCGAGAGCGTGCTGATCGCCCACGTCAACGGGCGCGACATCGGCATCAGCAAGGACTCGCACCTTGCCGCCGAGTTCGACCTGACCGGCGTCGTGCGCCCCGGCGCGAACGTGGTCAGGCTGCGCGTGGTCAAGTGGTCCGACGCCAGCTACGTCGAGGATCAGGACCAGTGGTGGCATGGCGGGATCACCCGCTCCGTGTACCTGTACGCCACCGGCCAGGTGTACCTGGGGGACATCCGCGCCATCGCCGGCCTGACCGGGGACCTGGCGACGGGCACGCTGGACCTGCAGGTCGACGTCGGGTTCGCCGGGGAACCGGAGCGCGGCTGGAGCGTGGAGGCGCGGCTCGCGGGGGTGGACGCGCCGCTGCGCGCCGAGGTTCCCGTCGGCGATCACGGCGCCGAGGGCCACGAAAGCCGGGCCGACCTGGCGGCGCCGCACGTGTACCGCCAGGCACTGGTGAGCCGCCGGGCCGCCGGCTCGCCGCTCACGGACACGGAGCGGGAGGAGGTGTGGCCCGCCCTGTACGCGCAGCAGGTCCTGCCGCCGGACGGCAGGGTCGACCTCCACGTGGAGGTGCCCCACGTGGAGGCGTGGTCGCCGGAGACGCCGCGGCTGCACCCGCTGACGGTCGCCCTGCGCTCGCCCGAGGGAGATGTGGTCGAGGAGGCCGCCCTCCGCATCGGGTTCCGGCGCGTCGAGGTGCGGGGGCTGGAACTGCTGCTGAACGGCAGGCCGGTGCTCCTCCGCGGGATCAACCGCCACGACTTCGACCGGAACACCGGGCGCGTGGTCTCCGAGCAGGACATGCGCGCCGACGTGGTGCAGATGAAGCGGTTCGGGTTCAATGCGCTGCGCACGTCCCACTACCCGAACGACCCGGCGCTCCTCGATCTCTGCGACGAGTACGGGCTGTACGTGATCGCCGAGGCGGACATCGAGGCGCACGCGTTCTACGGTGCGCTGTGCGACGACCCGCGGTACCTCGGCGCCTGGGTGGACCGGGTGTCGCGCATGGTGCTCCGGGACAAGAACCACCCGTCGGTGATCCTGTGGTCGCTGGGCAACGAGTCGGGATACGGCGCGAACCACGAGGCCGCTGCCGCATGGGTCCGCCGGTACGACCCCAGCCGCCCCCTCCACTACGAGGGTGCGATCCGCTACGACTGGTCGAGCGACCAGGACGTGAGCGACATCACGTGCCCCATGTACCCGCCGATCTCCGCGATCGTGGATCATGCCGCGTCGGGACGGCAGCGCCACCCGCTGATCATCTGCGAGTACTCGCATGCCATGGGCAACAGCAATGGGACGCTCGCCGACTACTGGGATGCCATCGAGCGGACGCCCGGGTTGCAGGGCGGGTTCATCTGGGAGTGGTGGGACCACGGCCTCGTGCAGCAACTGCCGGACGGCCGCCGCCGCTGGGCCTACGGTGGCGACTTCGGCGACGTGCCCAACGACGGCAACTTCTGCCTGGACGGCGTGGTCTTCCCCGACCGCACGCCCAAGCCCGCCCTCTGGGAGCACCGGCAGCTCGCCGCGCCGGTGCGGGTCGCGGCGACGGCGGACGGCCTGAGGACGGGACGGATCGAGCTGCACAACCGCCAGGACGTCCGCGACCTCCGGTGGCTGCGCGCGCGCTGGGAGCTCTCGATCGACGGCGACCCGGTGGCCGGTGGCCCGCTCGAACTGCCGGCGGTCGCTCCGGGCGCGAGCGCCACGTTCATGCTGTCCGGGTGGAACCCGCCGCGGCCGGTGCCCGGACGGGAGCGCTGGCTGACGATCCGCTTCGTCACCGCGGGGCCGGAGCGCTGGGCGCCGGAGGGATTCGAGGTCTGCTGGGCCCAGGTGCCGCTGGACGAGGCCGGGCCGCGCCGTGCTTCGGCGGACCCCGACGGTCGCCCGGTCGACCTTGACGACCGGGGGTTCCTGCTGCACCCGCTCCTGGCCAGCCCGCCGGCGCTCTCGCTGTGGCGGGCCCCGACCGACAACGACCGGATCGGGGGCATGGCGGCGCTCTGGCAGGCGTGGGGGCTCGACCGGCTGGAGCGGCGACTGGTCTCCATCGACCGGCGGGACGGCGCGGCGGTGGTGGAGGCCGAGTACCGCACCGGCGCCGGTCACGCCGTCTCGCACCGGCAGACGCTGCGGAGCCTGGCGGGAGGCGGTCTGGAGATGGACGAGGAGGTCTCGATCCCCGCGGAGCTGGCCGATCTCCCCCGGATCGGGACGGTGCTCGAGATCGTGCCGGGCCTGGAGCGGCTCGAGTGGTTCGGCACCGGGCCGCACGAGACGTACCCGGACCGCCGCCGGGGAGGCGCGGTCGGCCGCTGGCGTTCCACCGTGACGGAGCAGTACGTGCCGTACGTCCGACCCCAGGAGAACGGCGGGCGCGCCGGCGTGCGCTGGCTCCGGCTCGACGACGGCGCGGGCCGGGGGGTCGAGATCGCGCTCGACCGGCCCCGGCAGGTCTCCGTGACGCATGTTCGCGCCGCGGACCTGGCGGCGGCCACCCACGACGTGGACGTCGTGCAGCGGCCGGAGACGGTCGTGCACCTGGACGCGGCCCACAGAGGCCTGGGCACTGCGAGCTGCGGCCCGGACACGCTGCCGGAGTACCTGGTGGGCCCGGGAACGCATCGCTGGTCCTGGCGGCTGCTGCCGACCGCCGCCGGATGATGGCGCCCGCCGGCTGCGGTATCGTCCGTGGGTGCGGGCTCACCCCGTCCCGGCACGTGCGCCGATCGCCGGCGTGCCCCCTCGGGCGGCCGCGCCACCGTCACCATGCGCAGGAGGCCCGCCAGGCATGCGTCCTTTCTTCGGCTACCACATGCCCAGCTTCACGTACCCCGGCGTGCCGGGCGAGCGGCTGTTCGACCGGCTGGTCGAGCTCGTGCAGGCGGCCGAGTCGGCGGGGTTCGACATGGTCACCGTGATGGACCACTTCTACCAGATCGGGAACGTCGGGGCCGAGGATGAGGCGATGCTCGAGGCGTACACGACGCTCGGTGCGATTGCCGCGCGGACGCGCCGTGTCCGGCTCGGGACGATGGTGACCGGCGTGACGTACCGCAATCCCGCGCTGCTGGCCAAGATGGTGACCACGCTCGACGTCGTCTCGGGCGGGAGGGCGGTGCTCGGGATCGGCGCCGGCTGGAACGAGTCCGAGCACCGCGGGTACGGCTTCGAGCTGCCGCCGATCCGCGAGCGGATGGATCGCCTCGATGAGGCGCTGGCGATCTGCCGGCTGATGTTCACCCAGGAGCGACCGAGCTTCGAGGGCCGGCACTACCGGATCGAGGAGGCGCTGAACAGCCCGCGCCCGATCCAGGCGGGCGGCCCGAAGATCCTGGTCGGTGGGGGCGGTGAGCGGAGGACGCTGCGCCTGGCCGCCCGATACGCCGACATGACGAACTGGTTCGGCACGCTCGACGAGCTCCGCCACAAGACCGAGGTGCTCCAGGAGCACTGCGAGGCGGAGGGCCGCGATCCCTCGACGATCCTCCGCACGGTCATGGCGCCGTTCGTGCTGGTGAACCACGAACGGGAGGCGCAGGCCACGCTGGATCGCCTGGCCCCGGCCCGCCGGGCGGCCTCGGCGGCCGTGACCCCCACGCAGGCGGCAGACGGCCTGCGGCCTTACATGGACGCCGGCTTCATGGGCTTCATCTTCCGGAACCCGACGCTCATGACACCCGAGTCACTCGGGCTGGCCGGAGAGCTGATCGCCCTGCTGTCCTGATCGTGCGCCCGTCCCCTGTGCCCGTGCGCGTTCGACCGCGATCCGGGCCAGGGCCCAGTCCTGGGCCGCGACGCCCACCGACTTGAACACGGTGCGCCCACCCGGCGGCGCGGTCGGTCGCGCCAGGAGCGCGCCGATCTCGACCAGTCGATCGGGTCGCAGGAGACCCCGGCGGATCGCCTGGATCAGGTCGCCCGCCTCGGCCATCGCTGCCTCGATCCGGTCGACGGCGACCACGGAGGCTCCGGCGAGCAGCTCGGCCGGGAGCTCGCACATCGTCTCGGTGTAGGCCCCGACCGCGTTGACGTGCACGGTCGGCGCGAGGTCCCGGGCCGCGAAGAGCGGCTCCGTGGCGGTGGTCGCGGTGCACACCACGTCCGCGCCGGCGATCGCGCCGGCCACGCTCGTGGCGACGACTCGAACGGGCTCCAGCTCCGCGGCCAGCCGCGCTGCCAGGGAGGCCGCGTGCGCGGGGTTCCTCGATGCGACGCGCACCTCGCAGATCGGCCGTACCGCGCACACCGCCCGGACCTGGTCGGGCGCCTGCCCGCCGGCGCCGATCATCGCCAGCACCCCGGCCTCGGGCGGCGCGAGCAGGTCCGTGGCCACGCCCGACGCCGCACCGGTTCGGAGCGCCGTGAGCGTGGTGCCATCGATGAGTGCCTCGGGCGTGCCCGTGTCCCCGTCGAACCAGACCACTACCGCCTGCACCACCGGCAGGCCTCGCGCGGCGTTCTGGCGCCGCACCGTCACCGCCTTCAGGACCGTGCCGATGCCCCGGCGGTCCGCGGCCAGCATCGCAAGCGCCTGTCCGCCCTCCAGGACCAGCCGCGACGGCTGCTCGATGTCGCCCGACGAGCCGGCGATGAAGCCGTCACGCACCGCGTCGATGGCCGTGCGAACCGGGACGAGCTCGCGGAGCCGCTGGGCCGGGATGACCAGCACGGCGCGTCAGGCTCCGGCCGTACCGCCGCTCGTGCCCGACGCACCGCCCCGGTCCGGTGCTTGGATCGCCGTGCCGGCGCCCCAGATGTCGCCCACGGTGAAGCCCGCCGGGAATGGGTCCTCCGGGTCGAGGACGTAGGTGGCGAAGCCGGTGA